>JAUZQK010000032.1 GCA_030951025.1 Mariprofundus sp. | reverse complement strand
AAAGAGTTAAAAGTTTGAGAATTGGGACGTGGCCAAGCGGTAAGGCAACGGGTTTTGATCTCGTCATGCGCAGGTTCGAATCCTGCCGTCCCAGCCAATTCAAATGAACGCTGCTGAAGCTATTAAGTCACAGCGTCACCTGCGGGAGTGCGCACATGTTCCACGAAAAACTACGACTGTTTTCAGGCACTTCCAACCCTCCGCTTTCAAAAGCAATTTGTGATCATATTGGCCATCCTCTGGGTGACCTTTATTTTCAACGCTTCTCCGATGGAGAGATTTTTATTCAGGTTCAAGAAACCATTCGTGGTCAGGATTCTTTTTTCATTCAAAGCACCAGCAGACCTGCCAATGCCAATCTCATGGAACTACTTATCTTCATTGATGCAGCCAAACGCGCTTCGGCTCGCAATATCTGTGCTGTGATTCCCTATTTCGGCTATGCCCGGCAAGACCGTAAAAGTGCCGGCCGCACCCCCATTTCAGCCAAACTGGTCGCCGATCTTATTTCCCGTGCAGGAGCCACCCGTGTACTGACGTTGGACTTGCATGCGGCACAGATTCAAGGTTTTTTTGACATTCCCGTTGATAATATTTTCGCCATTCCATTATTCAGTAAAGACATTGAGCAGCGCAATGAACTCGATGATATTATGATCGTATCACCTGATGTCGGCGGCGTGGTACGCGCCCGTGCGCTGGCCAACCGTCTGCATGTGGACATGGCCATTGTTGATAAACGCAGACCCGCCCCCAATGTTGCCAAAGTAATGAATATTATCGGTGATGTGAGTGGTAAACACTGTATTATGATTGATGATATGGTGGATACTGCAGGCACATTATGCGGTGCTACAGAAGCCCTGCTCGAACAAGGTGCAACCAAAGTCAGTGCCTATGCCTCTCACGGTGTACTTTCAGGCCCAGCTGTCAAACGCCTCAAACAATCAGATCTGCACGAGCTGGTCATTACCGACAGTATTTTACAACCCAAAGAGGTACGCAAATCAGGCAAGGTACGCATCATCTCTATCTCCAGCCTGATGGGCGAAGCCATCACCCGCATCTACGATGCCCGCTCGATCTCCAGTTTATACGATTAATATCAGGCTCAAATTTGTAGCGTTTTCGTCAAGATCGCCTCATCCCGTTGCACGGCTCTCCATCCGAGAATAACACTCTCTTTTACGGCAAAGAAAACCATGATTAGATTTTGCCTTTCCTCTGCGTGACTTTGCGCCAAGGTGAATTGCGCTTGCGCAAGAGAGAGCGCCCTGGGGTGACCCTGCGATGCAAGGTTTTGAATCTGTTGTTCAAGAGGAACTATTCTGAACCAGAAGAGTGCTATCGGTTAAATTTCCGCTTACTCTAACGTGGCCAAGATCGCCTGAATCAGCGCTGTCGGTGAGGGTGGACAACCGTACACCACAGCATCAACAGGGATAATATCTGCAACGCTGCCTGCAATGGCATAATTATCGACACCGAACACACCACAATTGGCTGCACAGTCACCCATAGCCAGCACCAGTTTCGGCGCGGGCATGGCTTCATAAGTCAATACCAAAGCTGTTTTCATATTGATACTGACCGGGCCGGTCACCAACAACATATCGGCAAAACGCGGACTGGCCGTAAAATGCACCCCGAAACGTTCAATATCATAATAAGCATTGTTGGCGGCATGGATTTCCAGTTCACAACCGTTGCAAGATCCGGCATCAACCAAGCGAATGGCAAGCGAGCCTTGGAAGCGTTTTTTAATGGCTGTTTCCAATTGCTTGCCCAATAACTCGAATCGAGTGGATTGTTCACCTTGATTGAATGGACCGTTGGATAACGAGGCTTCCGTGATTGTACCCACTTTCATTATTTGATATAAAATTCTTAACATATCATCGCCTCTCCTTACAGGTCATGGCCTGCATAAGAGCAGTTGAATGATTTATTCACCAAAGGGAAATCGGGCACAGGTACAGTGCGCACAGCCAATTCCAACCCCAACCAGTTAATGGCCGACGGATCGCGCACAAAATAGCGATCAATACTGCCATCTTGAGCAAAGCGCACCCAAGCAGCGATTTCACCTCGCCAACCTTCGATGGCTGCAAAACCAGACTCACCGGCTTGCGGAGCTTTCCATGCGGTTTGAATATTCCCTTCTGGCAGATGTTCCAAGAGTTGAATAATCATACGCGCGGCATTGGCAACCTCTTCAAAACGCACCCAGACACGGGTGGATACACCACCCAGCTTACCCTTAGGAATAGGAACATTGAGTTCATCGTAAGGCGCATATACTGCTTCAATTCGGGCATCGGGATAATGTCCGGATGCACGGCCGACAAAACCCAGCAACCCAATATCCGTGGCATCTTCAATACTGACAATGCCCGCACCAATCACACGCTGTTGAATGGATGGTGCATCCGCATATATAGCGCGCAAATGTTCCACTTCTGCCGCAATATCGCGACTTTGTTGAATCAGCTTCTGGCACATATCGGTACTTAAATCGCGGCTCACACCACCGATGCTGATGCAATCCATCAACAAACGGTGACCAAAGGCTTCCGCATGCAAGCGTGCCATATCTTCACGCAAACGTGAGCATTGCACATGCATAAAGGCAAATGCCGCATCATTACACACCGCTCCAATATCACCAATATGATTGGCCATACGCTCACGCTCACACAACACTCCGCGAATATAACTGGCACGGGTGGAAATGCTCATATCAGCAGCATATTCACAAGCTTGTGCAAACACCCAGCTGTGACCAACCGTAGAATCGCCAGACACACGCCCCGCCAATTTCAAAGCATCTTCAACGTTGCGTCCTTGCATGGCCTTTTCAATGCCTTTGTGCACATAACCCAAGCGCTCTTCCATATTCAGAATCTTTTCACCGACAGCCAAAAAACGAAAATGCCCCGGTTCAATGATGCCTGCATGCACAGGGCCAACCGGAATTTCATAAGCACATTCGCTATCGCAAGGCACGTAATCATAATCTATATCGGCACGATCTGGATCAGAAGCCATCGGCGTATTACCATCAAAGCTATCTAATAATGGATGCGCATCTTCAGGCCAATGCTCGTGCTTAATCCACCAACGGTTATCGAAAATATCATTGACCTTAATGCCAAACATATCTTGCATATTTCGTTCCATGCGATAGGCCGCGATATAGTGCTGGCTGATGGAGGCTATTTCAGGATTTTCCAGATTGATTGGCGTGCGTAACAGAGCATAACGATGTTCAGGGTGGACAAAGGCCATGTATGCGTACAATGCTTTTTTATCCTGTTGGCCTGCTTGTGCCGCCCAAAGCGCCACAAAACGCATACCAAGTAATTTGGCGGTTTTAGATGCATTCGCCCAATCCAAATGCCTGATGTCCAAGCATGGCATGCGAGCAGGGTGATGATCTTCAAGGTATTCGGTGTAGATATTGTGATTACTTAATTGCTCAGCAAACCATGTATTGGCCAAATGTTTCATGCCCCACCTCCAACAATCAAGCTGGCGGCCTGATGATACCAATCAGATAAAAAGGCCGGGATGGCAAGCCCCAAAAGCAATGCCAAACCAAAATGGACATACACCGGAATCATATTCACGCGCACATCTTTGGCATGTTCAGGGGGTTCACCATAGACCATCGGTTGAACAAAGCGGAACAGACCGGCCATGCCAATCAACAAGCCCAACAACAAGGGAGCGGCAAGCCATGGGTAGGATTCAATCGTGGCGGTAAAGAGTAAAAACTCGCTCATAAACACGCCAAAGGGGGGGAAGCCTGCAATGGCTGCGGTGCCAATCAACAAGCCCCAACCAATGCCAGGATAGTGATAAATCAAACCGCGAATATCTGACATTTTTTGTGTACCCATCATTTGAGCCGCGTGTCCAACAGTGAAGAAAATACCTGATTTCACCAACGAATGCACCGTCATATGCAACAGAGCGGCAAATGCCGCCAAGGGCGTTCCAAGGCCAAAGGCAAAGGTCATCAGAGCCATATGTTCAATGGATGAGAAGGAGAACATACGCTTGATGTCGGTTTGTTTGTGCAAGGACATGGCCGCCACCAACAAGGAAATCATGCCGAATCCCATCATGATATGGCCAGCCATGTCCGTATTTGTTGACCCATCAACCAACATTTTGAAACGCACCAGCGCATACAAGGCCAGATTGAGCAACAAACCGGATAACACCGCTGACACGGGGGTTGGCCCTTCACCATGCGCATCGGGCAACCAGGCGTGCATTGGAACCAAACCGACTTTCGTGCCATAGCCCACCATCAGAAAACAAAATGCAATACCCATGACCGCAGGATCAAGATCACTGGCATTGGCATGAAGCAGCGACCAGGTTAACGCCTCATTGCCATGGCCGAGCACCATCGATGAGGTGAAAAAGACCAGAATGGTACCAAACAGTGCCAAGGCAATGCCCATGCCGCACAAAATAAAATATTTCCAGGCAGCCGCAATAGCAGCCGGAGTGCGGTACAAGGAAACCAACAGTACAGTGGCCAAGGTCGCCAGTTCCAGCGATACCCAGAGCACCCCGATATTGTTGGTGGTAAAGCCCAACAACATGCCGAACTGAAACAACTGATACATGCTATGGTACAAACGTATACGACGTTCATTCACTCGCCCAATTTCAAGCTCGTGCTGCATATAGGGCTTGGAGAATATTGTCGTTGTCATGCCCACGAAGGCTGTCAGCGAAACCAAAAAAACATTATAGGCATCGAGATAAAACCAATCGTTCATAGCATGGATTGAATCTTTCCCGAGCACCGTAAACGCCAACAACAAACTGAAGGTAAAGGTAACGCATGATGTTAAGACATTCAGTTTGGCCGCCAGCTTGGGATTACGGATCATGGCTAGCAGCACACCACCAATTAGCGGTGTTAATAATGTCGCGAGAAAGAAATTCATTCGTCGTCATCCTTGTGTACCAAGGAGGCGTTCATGGTATCAATCTCCATCGAATCAAAGGTGTCGCGAATCTGGAAGAAGAATAGGCCAAAAATAAGTGCTGCAATCAACACATCAAAAGCAATACCTATTTCCACCACCAGCGGCATGCCATTGGTCGCTCCTATCGCTGCAAAGAACAAGGAGTTTTCCACCGCCAAGAAGCCAATCACCTGGGTAATGGCCTTTTTGCGCGTAATCATCATCAGCATGCTTAACAACACACAGGCTGTAGCGATGGCCATGGAATTATGGGTCACTAAATCTGCCGTGACTTGAATGGGTTGAATGACATGAAATGAAAACAGGGTGACAGCCACCGCGATGACCATGGTGACCCCACTGTTCAAGAGTGGTTCCACTTCACGGTGTACGTGCAGTTCTCGAATCACACGCCACAGCATCCAGGGTAACAGCAAGCCTTTTAGCAAAAGAGTCATGATGGCTGAAATATACAATTCGTGTTCACCTGAACTATACGCGACCACTGCAGCAGTAATCGCCAGCAATAATCCTTGCGCAGCAAACCAGTGCAACACAGATAACATGCGGTGTTGTGCCAATAGCGCAAAGGATATGAGCAAAGTAAGCGCTGCCAATCCATCAATGATTTGTTGCGCCATCATGCTGCTCACGCACCGACCTCCAACATATAATGGAGAATCAAGCCCAGGAATGCCAATACAAAGGCTGTACCCAGATATTGTGGTACTTCAAACAAGCGCAGTTTAGCCAGCGATGTTTCCAAGACAGCCAAGGCAACGAGCAACACAATCAATTTTAATAGCCATATCACGAAAGCCAGTAAAACACCGATAAAACTGCTTTCAACACTGATCCCCCAAGGTATAAACAGATCAATAATCAGCGTGCTGAAGAGCAGCAGCTTCACCATCGAGGCCCATTCCATCAGGGCTAAATGGCGACCGGAATATTCCAGCAGCATGGCTTCATGAATCATGGTTAATTCCAAATGCGTGGTTGGATTATCAATGGGGATACGCCCGGCTTCAGCTATTGCAACCATCAACATGGCGACCAGCGCAAAAGCAATCGATGGTTGGATCAATAAGGGCGTGGTTAAGGTGTGGGAGATCATGGTAGTGAGATTGGTGCTGTGCGCGCCAATAGCCAAGACAAACACACTCATCAACATGGCAGGCTCTGCCAATGCCGCAAAGGTCATTTCACGACTGGCTCCCATGCCGCCAAAGGCAGTGCCAATATCCATACCAGCCAAGGCCAGGAAGAAACGCGCCAAGCCAAGCAATGCCACCAAAGCAATCACATCGGCAGTGAGTGATAATGGTGTATCAAGCAACAATGCAGGTACCACGCTTGCTGCCATGGCAGTGGCGGTAAATACAATATAAGGCGTGAAACGAAATATCCATGACGCATGTTCAGCCAACACCACTTCTTTACCGAATAGCTTTCGAATATCACGCCATGGCTGCAATATGCCTGCGCCATGTCTGTTTTGCAGACGCGCTTTGAGAGTCGAAAGAAAGCCTGCCAACACGGGGGCCATCAACAGCATCAGCATGGCCTGCAAGCATTGAAAAAACATTGAACTCATGTGAACGCCGCCAACAGAAATAATATTGTTGCAAAGGTATAGGCCAGATAAGCATGAATATCACGCTGATGCTCATGACGCAGAGCTTTGGCAATCCATAATGTGAAACGCCCAATCGGTTGGTACAAATGCTTTACTGCCATATCGCTGACATGCACCACATAACGCACCCGCGTGGTAAGTAGCTTGTGTTGACGACGCTCTGCATGTTCATGCTCTTCGGGTTGATACACATCCCAAAAGATGCGCCGCAACGGCTGGGAAAAACTGGTGGCATTGTATTGCATGCGGGCATGGGTATGCGGATTGCCGCAACTCCACATCTTACTGCGTCGAATAACAATGCCTTTGGGGTGTAACCACCAGAAAACCAAGCCACCGAGTACCAACATACCCAACAATATGATTGGAGCCGAATAAGAGGCATGGGCAGCACCAATGGGGGTTAACCATAGCCAGCTTAGCGCTGTCGATGTTTGCCCCGCCGAGCCTGAACCCGATGCCAATGTCGATAATAATGATGTACCCAATAAAGTGTACGGCACACGATCAAGCAGCGGAATAAATAGTGCTGGCAACACACCGAGCAACAAACAACACAGTGCCGGAATAGCCATACCCAGCTTCATCCAGACATCCACTTCTTTGGCTTCTGCGGCACACGCACTGCGCGCATGACCCAAAAACACCACCCCAAATACTTTTACAAAACAAGTCGCAGCCAAGGCTCCTGCCAAGGCCAGCATAGCAGCAGAAAAAGGAACCATTGCGGTCAGTAAAGTGCCATCGAGTTGCGGTGCCATCAAAGCAGTTTGAAAAATCAACCATTCGGATACAAAGCCATTGAACGGCGGCAGAGCTGAAATAGAAATACAGGCCACCAAAAACAGTGCGGCAGTCCATGGCATGCGATGAATCAAGCCGCCCATGGCCTCCATGTTGCGCGAGCCTGTACTGTGCAACACCGCACCTGCGCCCATGAACAATAATCCTTTAAAGAGTGCATGGTTGATGGTGTGGTATAAGGCTGCAATCAATCCGAGTGCTGCCAGCGTAGGGTATTCAGCTTCAGCCAAAAGCATAGCTAAACCCAAAGCAATGAGAATAATGCCAATGTTTTCAATTGAGTGGTAGGCCAGCAAACGCTTCAAGTCATGTTGTTGCAAGGCCATCAAGACACCGGAAATAGCCGAACTGGAACCAGCCGCCAAGACCAGTGCACCCCACCACCATTGGAAATCGCCACTGCCCATCAAATCCCACGTGATGCGGATAAAACCAAAGATAGCCACTTTCAGCATGATGCCACTCATCAAGGCTGATACATTCGATGGTGCAACAGGATGCGCATCCGGTAACCATCCATGCATGGGGACTACACCGGCTTTGGTGCCAAATCCGAATCCAGCCAACAAGAACGCCACAGATGCCCACAGTGGCGCAATCTCTGCATCACGCATGGCTGCAAATTCAAAGGAGCCCGTACTGGCATAGATCGTTGCGAAGCTGCCCATGATCAATAGCCCAGCCATGTGCGCCATCAACAAATAAATAAAACCTGCTTTACGATTTTCAATATATTGATGCTCATGGGTGACCAGAAAATACGAGGATACACTCATCAACTCCCAAAATATCATAAATGAGAAGGCATCATCAGCCAGCACCACGCCCATCATGCCGAGCACAAACAGAGGCAAGAAAATAGCCAACGGTGTTAAGCGTTGTTCATGTTTTAAATAACCGTAGGAATATATTGCAACGGGAAACACCAATACGCCAATGACCAATAAAAAGAATGCTCCCAACATATCCACGCGCAAATGCATGGGTAACCAGGGTAGGCCAAGCGGTAAGATGATATTGCCACCATCGTTCATCAATCCGCTAAAGCCTGCCGCGCAAGCCAATAATCCAGTTAACCCCAACAGCCCGCATAACAGCGCCCGTTGGATATTTTGTTGATGTTGCAACATCGGTGCGACAATCGCAGCCATGATGACAGAGCCACATGCCAGCAGTGCAACACTTAAAGCAAGGGACTGCATCATCGTGAACGCACCATCAATAATTCGCATGATGCATCAGAGAGATTGCGCCAATTGTGTTGTTTTCGGGCATCATAATAGAGCGATTGCATTTCAGTTAAGGCATAGGTGCGATCATCATATTCCAATACAGCATTGCCACTACGCACCCAAACAAAGGTGTGCGGGCTTTTGATGCCATATTGCTGTTCTTCAAAACTGCCACCAGCATCAAGCTGCACCAGCATCGGTTCAAAGCCAATCGGCTGATGCAAGGCTGTGAGTGGAATAAAATGCCCACCCTGACTTAATGGAACAGATGGCCGATCTTGCAAATTAAAAATTTCAATATCTTGGGATTCTTCTGCCTGAATAAAAAAAGAAGCTACAGAAACACCCAGCCCATCCGCCAATTTTTCCAATGTGGCCACTGAAGGCGAAACCCGCCCTGATTCCAATTGAGATAATGCTGCAGCACTAAGATTTGCTTGTTCTGCAAGCGTACGCTGGGAAAGAGATTGTTTCTCTCGAAGTGATTTGATAATAGCCGCGATGTTTTGCATAGGACGATACATTGTCCATAATAATGTTCAACTGTAAATGTTATTTAACGGAGCTGTGAGAAGCATTACCAATAAGCAACGCTTGAATGCATAAAGTCATTCGATGTATCAATAAAAAAGGCGACCCGAAGGCCGCCTTTTATTGAATCATTCAGCTATCAGCTGATTGAATGCAGTTTCGCAAGGACTTCATCCTGCTTAGCCGGATCACAGATTTTCTGTGGAGGCATTTTGGTTTTAGCATGGTCATCACCAGTAAGTGTTTTGATTGCTTTCTTGGAGTTACACATCCACAAACGCAGTTTATCATCATCCCAAGTCCACGTAGCAGATTTCAATGACTTGGATTTTACACCTTTTACTTTACCGGCTTCACGACCGATCACACCAGCCAAACCAGGGCCAACTTTTTTCTTGTGGGTAAAGTTATGACACGCTTTACATTTACCCCATGCAGCAGCCTGTGCTGACATTGGTGCTAAGGACACAGTGCCCATAACAAATGCTGCCGATGCAGCAACTAATAATAATTTTTTCATTTACTTCCTCCTCTCGATGTTTGGAGATGACTTGCTACGCATGCCTGCTCACAGTGTCAAGCCTAAAGCCCGCTATGAAGAAACACAGTGGAAATAAATCCCCCCTATGGGGGAAAGCATCAGAAGCCACACAAGGGCTTATTTATTCCCCTGCACAATCAAAGCATTATGAACTACGTTCACGCAGACCTGCGAACCGGCCTGATCGGCAATCAACAATCGCGCCAACGGTGTTTCCAGCTGTTGCTGAATAAAGCGTTTCAAGGGTCTGGCACCAAAGATTGGATCATAACCTTCCCGTCCCAGCCATTGCACCGCTTCATCACTGATTTCAAATTCTACCTGTTGCTCAGATAAACGCTGTTCCAGTTCAATCAAAAAGAGTTTAACAATCTGCATCACTGCCGCCTGCGTCAGCGGCTTAAACAATACCGTCGCATCAACCCTATTCAGAAACTCCGGCCGGAAATACTGTTTCAACTCAGCCATCACCTGTGCATGCACAGCCGCATCCAGCTCGCCAGCGGCATCAATGCCCTCCAACATATATTCAGAACCGATATTACTGGTCATAATAATAATACTATGTTGAAAGTTTACAGTGCGACCCTGACTATCGGTCAAACGTCCATCATCGAGCAATTGTAATAATACATTGAACACATCCGGATGGGCTTTTTCAATCTCATCCAACAGCAATACACAATAGGGTTTGCGACGCACAGCCTCCGTCAGCTGTCCGCCCTGTTCAAAGCCGACATAACCGGGAGGTGCGCCCAACAAACGCGAAACCGCATGTTTCTCCATGTATTCAGACATATCGATGCGCAACATATTATCTTCAGAATCAAATAACGTGCGTGCCAATGTACGTGCCAGCTCTGTTTTGCCCACGCCGCTCGGCCCCAGAAACAAAAATGAACCAATCGGTTTATGTTGATCACGGATACCTGCACGCGCCCGCAATACCGCATCGGCTACGACTTTGACAGCATCATCCTGAGCAATCACCCGCTGCCGCAACACCGATTCCAGACGCAACAGCTTTTCACGCTCCCCTTCCAGCAACCGGGTCATCGCAATACCCGTCCAGCGTGCCACCACAGCAGCGATTTCCGCTTCATTCACCGTTTCACTGATCAAGCCCTGACGCTGTTCAGCCATCGCCTCAAGCTCTGCCAGTTGTTTCTCCTGCTCTGGCAGGATGCCATAAGACAAGCTGGCTGTTTTCTCCAAATCATACTGACGTTCAGCCACTTCGATATCCAATCGTGTTTGCTCAATCTGCTCACGCAAGGTCTGCACCTGTTGCATGGCTGCCTTTTCCTGCTGCCAGCGGTTACGCATCACATCGCGTTGTTCTTGCAAATCACACAGCTCTTGAGACAATAATTTCAACCGCGTCTGACTAGCCTCATCTTTTTCCTTGTTCAAGGCTGTTTCTTCAATCTCCAAGCGCATCACCTGACGCGACAAACTATCGAGCTCCGCCGGCATCGAATCCATTTCAGTGCGAATCGATGCACAAGCCTCATCGACCAAATCAATGGCTTTATCGGGCAAGAAGCGATCAGAAATATACCGATCAGACAGCGTGGCTGCGGCCACCAGCGCGGCATCAGAAATACGCACGCCATGATGCAGCTCAAAGCGCTCACGTATGCCCCTTAATATCGAAATAGTATCGAGTACATCGGGGGCTTCAACGAGAATAGGCTGAAAACGGCGTTCCAAGGCCGAATCTTTTTCAATATACAAACGGTATTCATTCAAGGTGGTTGCACCGATACAATGCAGTTCACCACGCGCCAACATCGGCTTGAGCATATTACCTGCATCACTGCTGCCCTCGGTTTTACCCGCCCCGACAATACTGTGTAACTCATCAATAAAAAGCAGGGTCTGACCTTGTGAAAGCTTGATTTCCTGCAATACAGCCTTCAACCGCTCTTCAAATTCACCCCGGTATTTGGCTCCGGCCATCAAGGCCGTCATATCAAGGGAAAACAAGCTGCGGTTCTTTAAACCTTCCGGCACATCACCCGATACAATGCGTTGCGCCAAGCCTTCAGCGATAGCCGTTTTACCGACCCCCGGCTCACCGATCAATACCGGATTGTTTTTGCTTTTGCGCGACAAAATACGGATCAGTGAACGGATTTCCTCATCCCTACCAATGACCGGATCAAGCTTGCCTGCGCGTGCCAATTCAACCAGATCACAGCCATATTTCTTCAAAGCTTCATACTGTGATTCAGGCGCATCTGTTGTTACCCGCTGATTACCTCGCACCTTACCCACCGCCTCAAGCAACAGTTCGCGGCCAATACCCTGAGCCTTGAATGCTTTACTCACGCCTGTTTGAGCTGTCTCATCAAAACAGGCCAACAGTACATGTTCAACCGATATATATTCATCCTGCATACGCTCAGCTTCATCACCTGCGCGCATCAACAAGCGCTGCAAACGCGGGGTGATATGTATTTGCTGATTGTCGACCTGCTGACCACTCACCGTAGGCTTGCCAGATAAATTATGCTGCAACAATGCTTGCAAGGCATCCGCATCCTTATCCACTGCTTCAATAAAACTACGCGCAAGACCGTCGCGCTGAGCCAGTAGTTCAATCAACACATGTTCAACATCGACCTGTTGATGCGACAAGCGCAGCGCCAAAGACTGGCTAGCAGCCATCGCTTCATTCAATTTTTGGGTCATACGATTCAAATCCATATCAGCACTCCATGATTATTTCATAGGGATTCATGGCATAGGTATCAATGCCACCAGGCTCAATACTTAGGGCAATACTCAGGAATCCAACACCAACACATCGGTATGAGCGATCTCAAAACGACTAATTTCAGACAATAACATCTGCCTGGTATAAGGCTTCTTCACAAAGCCTGCCAAACCATGCGAATTTAGTCGTTCAACCGCATCGGCATCTAAAAAACCACTGCTTAACACCACCTGCGCATCAGGATTGATGCTGCGAATCGCATGAAAGGCCTGTTCACCATCCATCACCGGCATGGTTAAGTCCATTAATACCAATACAATATCCTGCTGATGCTGTCGATAGATATCGACGGCCTGTTGCCCATCTTCAGCCGTTAAGACCCGAATACCCTCGTGTTCAAGCAAACGCCTCGACACATCACGCACAGATTCTTCATCATCCACCAACAACACAGTCTCAGGCACATCGGCATCAAGGACTTTAAACTCAGCTGTATCGAGTTCTGTTTGTGACTCTTGTGTTTCCAACATCGGCAAAAACACCAAGAAGCGCGATCCCCTACCCTTCTCCGTATGCACCGCCAAGGTGCCGCCGTGACTACGCACAATACCCAGTAATGCCGCCAAACCCAAGCCTGTACCAGTTACCTTGGTGGTGAAAAACGGATCGAAAATACGCGCCTTGGTTGCTTCATCCATACCGCAGCCGGAGTCTTTCACTTCAACAAAAACAAACATGCCATCCTCTAAATCCGTGGCCATGTACATGCTGGAAAAATCCAGCGCAGCAAGATGCCGAACACCAGTACGCAAATGAATATGCCCCGGCTGATCAGCCATAGCTTCTGATGCGTTGGTCATCAAATTCATCACCAACTGGGTCAATTGATTGCGATCCCCTGCCACATCAGGCAAACCATCCATCAACACCTGCTCCAGAATAATTTTTTTACCAATCACCGTACCGAGCAATTCAGATACTTCGGCAATCAAATGATTAAAGTTCTGATGCCCCATGCTCAAACGACCCTGACCTGAATAGGCCAGCATTTGCTTCACCAGATCCGCACCGCGTCGCGCCGATTTAAATATCTTCTGTAAATATTGGCGCATCTCTCCTTGTGCTGCATCATCCAGCATGGCCAGCTCTGCATTACCCATCACGCCCACCAGCATATTATTAAAATCGTGGGCAATGCCACCAGCCAATACTCCGATACTTTCCATCTTTTGCGCTTGCTGTAGCTGACCAGTCAGCTCCTGACTTTCACGTTCGGCTTTTTTTCGTTCGGTAATATTACGCACATTGCCTTCAATGCCAGCCACATTACCCTGCTCATCACGGAAATACTGCGCATTGACTTCCGACCACAAACGCGAACCATCCTTATGCCTTAAACAGACTTCAAAATGATGCAAATTACCATCGCTGCTTTGCAATGCCTTCAGGAACAGATCACGACCACCCTCATCATAATACAAAAAGCTTAATGGTTTACCGATGATATCATCGCGCCGATACCCCATCTGCCGTTCGCAAGCCAGCGACACCCAAATCACATCACCATTCATATTGGCCCGATAATATGCATCCTGCATATGATCCAAGATATCTTTGTATTCATGGGTGATTTGATTCAGTTCGGCCGTTCGTTTTTTAATACCCCGACGCAGCTGCACATTGTACAAATAAAGCAGCAATAACAGCCCCGTCAATGATATAAACACAAACCAATAACGATGCTGCCAAAACAGCCCCTGTATATCTCTGTCCGGTTGATAAACAAAGCCTTCCCAATCCAAATTCATCGGAGCATGACCCATATCTTCAAACACCGTGGCAATCTGCTGCCAGCGCCCGACATTCGAAAAACCCACCGGCACAATATTTGAAAACATCAAGGCCGTAATCGCCTTGGCCTCATCAGCCAAATGTTCAACTGATTTATGCTGGCTATCGTATTTTCTCTTGATCAGGGCAATCAATTCCGACTGATGTTCAAGGGCATATTCCCAGCCCTTGATCGTAGCCCGACGAAAAGCCGCCACACGTTCAGGTTTAGATTGCAATTCAGCTTCTGTTGTCAGCAGCGTATCACCATAAAAATCAATACCATATTCACGCGGTTCAAAGCTGTTAAAAGGAATCTTCATCTGCTGCAATAAAAAACCTTCATTGCTGCTATAACCGGGAAAGGCATCTGTACGCCCTGCAAGCAAATCATCGATCGTTCCAATAGGCAGACGCTGATAGTCTGCAGTATCGAGCCCCTCATGCTGCAGCATGGCTTGCACTTCAATGGTCAAAAAACCGGTTTGCATCATCACTCGCTTGCCACGCAAGTCTGCTGGCTGCTGGATATCTGCACGGGTATAAATCACTTGGGGGGAGTGTTGAAAAAAGCTAGCCACAATCACCACAGGCTTACCTGCAGCACGCGATAACAGCACACCTGCATCACCTACGGCATATTCGACATCACCCGCCAACAGCTCTTGCACAGGCTGGTGTCCGGGGCCACCCTCAATCAAATCAACTTCAAGCCCTTCATCTGCATAAAAACCCTTTTCAAGCGCGGCATAGAAACCTGCAAACTGGAACTGATGTTGCCATTTTAATTGCACATGAATATGGGAAGCCTGACATGGCAACAACATG
>JAUZQK010000031.1 GCA_030951025.1 Mariprofundus sp. | reverse complement strand
TAACCCGGACTATTCATAAATACTGCCGCGCCCTGACTTGTTCATTTGCCCGCAACGAATGTGATTAGTAGGCCATAACCACTAAAAAACGCCCCAAATAAAAACGACGAAGCATAGCTGCACCCATAGCTTTGCGGCAGCATGCGCCGCCCTATGAATAGCGTGCGCACTCCCTCCCACCTCAATAGTTCAATGGCCGGTTTAGCCTGGCATCTGAGCAAGCTGGCTGCTTCCGATCAATTGCATGTCTGGATCTGCCCCGATGTGCGCAGTTATCGGCAACTCTCCGAAGAGCTGGGCTTTTTCCTGCAAGATCGGCCAGAACAACTCTGGCGTTTTCCGGCCTGGGAAGTCTTACCTTATGATCGTGTATCACCGCACCACAGCATTGTTGGTGAACGCTTTGCCACCTTGGGGCGCTTGCTCAACACCCCCAAGCCGACTGGTTTGTTGCTCACCGCTTTACCGGCCTGGTTGCAGCGTATTGCGCCACCACAATCGGTTGCAACCCATGTGTGGCAGTTAGAATTAAACATGGAGCTGGATATCTCCAGCCTTAAATCCCGCTTAAGTGAAGCAGGCATGATCGCTGCCGACAGGGTGTTGGTGGCCGGTGAATTTGCCACCCGAGGTGGTCTGTTCGATATCTGGCCGGCCACCGAAGATACCCCTTTACGCATTGACTTGTTCGGTGATGAGATTGAATCCATTCGCCGCTTTGATCCGGAAACACAGCGTTCGGGAGATCATCTGGATCGTTTTACTTCCGTACCCGTACGCGAAGTCATCCTCGATCAACCGGGCTGCACAACTTTTATTGCCAATTTCCGTGCCCGCTTTCCGCATTTAAGAACACACCCCATGCTCTCCGCCGTACAAGCTGGCCGCCCACACCCCGGCATCGAAGCCTTGCTGCCGCTGGCCTATAGCTCGATGGCGCGCTTACGCGATTATTTGCCCGATCAATTCAATCTCTATGCCGATCACGATATCGAGCAACGCCGCCATAGCTTTGCCGAACAGGTGCGCAGCCAATTTGAAATGGTACGCGCCAGTGCCGAGCCCAGCATCAGTCCGCAAGAGCTCTATGCCGTGGAAACACCCATCAAAGCCAAAAGGCTGCCGGGGCTGAATATCGAAGCTGCCCCAGCGCTGAATGATTACAGTGACCGCGCTAAACCAGTGCATGCCATGCGCACCTTATTGAACAACAAGCTTGCTGACGGCTGGCGCTTATGCCTGATCGCCCACGGACTCGGCCAGCAGGAACGCATGATTGAAGTATGCGAGAATCTCAGCGCCGAAATCATTAGCAAGGCAACACTGACTGATTGCCATAAATATCCCCTCTCAACCACCATCGGTTATCTCGATAGCGGCTTTGCCATCGCCAGAGAAAAGTTATTGCTGCTCACTGGCCGTGAACTGCTCGGGCAACATTTACCGCGCAAGCGCAGCCGCAATTCAACCGTCTTGCGCGCTGATATCTTTTCCAGCCTGGCTGAATTGCAAGTCGGTGATCCGGTGGTGCATGAAGATCATGGTGTGGGTCGCTATCAGGGTTTAGAGAGCATCAATGATGACGATGATGGAGAGCAATGGGCTGACTTCATCAAAATCGAATACGCCGATAAAGCCAGCATCTTTGTGCCGGTTGAAGAACTGGCACGTTTGCACCGCTATACCGGAGAAGAATCACCACGCCTCAACAAACTCGGTTCCGAAAAATGGAAACGCACCCGCGAACGGGTCAAACATGATTTACTGGCCATGGCACATGAATTGATCGCAGTCGAAGCGGCACGCAGCGGCAACACCCGCGCGCCTTACCCCATGCAAGGCGCGGTACGCGATGCCTATGACGAATTTGCAGCCCGCTTTCCATTTGAAGAAACCGATGATCAGGCTGAAAGCATTGATGCGATTCTGCGTGACTTAAGCCGTGATAAGCCGATGGATCGGGTGGTGTGCGGTGATGTCGGTTTCGGCAAAACAGAAGTATCCATGCGGGCTGCATTTGTGGTGGCGCAATCCGGTCGCCAGGTCGCCATTCTCGCACCCACCACCGTACTCGCCAATCAACACTATACCAGCTTCTCCGAACGCTTTGCCGGCACGGATTTAAAGGTTGATCTGATCTCTCGCCTGCAAGGCAAACGCGAAGCTGATCGCATTACCCGCGAATTGAAGAGTGGCGATATCCGCATCATTATCGGCACCCACCGCTTGCTTTCCGATCAGTTTGAGTTTGCCAATCTAGGGCTGGTGATCGTCGATGAAGAACAGCGTTTTGGCGTTAAACACAAACAGAAGCTCAAAGCCATGCACAGCAGTGTCGATCTATTGACCTTAACCGCCACCCCGATCCCGCGCACCCTGCATCAGACCCTCTCCGGCTTGCGCACTGTTTCGATCATCAGCACACCACCGGCAGAACGCGAAGCCATCCGTACCATGGTATCGAGCTTCGATGCCCATATCGCGGCTGAAGCCATCCGGCGCGAGCTCTATCGCGGCGGCCAGGTTTATTATCTGCACAATCATGTCAAAAGCATCGAACGTATTGCGGCTCGCTTACGGGAAGATGTGCCGGAAGCTGAAATCGGTGTGGCACATGGCCAAATGAGTCCGGCCGAACTGGATCGACAAATGCTGGCTTTTTATGAAGGTCGTTTGCATATCCTGCTTTGCACCACCATCATCGAATCGGGGCTCGATGTACCCAATGCCAACACATTGATAGTCGAACGGGCTGATTTACTCGGACTATCCCAGTTGCACCAGATTCGAGGCCGTGTTGGCCGCAGCCATCGTCAGGCTTACGCCTATTTATTCACTCCCGATGCGCGAGCCATGACTGCCGATGCGCGTGATCGCTTGCAAGCCATTGCTGAACACACCGAACTCGGTGCAGGCTTTTTATTGGCCAGACAAGACATGGAAATTCGTGGAGCAGGTAATTTACTCGGCGCTGAACAAAGCGGCAAAATTGAAGAAATCGGCCTCGATATGTATCTCGACATGCTCAGTCAGGCAGTCAGCCAAGCGCGTGGCGAAACCGTTAAAGCCAGCCGACCAACAGAGATACATGTGGCGGTTAATGCCATCCTGCCACCGGATTATGTACCCCAATCCGGTGAACGTCTGAACCTCTACCGCCGCATCGCCAAAGCCGAAGATGATGCCCAGGTAATCCTGTTGTTTGAAGAAATGACCGACCGTTTCGGCCGTATGCCCGATGAAGCCAAATTCTGTCTGGAATCCGCCCGCCTGCGCTGGCGCGCACAGGCATTGTTTTTATCCGGCATCCGCGATTCCGGCCAGGCTTTTCGCCTCAGCTTCACCGCCGACTCCAACATCGACCCCGCCGCCTTAATGCGCCGCGTACAAAACGAACCCAATCGCTTTCGCCTCACGCCTGACGGTAATTTAAGCTTATTGCACAACCATGAAGATAAACGCGAACAACTCAAAGAGTGTGTCGCATTCCTCGATGAGTTATTGGTATAACCCATTGAATACAATATATAAAAGGGTCATGTTAGACCATGCCTATGCTAAATCTAACCCACCTTCAACAGATCAAACACAACCCTAGCAAATGCAGATGCTCGATTTGGATCAGAAAGAATCTGCATCATCTGATTCTGATGCGCGTCACTGCTATCCATCACTGCATTATCAATAGCCTTGGAGAAGTCGCCCAGCATGGCCTGTTCAGCTGTATTGTTATTGATTTGGCTCATCACCAATGCATTCTCACTGACTTTATCCCTGATCGTATAAGCGTAGTTCACCAGGTCTTTTTCACTAAGCTCATCGGTAACAAAG
>JAUZQK010000030.1 GCA_030951025.1 Mariprofundus sp. | reverse complement strand
AACGAGCTGTATCACTCAAAGCCCTGCTTTGCAGCGATGTTAATCCACCAGCTTGAACACCACCCACCTGACGTTCATTGATATCAAACAGCTCAACCTTTTGCCAGCCTTCTGATTTGCTGATTTCAACCAAATAAGCGTTATTACTACGATAATCCATTTGACCTGTCACCGCCGCCAGCAATGCAGTGTCGGTAATATAATCCAGCAGATTACGTTTCATATCTTTTTCAACCCGCTCATAAAAACCTTGAGCCAAATTCAATGCGCGATCCAATAATGTATCCACACGCACATCAAACCAAACATCCATGCCTTTATCGACCATCTGGCTGGCCGCCATTTGAATCACCATCGCAGGCACCAACAGCATCGCCACCATGGCAATCACCAGTTTGGCGCGCAAACGGGAACCGGGAGCTGGCTCATCTGTTTCGCGTAACAAACGAATACCATAACGCACCAAAAACAATGCCATCACCAACATCATGCCAACATTAAGCCAAGCCAATAAGCCACTACCATCGTCAACCGTTGGCCACAACATCACCGTCACAGCCAGTAGCACCAGAGCCATCAGCATGGGAATCAAGCGCATCATATTCAGTTTGCTCATGGTAATTTAAAATCCTGCTGCATCGCATTCGCAGTCGAAGGCCATAAGCCAGCCCACCAGGCATCATTCACATCACCAATATGAATCTCGATATTCACCACCGCATTATATTGCAGCCCCGCCAACAACAGACTCCGATCCAGTATGGGGAACTGATCGAGCCGGGTGAGAAAATCAACCGCAGCTTTGATTTGATATACACGATGAGAAATACCACTATTCACATCAAGCAACAGCCAGCTATGACTTAATAAATCCGGTTCAACACGGCGAATTACAGTGATTTCACCAATTGTTTTATTCAACCAGTAGTTGCGCACCTTGCCTATCTTCAAATGCCATTGTGTCACTACAGCAATACCATCCTGCATCGGCAACCGGAACTGATCGGCATCAACAGGCAATCGAGCAGAGCAAAAAATCACCTTCTCGCCCACCTGAATTTGCAGCAATCCAGCCTCTTCAGCAGCCCAGCCCGTTTGGGCAGCCAACAGCCCAAGCAGCAGCATTGCCATCAACATCAGCTTATTGCATTTATCACTCACATTACACATCAGGCCGGAGTGTAGCAGCAGAACTATGCGAGTTCGATGGTCAGAGCTATCAATCTGTATAAAACGTTATAAATTCACCTAAAACACCAACGACATCGTTTATTAAACACTTTCTCCGGGTTTTTCTTTCACCTTGTTTTAAAGCCTCCACAAGGTTAGAAAGCTGGCATGCCTTATATTTTATCCAGCCTTTTATTATTATTTACCATATCCATGTCGAATACCAGCCTTGCCGCCAATTTCGACATTTACCAATCCACTTACAAACCCCTGCAAATCGCCCTGGTTATTGATAGCGACACGGTAAGCCGATCTGAGCGGCGCAGCCTGTATCAAATCGCCACAAATGATCTGCTTTCAAGTCAGTCCTTTCACATCATCGACCCCATGGCATTTATTGCCAGCCCTGAAGAGACCATGCAACAGATAAATTACAGCGACTGGCGATTGATCGGCACAGATATCCTGGCTGTTTGCCGCATTCATCACGATGGGTCTGATAACATCAGCGTCGATATTCAGGTACATGATCCCTACCGCAACAAACAATTGATTTCACTGCGCATTGAAGGCTCACAAAGCAATATTCGCTTACTGGCGCATCGCATCGCCGATCAGCTTTACCATGCCGCCCTCGGTATTCCGGGTTATTTCACTAGTCATTTACTCTACGTCAGCAAACGCGGTGATTTTTCCGATTTGGTTTACATGGATCAGGATGGTGCCAACCAACAGACTGTCGGTAAAAACTTTACCCTGTTATTATCACCCGACTGGTCACCTAACGGTAAACAGGTTGCGCTCAACACCTATGTCGGCAATCACCCCCGGCTCGAGTTCTTTAATCTCTACAGCGGTAAAAGAACAGCCTTTGGCAATTTCAAAGGTTTAAACAGCACACCTGAATTTTCGCCCGATGGGCGTTTTATTGCAGCCACCCTGTCATACACCGGCAATACCGACATCCATATTTATGATATCAAAAAACGCACATGGCGCGCCTTCACCAAATACAAGGGCATCGACACCACTCCGACCTGGTCACCGGATGGAAAATGGCTGGCTTTTGTCAGCAATCGCTCAGGTAGCCCACAAGTTTATCGCAAAGCATTAGCTGGTGGTAAGGCTCAGCTGGTCAGCACCACAGGCAGCTACAATACATCTCCGGCATGGTCACCAAATGGTGATCGTATCGCCATGATCTCCAAACGTGGTTGGACATTTGCCGTTGCCACAGTACGCCCAGATGGCTCTGATATTCGTTATCTGGCCACAGAAAAACGCATTGAATCACCCGCCTGGTCACCCAACGGGCAAATGTTATTGTATTCCGTGGAACAATATAATTCTCGGCGTATTTATCGTGTACCCAGCTGGGGCGGAACACCGGAAGCCATCACCTCCAGCGCCATCGATGCCTCCGATCCGGCCTGGTCCAGGCATTAAAAAATACCTTTCTTACCATCCTAACATTTCCACAACAACCTCTTGATGCCAGGCTGATTATAATCTGATCAGCTTGGCACTTTCATAAAAGCTATCTATGCTAGAAGCACAGACAGGCTTACAATTCATTGCCGCGAAGGACACAAGTAAAAAGCAGCGCCCACAAGGTAGGGCGCAACCATCAACGCGATGAATACGTCTGGATCCATGAGCAAGGAGTACACCGACGTGAAAGGTAAACGAGGGCTGAAAGCATGATCAAGCTGATGATGCTCATAGCGTTGATGAACATATGCCCGAACATCGCCCTTTCAGCGGTTTCATCAACAAATCAAGGCATTCAGGTCGGTGCTATTCATATCTACCCTGTTCTCGATACCAAAGCTCTCTACGATAACAACATCACCCGCAGCGAAAGCAATAGTATTTCCTCTGCGCAAACATTTCTGAGCCCGAGCATCACCATGCTTGCCGGTAACGTGGAGCATTATCTCAGTCTGCAATACAAGTTGGAATACGACAAGTTCTGGAGCAGTTCGATTGATACTTACACCAACCATTTTATCGATGTCTTGCTGCACCGTGAGCTCTCCAACCGGGGCAGATTGGACATCGGCATCAACTACAGTCGCTCCCAAGATCAACGTGGTTCGACCTTCACAGGCATCCCCACCCAGTTGCTTGGTTTTATCGAACCGAATCGCTGGCATCAAGCTGCAGTCACGGCTAAATTTGAATATGGCAGTAATGGTGCCCGTATGAAGCTGGCTGCTCATGGCGATTATTCCATCAAGCGTTTTGAAAACAATCGGGCACTCACTGCCTCACAGGATAGCAACAGTAGCACCTTCGGTGGCACACTTTTCTTTCGTACCCGATCAAGGTTCTATGCCCTGCTCGATACAACATACGGCATTCAAGACTATCGACAATCAGCTTCACCCCTGAGTAGCCATGAATTGGGTTTAGCCGGTGGTTTGGCTTGGAAAGCCAGTGCCAGAACTTCTGGCACTATCAAGGTAGGATGGTTACAACGACGCTTAGATCTATCCGGCCAAACAAATTCGAACCTGGCCTGGGATGCCAGCATCAGCTGGAAACCATTATCCTATTCGACCTGGACCATCAGCACCTCCTTTGCAAATACTGAAACTCTCGGTGCAACCGGCTCGTTTGTGCAAAGTCAACAAAACCAAGTGAGCTGGTCGCATGCCTGGGATCAGGTCTTCAGCCATGCCATTGGTATCAGCATTGGCCGTAATAAATATATTGGCACTGCCCGAACAGATCATTTAAGTGATGCCCATCTGAGCCTGATTTATGCCATGCAGCCATGGCTCGATATCAGTACCGACTATGCTTATTCCCGCCGCGCATCGAATAAAGCTTTATCAAGCTATAAACAGCATTTATTCTCTATGGCCTTTCATATCGTGCCATAAACAGGGTAGTAGTTGACTGCAATCAAGCAAATGTCACTATGCGTCATCATAAAGCACGAAGGGAGAAGATTTATGTTTAAAAAACAATCCAAAACACAGATTCTTATGCTTAGCATCGCGGCAGCAGCATTGCTTTTTGCCGGCTGTAGCAAAAAGGTAGAAGTGACATCGGATAGCGGTGCCAAAAACAGCAGTTATTCCAGTTCACAACACGGTGCATCCACTCAAGCCCTGCATCAAGTTGATGCATCCAAACCTGCAGCATCCTCGGTTCACTTTTCATTCGATAGCGCATCACTCGATTCTGCAGCACGTGCCACACTCGATGCTTATGCCACATGGTTGAATGCCAGCCATAGCAGCAAAATCACCATTGAAGGCAACTGTGATCAACGTGGTAGCCGTGAATATAACCTGGCACTTGGCCAGCAACGTGCCGACAGCGTGCGTGATTATTTAACCAACCGTGGCGTCAGCGCCAACCGTATCGATACCGTATCCTTTGGCGAAGAACGTCCTGCATGTCATGGCAGTGGCGAAGCTTGCTGGGCACAGAATCGTCGTGGTGACATTGTTAGCCGCTAAAAACACATTCTCTAGGCATCCTCAACGGCTAGCGGTTCAACCGCTGGCCGTTGTTTGCTTGTGTGCACTGCTACTAAGCGCCTGTGCATCTGAAGCAAAAAATAAAGTTACCTGGCAACAGGATAAACCCCAAATCACCGCCGGCATTGCAGCCGTGCAGCATGAGCAACAAGCATCCGCCGATGCCATGCAGCAACAAACCACAGCCATTGTAAGCTTGCAACAAAAGATTGAATCATTAGAACAGCTTATACAACAACAACTGGATCACACTGAGAGCCTGTCCAATCATGTGGAACAACTGCATCGCGTCAGTAATAAAAAAAGCAAAAAAGCACCAGTAAAAGCAAACCAAAAACCCATCAAGCTTGCAAAAGCGGAAATCAAACACCCCGCCCCTATTAAAACAGCACCATCAATACCTGTTGTGGCCGCTCCAGTCACACCCAAGGTTGATCTGGCAGCTCTTGCCGAAGCTGAAAAAAACGCCTACACAGCAGCTTATCTAGCTTTGAAAAGCGGTCGTTTTGATGAGGCATCAATAGCCTTCAATAAACAACTGGATTTATACCCCAAGGGTGAATACACCGATCAGGCTTGGTACTGGCTGGGTGAAACCCGTTTGGCGCAAGGTGATAACAGCAAAGCGCTAAATGCCTTTAAATATGTCGCAGATCACTATAGCAACAGTGTCAAACACGCTGCCGCATTACTCAAGCTGGGGCAGCTCAGCCAAAGTCAAAGTCGTTATGCAACAGCGCGCGCATATTATCAGCGTTTGATTCAAGATCATGCTGACTCAAACCTTGCCGAGCAAGCCCGTGCCGCCTTATCTAACTTACCTGCAAAAACATCGGAGAATGAACAATAACCGCTTCTCCACATCGCCTGCGCATTTTTGAAATATATGACAGCATCCAGGGTGAAAGCACGCTGGCAGGATTACCCTGCACCTTCATCCGTCTGGCCGGTTGCCCGCTGCGCTGCAGCTATTGCGACACCCCCAAAGCCATCCCTGCAAGCAGTGGTGACTGGATGGATATCGACAATATCATTCGACAAGTTGCAGAAAAACAGCGCCCGCTGGTGCTCGTTACCGGCGGTGAACCGCTAGCCCAACGCCATTGCATTGAACTGCTAAAGCGATTATCTGAACTCGATTGTATCATCCAACTCGAAACATCCGGAGCTTATTCTGTGCAAAACATTCCGGCAGATATTCGGCGCATTGTCGATATTAAAACACCGGGTAGCGGTGAAGTTGAACGCAATCATTTAGCCAATTTAGCATACTTAAAAGCCGGTGATGAAATCAAAATCGTATTAACTGATCGCCATGATTATGAATGGGCACGTGATTTCATCATCAAACACAAGCTCGGCCTGGCAGATGTGCCCGTATTACTTTCTCCAGCCTGGGGTGATATCACTGCCGCAGAGCTATGCCAATGGCTGTTGCAAGATCAGTTGCCGGCTCGCATGCAAATGCAAATGCATAAAGTCATCTGGGGTGCAAAGGCTGAAGGGGTTTAGTGATGAATGATTTAGCTATAAAAACAGCAACCCGCCATGCC
This sequence comes from Mariprofundus sp., assembly GCA_030951025.1. Classification (GTDB taxonomy): domain Bacteria; phylum Pseudomonadota; class Zetaproteobacteria; order Mariprofundales; family Mariprofundaceae; genus Mariprofundus. The sequence continues at coordinate 5,166 of JAUZQK010000030.1, read as the reverse complement.
GTCGTACTGCTTTCCGGCGGTCTGGATTCCAGCACAGCTCTTGCCTGGGCCATCAAACAACAAGGCTGGATCTGCCACACGGTCGCCTTTGATTATGGCCAGCGTCACCGCATCGAACTGCAAGCGGCTGAACATGTAGCAGACTCTTTTGGCATCACCGATCACCGGGTCATCAAGGTCGATTTACGCAGCATCGGCCATTCAGCCCTTACCGCGGATATTCCCGTACCCAAAGATGATGCACAATCAACAGGTGTCCCCAGCACTTATGTACCGGCTCGCAATCTTATTTTCCTTGCCTTGGCCGCAGGCCTGGCCGAAACAGTGCAAGCCACCCGTCTGGTGATCGGAGCCAATGTAGTGGATTATTCCGGTTACCCTGATTGCCGTCCTGAATTCATGAATGCCTTTGTACGCACCGCCCTGCTCGGCACCAAAGCAGGCTCCGAAGGTGGTGAACTTGAAATAGCCACCCCACTAATCAGCTTAAAAAAATCCGAAATCATCTCACTCGGCCTTCAATACGGACTGGATTATGCTTTGACTCGCTCCTGTTACGACCCTATCGCCGACGGATCGCCTTGCGGTCACTGTGACTCCTGCTATTTCAGACAACAAGGCTTCGCAGAACTAGGCCTGTCTGACCCCTTAGCTTACCCCGAACACTAAAGCCATTCGCATACCCGCTTAACCTGTTTGGCCAAGCTATTCAAACAACTCAATAATAGCTGAAAGGCTGCCCCTTTCCGTTTTTTTCATTTCATTATCCTGATTAAAAAATATCATCAGCATTGGATTACGGCCTGATACTTGCTTACAACACAGCATCATTATCGAGGGAGAGGAGATGATTAAGGAAACTGCAAGCAAAGCAGATGTTAATGAGGCACTAATCGCGTTGATTGGTGCGTTGGAAGCCAGAGATTTATTCTCAAAAGACCATTCCCTGCGTGTGGCACATCTGGTTAAATTATTAATCAATAAATTCAGAATTGACGCTGATCAAAAGCAAACCATTTATAATGCTGCCCTGCTGCACGATATCGGCATGGTCAGTATTCCTGATACGATCCTGTTAAAAAAGGGTCGTTTATCCCCTGCTGAGCGAGAACGCATTGAGCACTCACCCGAAGTTGCCGCAATCATTCTGGCCCCGATTAAATCCTTAGCGGCAGAACGCATCATCATTTTGCATCAAGGCGAACGTTGGGATGGTAAAGGTTACCCCGCACAGCTCGCTGGTCATAAAATCCCCGAAGGTGCCCGTTTTATTGCTATCGCCAAAGCCATTGATGCTATGACGCATCACAGAGCCTACCGTCGCGCTCGCCCTATTTCATATTGCCTGGATCAACTGCACGAGCATGCCGACACACAATTCGACCCAAAAATTGCTGAAGTGGCCGCATCTATCCTATGCAAAGGTATTATTTCAAAAAAATAATCAGCCTGCCCATACGAAAAAACCATAACCCAAACACACGCCCATACTGGCTTTTATCATAACAGTATTTCTACCTTGCCCAACTGCTGATAGATTCGCGAGCATGAAACAAACTGACGTTTTAAACACTCAGATGCGCAAGCGCATTCTTATTTTAGATGGTGCCATGGGCACAATGATTCAGGCTTATAAATTAGAAGAAGCCGATTACCGTGGTGAACGTTTTGCCGACTGGCCTTCTGAGCTTAAGGGTAATAATGATTTATTATCACTCACGCAGCCGCACATTATTAAGGACATTCATACGGCTTATTTGAACGCAGGTTCGGATATCCTGGAAACCAACACATTCAATGCCAATGCTGCCTCAATGGCCGATTACGGCATGGAAGAGCTGGTGTATGAATTGAATGTGGCGGGTGCAAAACTGGCCCGCGAAGCTTGTGATGCAATAGCATCAGATGACAAACCGCGTTTTGTGGCCGGTGTTGTGGGACCTACTTCGCGCACCGCTTCGATTTCACCGGATGTGAATGATCCGGGTTTTCGCAATGTCACCTTCATGGAGCTGGTCGAAACCTACAAGGTCGCCACCAAGGGACTGATCGATGGCGGCTCCGACATTATTCTGATTGAAACAGTCTTCGATGTACTCAATGCCAAAGCGGCTGTGTTTGCAGTGAAAGAAGCTTTTGAAGAACATGGCACGACGTTACCGATTATGATTTCCGGCACCATTACCGATGCCTCTGGCCGCACTCTATCCGGCCAGACAGCCACCGCGTTTTACAACTCCTTATCGCATGCCGAACCCATCTCGATTGGTTTAAACTGCGCTTTAGGAGCCGGTGAATTACGCCAATATATTGAAGAACTATCCAACTCCTCCTCATGTTATATCAATGCCCATCCCAATGCAGGCCTACCCAATGCTTTTGGTGGTTACGATGAAACACCGGAAGAAATGGCCGCAGAAATAGGTGAATGGGCCAGATCCGGCTTTCTCAATATTATCGGCGGCTGCTGCGGCACAGGCCCTGAACATATCCAGGCCATGGCTGCAGCTGTCGCAGGCGTTAGCCCCCGCTCGATCCCCGATGTTAAGGTGCAATGCCGATTATCCGGCCTCGAGCCTTTGCACATTGATGAATCCTCATTGTTTGTGAATGTCGGCGAGCGTGCCAATGTCACCGGATCAGCCAAGTTTAAACGCTTGGTAATGGAAGGTGATTACGATACAGCTCTGGATGTCTGCCGTGAACAGGTAGAAAACGGTGCCCAGATTATCGATGTCAATATGGATGAAGCCATGCTCGACGGTGTTGTGGCGATGCGCACTTTTCTCAATCTAATCGCCTCCGAACCCGATATTTCCAAAGTGCCGGTGATGATTGATTCGTCCAAATGGGAAATTATCGAAGCTGGTCTGCAATGCATTCAGGGTAAGGGCGTGGTCAATTCCATTTCACTCAAAGAAGGTGAAGAGGCATTTATCCACCATGCCCGCTTGGTGAGAAAATATGGTGCAGCAGCCATCATCATGGCGTTTGATGAACAGGGTCAGGCCGACACCTTTGCCAGAAAAACCGAAATCTGTGCACGCTCGTATAAAGTGCTGACCGAGCAATGCGGCTTTCCACCTGAAGATATTATTTTTGACCCGAACATCTTTGCTATCGCCACTGGCATTGAAGAGCACAACAACTATGCGGTTGATTTCATCGAAGCAACCAGCTGGATCAAGAAAAACCTGCCGCACGCCATGATTTCCGGCGGTGTGTCGAATGTGTCTTTCTCATTCCGGGGTAATAATCCGGTGCGCGAAGCCATCCACAGCGTTTTTCTGTACCACGCCATCCAACAGGGCATGGATATGGGCATCGTCAATGCGGGTCAGCTGGCTGTCTATGATGATCTGCCAGATGAACTGCGCGAAGCTGTTGAAGATGTGGTGCAAAACAGACGCGATGATGCGACGGATCGATTGTTGGATATCGCTGATAATTACCGTGGCGATGGCATCAAAGCCAAAAAGGCCGATGATGAATGGCGCAAACTACCCGTTGCCAAACGCCTCGAACATGCGCTGGTCAAAGGTATCGACGCGTTTGTAACGGAAGATACCGAAGAAGCACGGCTCACTTTCGATGCACCGATTGAAGTGATTGAAGGCCCCTTGATGGATGGCATGAATGTGGTGGGTGATTTGTTTGGCGCAGGCAAAATGTTTTTGCCACAAGTGGTCAAGTCAGCCCGCGTCATGAAAAAAGCAGTGGCTCATTTGATGCCCTATATTGAAGCGGGCAAAGCAGCAGGAGCCAGCTTATCGAATGGCAAAATTCTGATGGCAACAGTCAAAGGCGATGTGCATGATATTGGTAAAAATATCGTTGGTGTAGTGTTGCAATGCAACAATTTTGAAGTCATTGATCTGGGTGTGATGGTGGCCACCTCCACCATCTTAGAAGAAGCCAAAAAACATGATGTCGACATTATTGGTCTGTCCGGCTTGATTACACCGAGTCTGGATGAAATGGTACATATCGCCAAAGAAATGAAACGACTCGGCTTTACCAAGCCGATCATGCTCGGTGGTGCAACGACCTCCAAAGCCCATACTGCAGTGAAAATCTTGCCAGAATACGATGAGCCGATCATCTGGGTCAAAGATGCTTCGCGCGCTGTTGGTGTGGCGCAGAACCTGATCTCGGAAAAAAACCGCGCTGACTTTGTAGCCGCCACCCGCGCCGAATACGAAGCGGTACGTGAACGCTATCTGGGTCGTCAAAAGCAAACCGATTGGTTGAGTCTTGCCGATGCCCGCGCCAATGCAACCGTACTCAATAGCGATGATTTGGCGACTCCCCCCAAACAACTCGGTGTGCAGGTATTAAACGATATTTCGCTGGACGAGATCCGCGAGTTCATTGATTGGACACCGTTTTTTGGTGCGTGGGAACTCAATGGCGCTTACCCGCGCATTTTGAATGATCCACACAAGGGTAAAGAAGCTCAAAAAATATTTGATGAAGCACAGGGCTGGCTGGATACAATCATTACTGAAAACTGGTTCACAGCCAAAGCAGTTTTTGGCCTATTTGGCGCCGCATCGACTGATGATGACAGTGTGATTGTGTATGATGAGACAAGGGAAAGTGAACACTGTCGTTTCCATTTCGTGCGTCAGCAGCAGGATAAAAAGGATTCACGTCCGAACCTGTGTTTAAGTGATTTCATCGCTTCGGAAACATCTGCTGCAAACGATCATATCGGCGCTTTTGCTGTCGGCATCTTCGGAGCTGAAGAAAAAGCCAAGGCCTTTGAAGCCGAGCAGGATGATTATAGCGCCATCATGATTAAAGTGCTGGCGGATCGTCTGGCTGAAGCATTAGCAGAAATGCTACACCGCGATGTACGCTCGGATTATTGGGCTTATGCCGCAGATGAATCACTGAGTAATGAGGACGTGATCAGAGAAAAATATCAGGGTATTCGCCCCGCTGCCGGTTATCCTGCTTGCCCGGAACACACGGAAAAAGGCACGTTATGGCAGTTGCTTGATGTCGAGAAAAACATCGGCATGAGCATCACCGAATCCTTTGCCATGCTGCCCACAGCGGCTGTATCCGGTCTCTACTTCGCCAATCCGCAAGCACATTATTTCACCGTCGGGAAAATCAATAAGGATCAAGTAAGCAATTATGCCAAACGCAAAGGCATGA
>JAUZQK010000003.1 GCA_030951025.1 Mariprofundus sp. | reverse complement strand
ATTAAAATCACCGCCATCAAAGCGATGGCCGTAATCAGCACCCAGATTGCGGCGCTGGTATTGCGTGGGAACAATCTTCAGCCCGTTTCCGGCCTTCATATCCTGACCTTTATCGAAGTTGCCGTTGAATTGAATACGGTCACTGCCGGAGCTGATGCCTAGCTGGCCACCTGCGGTGAAGGCTTTATTGTTACTGTCGTAGCCCGTGGAAAGTGTGCCGTGCGGGGCAAGCTCGCCATCGGATGAAAAGGGGAGCGTGGCTGTTTTAGCTTTAATGGTGCCGCCGATGCTTTCCGCGCCTTCGCTAACCGGCGAGATGCCACGGATAACACTGATGCTTTCCAGTTGTGATGGTGGAATATGGCTTAATGGTGGATCCATCCAGTTGGGGCCTGCCGGCGCAACATTCAGTCCATCCAGCTGCGTATTGATACGGGAACCAAACATCCCACGGTACTGGGCGATACCGGTGAGCGGCCCATTTTTATTGACATTGGCACCGGGTACTGATTTTAGCGCATCGGCCGTATCTGTCGGGATATAATCCTGTTCGGTAGGTTTGATAGTGACCGTGTTGGCACTCTCGATTGCAGTGTCAGTCACCTTGATGACGGGGGCCTGTTCTGCTGCATTAGCAACACCGTTTACAAGCATGCTGGCGGCAAGTAGCAGGCCGAATTGTTTGTGTGCTCTGATATGGTGATTGTTGATTACAGTGTGCATAGTATCCTCTACTTTCCGATTTCTTCCGGCGAAGGCTAGGGATGAACCGTACCGCGATGAATGTGGCAAATTGTCGCAGGGGCGGGCTGGGAAGAGTGCTGGATTTGCCGAGCTCTAATTACAATTGTAGGTATGTGCTGCGGGTGCGACAAAATGACGCAGCTGCATGGCTGCGCTGTTTAGAAGTCTCGTAATTGCCCTGGAATTGATTATCCTGCTGCTGGTTGACAAGACGCTCAATTGCAGCCTCCGGTTATTGATATGCTTGTGATAATTGCCCTCTATGGGCTCTTCAATCTGGAGGCGTGGCATCGTTTGCGTCAGGGGAAGCTGTCGACTGAGCGGGGGGAATCGATGTCCACCAGACGGCTGGAGAGGGAGCATATCCAGAAGGTGCTGGTGGAGAGTGATGGCAATATCTCCGCTGCTGCGCGCAAGCTGGGTATGCACCGGCACACCCTGCAGCGCAAACTGGCCAAGAGAGCGCCAAAATATTGATTTAAGCCAGCCTGAATTTAATCAGGGTGAGTTCATACGAAGAGGTGAATATATGAAGATTAAAGCTGCTGTAGCCTGGGCACCCAATCAACCACTTTCGATTGAAGAGATTGATCTGGAAGGACCTAGAAAAGGCGAAGTGCTGGTGAAGATGATTGCAACGGGCGTTTGTCATACTGATGCTTTCACGCTATCTGGCGAAGATGCTGAAGGTATTTTTCCTGTTGTGCTGGGCCATGAAGGCGGTGGCATTGTCGAGGAAGTGGGCGAAGGTGTGACCACGTTGAAAAAAGGAGATCATGTGATCCCGCTTTATATCCCGGAATGCGGCGAGTGTGAATATTGTACCTCGGGAAAAACAAACCTGTGCCAGCGTGTGCGCGAAACCCAGGGTAAAGGTTTGATGCCTGATGGTACGTCACGTTTATCCAAGGATGGTAAATTGATTTTCCACTATATGGGCACCTCTACATTTGCCGAGTATGCCGTGATTGCAGAAATATCACTGGCCAAAATTAATCCGGAAGCCGATCTTGGTAAAGTATGCCTGCTTGGTTGCGGCGTAACCACGGGGATTGGTGCAGTGTTAAACACGGCCAAAGTAGAAGCAGGAGCCACGGTTGCGGTATTTGGCTTGGGTGGCATTGGGCTTTCATGTATTCAGGGCGCAAAGATGGCACAGGCAGGGCGAATTATCGCCGTCGATTTGAACGAGGATAAATTTGCCATGGCCAGGAAATTTGGTGCAACTGACTTTATCAACCCAAAGGATGTAGAAGGACCATTGCAGGATTACATTATTGCCCTGACAAGTGGCGGAGTGGACTATTCATTTGAATGTGTGGGCAATACCAACCTGATGCGCATTGCGCTTGAATGTTGCCACAAAGGTTGGGGTGAATCGGTGGTGATCGGAGTGGCAGCTGCAGGTGCAGAAATATCCACGCGCCCATTCCAGTTGGTGACTGGCCGTGTCTGGCGAGGCAGTGCCTTTGGCGGTGTGAAAGGCAGAAGCGAACTACCGGGATATGTAGATAAATATATGTCTGGTGATATTAATCTGGATGATCTGGTTAGCTTTAACATGCCGCTTGAAGAAATCAATAAGGCATTTGATTACATGCATGAAGGAAAAAGTATCCGCACTGTCATTGATTTTTGATGGCCGGGATCGAGATATGAGGCTATTAAAATCACATAAATGTTGCGGGGGTCATGTTTGTTTTTACGAGCATGACTCTTATGTGACCAAAACAGGCATGAAATTTTCGGTTTTTATCCCCGATGACAAGCTACCTGTTTTCGACTGCCTGATCTGGCTTTCGGGTCTGACCTGTAATGAGGAAAATTTTATAAGTAAGGCAGGTGCTATACCGTACTTGGCGAAAAAGAATATGATGGTGATTTGTCCGGATACATCACCAAGAGGCCTGAATTTGCCGGGTGAGCACGATGATTGGGATTTTGGTTCTGGTGCAGGATTTTATCTGAACGCGCAAACCGAGGGCTATAAAGATCATTACAATATGTATGATTATATCAACGAAGAGATCTACGATATTTTATTGAAAGAATTTGCTGTGAATAAACAAAATATTTCCATTTGTGGTCATTCCATGGGTGGCCATGGCGCATTGGTGATAGGGCTGAAAAATCCGGACAAATACAAACGGATTTCTGCTTTTTCTCCGGTTGTTAATCCGATTCAGTGCGCATGGGGGAAAAAGGCATTCCGTGGTTATCTGGGCGAAGACAAACAAGCATCATGGCATGCATGGGATGCAACCGAACTGGTCAAAGCAGGTAATAAACATCCATCCAGCATTTTAATTGAACAGGGTTGGGCGGATGATTTCTTTGCCGAGCAACTATTAACAGATCATTTTCAGCAAGCCTGTGATGCATCAGGGCAAGCCGTTGAAATAAGATATCATGATGGCTATGACCATAGCTATTATTTCATCTCAACATTTATCCATGATCATATATGATGACTTCGTAAGAAGTCATCAGTGCGCCCATGGACGGGCGCGTGAGTGTCCACTTTGGCTCGGAAGCAGGTACTGGTAGGACTTTAAGCTATAACGGATTTACCATCGGCGAATAGGCTCAGGCTACCATTCGCAGACAAGTTCATGGTAATGATCGAGTTTTGACGGTTGCCTGAGAGTAGGTAATTATACTTTGCAATAACGGCATCAATTTCAGCCTGAGAGTTTGCATTGGCAAACGCATCATGGAAAGGGGTGAGCTTTTGCATTTCGACATACTGTGAAGTGAGGGCGTTAACCGTACTTAATTCTCTTGCCATTTTAGGATTATTTTCAAGCCCCTTCATAAACTCAGGTGCATAAGCGTAATCTGATGGTAATTGAATCTGACCTTGTCTATTATAGCTGATGCTCGATGGCGCAGAAGGAATATTATTTTCAGCTAGAAACTGTGGCATCTTAGCTGAGATATGTTTAGTCAATGCATCGATATTATCTTTAGATGGGAGCAGCAGCGGCATTGTTTGAAGTGAATATACCGCTGAAGGGTCTGGTGGAGAAAATAATTCATCAATATTCATTTTTTTGTAGCCTTGAGTGGTGTTGAAAGTAGCTGTTGTAGAGCTTTCCGATGCTTTAGCTACATGAGATTGGTTTGTAAAATTGTTTTGTGCAGCGCTAGAAATAGAGACCGTATCGGCAATAGTTTTCCCTGAAACGGCAATATTTTCCATATCGTTGGTAATGGCCTGCTTTTGATGAGAGAGTGTATTGACAGGTGAATAATGAGTGGTTGATTGAATATTCATGAGAAGCCTCGCCATTTAATATTGTACAATGTGTATAAGCTATCTGTCGTGTCGCATATTTCAGACCAGTTTGACTTGGTTAACTAAACACACTATTTATTCAAGGGCACTGCTTAAGTAAATCCATCTGCATCTTTTTGAGTCTTTGTTCGTCTTCTATTATGTAGAGCGCATAAGAACAGGAGAAAGAGATGCAGGGATACACAAAACAATTTCCAGAAGGCGTTAGCAAAAATGCTTTGGTAGAGATGCCAAGAAAGCATCCGCTTTTGTTCTTGATTGCGGCGGCTTTGTTATGGCTGATTGTTTATGCAAACTTGTTTGGAGCAGCAGCAATGATTATTGCTGCCCTGCCATTGGATCAGGCTGGACATTTGGCAGACAGCCTTCGCTTCCTTATCTTTGAAGCGCCTAAGGTGCTGATGTTACTTATGGCAGTGGTGATGGTCATGGGCATGATTAATTCATGGTTTACCCCTGAGCGCACGCGTGCAATGTTGGCAGGTAGGCATGAAGGCGTGGGCAACGCCATGGCCGCTTCATTGGGCATTGTCACCCCCTTCTGCTCCTGTTCTGCAGTGCCATTGTTTATAGGTTTTGTGCAGGCAGGCGTGCCGCTCGG
>JAUZQK010000029.1 GCA_030951025.1 Mariprofundus sp. | reverse complement strand
ATTATTGTCGGGATTCTGATGTTTGGCAGTTTATGGGGTATTGTCGGCGTTATTATTGCCATTCCGATGGCGGCATTGGTAAAAAGTGTGATTTCCATTATTCTGGAACGGCGTGAAGAACGAGTAGAAAAAGTAGCTTTGATAAAAGATTAATAACGCTTTTGAATAATAGCATCAAAAGCATTTGCCGCAAAGTACGCAGAGGAAGAGCTTTGTTGAGGGAACTCTACCCACAACAGTCTTTGATTGTTCTCTACTCCTTTGCTGTCCTATGCGGTAAAAAAGAATATTGATTTCCCATTCGTGTTTGTTTGTGTGAATTCGCGGTTTGATTTTGATTATTTTTTGAAAGACGTTGAATGCTCGATTGACAGGCGGCAGTCTGCTTTTAGCTTGCGCCGACTAATAATATACAATCAGACCCATTGCAAACGCGAAAAGAGGAAAACAGCATGAATGATAAAACATCTAAAAAGGTTACGGTGATGCCGGAAGACAGTGTTCCATTGCAGAATTCGCCATTACAAGAAGAGATGAATGAGCTCAAACGTGAAATGCGTTCGGCCAAGTGGTTTGAGTGGGTTCAGTCGCATCAGAATCTAATTATTGGAGCTGTGGCCGGATTGGTCATCGCATTGATGGTGGGTGGTTTGTGGATAGAAAAAGATCAAGCTCAAAGTGCTGCTGCAGCAACATTGTATCAGCAGGCTGTGAATGAAAAAGATTCGACATCGAAACAAGCCATGCTTGAGAAACTGACCAGTCAGTTTTCTGGTAATAGTTATGCGGCCTTGGCCATGATGCAATTGGCGCGTGTGGATCCGGAAAATGCTGAAACACATTTGCAAAATTTAATACAAAACGACCATGCTATGGAAGAATGGGTCTGGCAGGCACGTTTGGATTTGGCTGAAATTAAAATAGCCAAAGGTGATCAAGCTGCTGCGCGTGTTTTGTTGGACAAGGTTGTGGGTAAACAGTACCAGCAGCTGCGTTATTATTTATTGGCTGAATTGAGTGATGATGTGGCTGAAAAGAATAAATATCTGCAACAAGCATTGGATGCCAAATCCAATGATAATGAATTGAAACAAAAAATTAAAACCTTGTTACCTCAGCAAGCAGCCTAAGAGCGAGGCAAATAATGCATTTATTTATGCGCACTGCTGCGACCGCTTTGATGCTGATGACCTTATCGGCCTGCTCGATGGTTTCCGGTTTATGGTCAGATGAAACTGCCGCTAAACAAGCGGATCAGTCATCGAACGAATTATCTCACTCAATGGCTGAAGATACGACGCCTTCGGTTCAGGCTATTCGCCAACTTGCCAGCACTGCCGGCTCAATTGATATCCGCTGGCGTAATAATGTTGATTACCGTCAGCCTGCATCGCCATTGGGTTTTAGTTTGCCTGCCGCTTTGCAAACGCCTCAAGGTGAACGCATTGTTATCGGTGGTCAGGATCAACGTGCCCGTATTTTTGATGCTGATGGTAGTGAGTTGGCGCGCATCGGTTTGGCGGCAGCATCTGAATCCGGTGTGTTACTCTTATCCAATGGTCTGGCTGTGTTGGGTGATCTGGGCGGCACCTTGTACGGCCTTGATATTGAACAGGCGAAAATTGTATGGCGTTTCACGTTATCTTCTGCCTTGATCGGGTCACCTGTGTTGGTTGATGATGGTTTTGTTGTGCAGACATCAAACAATCAGATTTATCGTTTCAGCAATGATGGCAAAAAGCTATGGAGTTACTCTGGCCTGCTTGGTGGTTTGAGCATGCATTTAACACCGTCTCCAGTGGTACACAAAGGGCGTATTTATGCGGCTCTGAGTAATGGTGATGTGGTTGCTCTGAAAGCTGCGAATGGCAGTTTTGTCTGGAAACGGCAGTTGTTGTTGAGTAATAAAGCTGCGGTGATGAGTGAGTTGAAAGTGCCCGTAGCTCAGCCGTTGCTGATTACAGCGCAGCAATCGGGTCGGGATGAAGATGTATTGCTGGTCTCGGTTTTTCAAGGCGAAATGTCATTCTTGTCGTTGCAGGATGGCAGTACATTAAGCAATCGTTTGTTGTCGCTGAAATCAGCCCCGCTATTGGTGGGTAAACAGGTGTTTGTAGCTGATACATCCGGTGCCGTGAGCGCCTTGAATCCGGCCAGTGGTGAAACACTGTGGAAGCAGCAATTGACTGCGGGTGAATTGACTGGACCTGCATTGTGGCAGGGTGATTTGTGGGTGGCTGATGATAAAGCCATGGTTTACCGCTTGAGTCAGAGTGGTAAATTATTGGCGGTTACAGAGCTGGACGGGCGTATTGATCGTGCTCCAGTCGCAGCTCAAGATGGTGTGTTGGTGCGCAATAACCTAGGCGCGCTGTACATGCTGCGTTAAGTGTTTGAATTTGAAGGTGTCTGATGTCTGAGCAATTAAATACAGGTCATAACAATACTGATCATGGCGATGTGGATCATAAAAACATCCAGGCCAGCGATCGCCGGGCGGTACGATTGCCTGTGGTGGCCATTGTCGGCCGTCCCAATGTCGGGAAATCGACGTTGTTTAATCGCTTGGTTGGCAAGCGCAAAGCTATTGTGGGTGATCGGCCGGGTGTGACGGTGGATCGCCTGGAGTCCGAATGCTGTTTTGGTGAAACCGAAGTGGTGTTGGTCGATACCGGCGGTATTGGTGAAGGTACCCATGATATCATGCAGCCAGCCATTGATGCTCAGGTGGAAGCGGCATTGGAAATTGCCGAGATCGTCTTGTTTGTTGTGGATGCACAGGTGGGATCAACGCCGGTTGATGATGCGATTGCAGATAAATTGCGCCGACAGGATATGCCGGTATTGCTGGTGGCCAATAAAGCTGAAAAGCCGGGCAGTGAAATAGAATTTTTCAGGCTCGGTATGGGTGATCCGATTGCTGTTTCTGCGGCACATGGCGAAGGTATTCGTGCCTTTGCGAATGCCATTGAACGGCTTGTACCTGATCTACAGGATGATTTCCTGACTGAAGCGGAGAGTAATGTGCTCGCTTCGGTTGCTGTAATTGGTCGCCCTAATGTGGGTAAATCTACCCTGATTAATGCCTGGCTGGGTCGTGAACGTATGGTGGTTAGCAGTGTTGCCGGCACTACGCGTGATGCGATTGACAGCACATTACTTTACAACAATGGTGTGGTGCGTTTGGTGGATACGGCTGGTCAGCGTAAACACGGGCGCATCTCCGATGTGATTGAGTTTGTGGCGCGTGTGAAAGCTGTGCAGGCATTTAAACGCGCCGATGTGGCAGTGATGGTGCTCGATGGTGGTGAAGGTATCGTTGAGCAAGATATGCGTTTGATGCAGCTGGCACGCGATGCTGGTTGTGCACTGGTTGTGGCGGTCAATAAACTCGATTTATTGGGCAATGATGAATGGAAACATTATGCCGAGCGTCTGGACTTCAGAATGCGGGCGATGTCGGATATCCCTGTTTTCCGGATTACGGCAAGTCGTCGTAAGGGTGTGAAGCGTTTGCTTGATGAAGCCATTAAAGCCGCCGATCGCAATAAATTTGAACTGAGTACCGGCGCATTGAACCGCTGGCTGGAAGCGGCTCAAGAGGCACAGCATCCACCCAGTGATGGTGGTGCTTTGGTGCGTTTGAAATATGCCTCGCAAATATCTACCCGACCTCCGAGCATTAAAATATTTGCCAATCGACCACAGGGCTTGAAAACCAGTTACAGACGTTATCTGGAGCAGTCATTCAGAAAAGCCTTCGATCTGGTTGGTGTGCCGGTTCGCTTTTCATTCTCAGCCAGTAAGAATCCGTATCAATCGGAAAAAAGGCGCTAACAGCAATGCGCAGCTTTGAAGAAACGCGGCTGGTTCAATGCTCAGCCAAAGAGATGTTTGATATTGTTCTGGATATCGAAGCTTATCCCTTGTTTCTACCCTGGGTTGCAGATGCAAGTATATTAAGTCGCCAATCGGGTGAATTAACCGCTGAATTGATTGCTGATTTGGCCGGTTCTCGCCATAGCTTTAAAACTATAGATCGTTTTGTTGCCAACAAACTGGTGGAAATTCGTTTGCTTGAAGGGCCATTTCGTTTTCTCGAAAGCATTTGGACGTTTGATCCGGTGGATGAAGCTAGCTGTAAGGTGCATTTTTCGATTGAATTTGAGTTTCGTAGCATGATGCTGGATATTGTTGCCAGCCCGATTTTTTCAACCGCATGCAAATCCATGGTGCAAGCCTTTGAGCAGCGCGCTTTAGAATTGAAGGGGCAATAACCGCATGCATGTTTCTATCGTCTATGCTTTACCGCATGAACAGTTTATTGAAGAAATTGATGTGGCTGATGGCACAACAGCTGAAGAGGCTGTGCACATGTCAGGCTTGCAGGATAAACATCCGGAGATTGATCTGAGCATCAATAAACTGGGCATTTTTGCCAAGCTGGTGAAGGGTGTACAGGTTTTAAAAGCTGGTGACAGGGTGGAGATATATCGACCTTTGCCCAGAAAACCACGTGATGCACATGCTGTCGATGATAAAAAAGCCCGCATTCGCGCTAGAAGAGAAGCTCGTAAAACAAGCTAATGTTTGAATCCAATGAACATTATCTGCCATGAATTTACCGACTGAATCGATTGAAGCAATCGAACAACTCAAACAAATCGATCAATTATCCAACACTATTTCGTTATGCATGCAGGCGCAGCAGCGCTCTTTGCGCAACCGCTTGCGCCGGATGCGGACGCGTTGCAAACAGGGCAAAGATATTCAGCCGGCTTTGACTCAATTGCAGTTGAGTGTCAGTGAATCCAAACAATTGCTGGCTGAGCGAAAAGCTGCTGTGCCTGCGATTCATTATCCGGAATCATTGCCTGTAAGTCAGGTGCGGCAGCGCATTGCAGAAACGATTGTAGATCATCAGGTGGTGATTGTGGCCGGGGAAACGGGCTCGGGTAAAACAACGCAAATTCCCAAAATTTGCCTGCAACTGGGGCGGGGTATCAAGGCGATGATCGGCCATACACAGCCACGCCGTATCGCTGCACGCAGTGTGGCAACACGAATTGCTGAAGAGCTGGGTGGCCGGATTGGTGAGGCTGTGGCGTATAAAATACGTTTTTCAGATCAAACTCGTCGCAACACCCACATCAAACTGATGACCGACGGCATTCTGCTGGCTGAAATTCAACACGATGCCTTATTGTGGCAATACGATACCATCATCATCGATGAAGCCCATGAACGCAGTTTGAATATTGATTTTTTACTCGGTTATCTGAAAAAAATCTTGCCCAAGCGGCCTGATCTAAAGCTCATTATTACATCAGCCACGATCAATACTGAACGCTTCTCACAATTCTTTCATGGCGCGCCGATTATCGAAGTGTCCGGCCGCAGTTATCCTGTTGATATTGAATACAGGCCAGCTGTGCAGGCTGATAAAAAAGATAATCAGGCAGAGATTGATTTTCACCAATCGGTGATTGCTGTGGTTGATGAAGCGGCCAGCCATGATCCTCTGGGTGATATATTGATCTTTTTGCCGGGTGAACGTGAGATTCGGGATCTTAGCCATGCTCTTCGACAACATCACTGTGCAGATACAGAAATTTTGCCTTTGTATTCACGCTTATCTCCGGCCGAGCAGGATAAAATATTTAAAACGCATCGGGGCAGACGCATTATATTGGCGACGAATGTGGCTGAAACATCGTTAACAGTGCCGGGTATTCGTTTTGTAATTGATTCGGGGCTAGCGCGCATCAGTCGTTACAGTACCCAGCGCAAGATTCAATGTTTACCGATTGAATCGATTTCTCAGGCCAGTGCCAACCAGCGTGCTGGTCGTTGTGGTCGGGTGGCGGCAGGCATTTGTTTCCGTATGTATGCAGCTGATGATTTTAACAATCGGCCTGAACATACAGATCCAGAAATTCGTCGTACCCATTTGGCTAAGGTGATTTTGCAGATGCTTAGCCTGGATTTGGGCAGGATTGAAGATTTCACATTCATGGATGCGCCGGAGAAACGCGCCATCGGTGATGGTTATCGCTTGCTGGAAGAGTTGCAGGCCATTGAGGCAGGTGGCGTTGGCCAACCCCGAAAGCTTACAGCCATAGGAAAATCGATGGTGCGCTTGCCATTAGACCCGCGTTTGGCGCGTATGTTGATTCAGGCTGATAAGGAAAGGGCACTGCATGAGGTGTTGATTATTGTTGCGGCATTATCGGTACAGGATCCGCGTCTGCGTCCGGCAGAATCCCAGCCGCAGGCTGATGCCAAACACCGTTTATTTGTTGATGATACATCAGACTTTTTATCATGGCTGAAATTATGGAACTGGTATCATGAGCAGGTCGCCCAATTAAGCCGTGCGCAATTGAAAAAAACCTGTCAGCAACATTATCTGGCTTTTATGCGTTTACGTGAGTGGCATGATTTGCATCAGCAGTTGTTGGCTGTGGTGGGTGAGTTGCAGATGAAACCCAATCAACAAGCGGCTGATGCCGATAGTGTGCATCGTTCTCTGTTATCTGGTTTATTGAGTCAAATTGCATTGCGGCATCCGGAAAAAGGTTATCTGGGGGCACGCAATTTACAGTTGTTTTTGTTTCCGGGCTCCGCACTGGCCAAGAAACCACCGCAATGGCTGATGGCGGCCAGCTTGTTGGCAACAACGCGTGTGTTTGCCCGTTGTGCTGCTGCGATTGATCCAGCCTGGCTGGAAACGTTGGCGGCGCATTTGATCAAACGGCAATACAGTGAACCGCATTGGTCGGCCAAAGCTGCACAAGTGGTGGCGATTGAAAAAGTTTCATTGTATGGCTTGCCGATTGTTACTGGCCGTCGCATTGCTTATGGCTCCATTGATCCTGACTTGTCGCGGCAGTTGTTTATTCGCCATGCTCTGGTGCAAATGGAATACCATAGTCATGCTGAATTCTTCAAATATAATCGTTCTTTAGTACACAAATTGGAGAAAATGGAACACAAAACAAGGCGTAAAGATTTGCTGATTGATGAGCAGGCGCGCTATGATTTCTTTGATGCGCGTATTGCGGCAGATATATGCAATGGTAAATCGTTCGAGTTCTGGCGCAAATCGGCTGAACGGCAGCAGCCGCGTTTATTGTTTATGTCTGAGGCATTATTATTGCATGAGCAAGCCAGCGCTGTTGATGCAGCTTTGTTTCCCAACCGCATGCAGGTCAAACAATTGAATTTAAAACTCAGTTATCATTTTGATCCCAGCCATCAAGCCGATGGCATCACAGTGCATGTGCCACTTGCTGCCTTGGGGCAGTTGGAAAACCATGCCTTTGAATGGCTGGTGCCGGGCATGCTGGTTGAGAAGCTGATTGCATTGATTAAAGGCTTGCCGAAATCTCAACGAAAACACTTTGTGCCGGCACCGGACTTTGCCAGAGCCTGTGCGGATAGCATGGCTTTTGGGCAAGGTTCGTTGTTGCGTGCTTTTTCCAAACAATTACAGCGTATGACAGGCATTGCGATGACAACACGCGATTGGCAGCTGGATAAACTACCACAACATTTGTTGATCGCTGTTTCTGTTTATGATGAGCAGGGCAAAAGCATAGCCCGAGATACAAACCTAGCTGTGTTGCAACATCGTTATGGCCAGCAAGTGCGTGATGTTTTGCAGCCTAAGATGGTAAAAAAACCTGGTGTTCGGGCTGATGTTCGGGCTGATGTTCGAACCGATACCCGAACAAATCATCGCACTGATGGTCAAACAGATATTCAGGCAAGTGATACTTTAGATATTCGGCGTACAGGTATCACACGTTGGGATTTCGGGTCATTACCCACAGTCATAGAACAACGACAGGGGCGTTTGCTTTTGCAAATGTTTCCGGCCTTGGTGGATCATCGACACAGTGTCGCGATTGACTTGTTTGAAAGCAGGCAAGCTGCCGATCAGGCCATGTTTGATGCTGTGCGCCGTTTGTTTATGTTGAGTTTGAATAGTCAGATTCAATATCTGCGCCAGCATATACCGCGTCAGCGTGAGATCAGTTTGCTCTATGCAGGGCTTCTACATCAAAGTGATTTGCTGGATGATATGATGATTAACGTGTTTAACAGCGTGTTTATGATCAAGCCAATACCACGCAATCAAGCCGATTTTGAAACATCTTTGCAGGCGCATCGGGCCGATATTGTTGAGCAGGGTACTCGATTGGCAGGGTTTATTATTGATAGCCTTAAAGCCCATGCAGATTTACAACAAAAGATGATCCAAATACGCGCCGCAGCACTGCGTCCGGTGTTGGTCGATATTCAAGCCCAGCTGGATAACTTGATGGCTGATAGTTTTGTGCGCCATACACCGTACATCTGGTTGCAACATCTACCACGTTTTTTACAAGCTGCTGAACTGCGCCTGGCTCGAGCCGGGCCCAATCTCAAGCAGGATCAGGCCAATAGCCAGCTGGTGCAGGGTTTATGGCAAGCTTACGAACATGAATGCAAACAGCGCCTGCAGCATGGTGAGGATTCTCAGCCGCTGCTGGCTTATCGATGGCGGCTGGAAGAGCTTCGGGTGTCATTATTTGCACAGGGTTTAAAAACATCCGTACCTGTATCTGTCAAACGGCTTGAAAAGTTCTGGCAGGAATTAACCGCCGCATAATTAAAACTCGTTTGCCACCAGCGCGGAAATTTTATTGAGCACATCGAGTAAACCTGCAGGCACCTTATTCTGGCATAACAAAGAGGTGTACATTACGACATCACCGATAGCCGTTTCATGGGTGATCAATATTTTCCCCTGTTTGAGGATAACACCGTTGCAGATCGGGTCACCAAAACCGCCACATATCGCCATGCGACGGGTCGTTTCCATGACCATGGGCGAATAAAGCGCAAATTCTTCGCCTTCCGGTGTTTCTCCAACCTGGCAAATCATACGTCCTTCACCATCAATGATGATAATACAGGCCATACCTTGTTCTTGTCGAATGAGTTCAAGTTGATCGGATAAAGAGATAACAGCCTCCCTAGGATGATGTCAGCTAAAGTAGAACTATCACCTTTCCAGCCCATAAGTTCAACGAACAATGTTTAAACCCAAAGGCGGATTCAAGTAACATGCTTAAGGTGCGATTGATGTGATCTGATACTTTTGCAATTCAGCCGGCACATACCAATGTTCAGCGTTATAACCGATACCTGCTGGTTCAGCTTTGATGCCATGAAATCGTTTGTGCATGACCGGCAGCGAATATGGCGCAAAGAGAAAGACCATCGGTACATCGTTATAAATCTCTTGCTGCATGATATCGTAATATTGTTTGCGCTGTTGACGATCAAAGGTGCGGCGAGCCTTTTCCAGTGCCGTATCGACTACGGTATTGTTGTAGGACAAAAAGTTAAACTGTCGTGCTCCAGTTTGGGATGAATGCCAAATGGTGAATTGATCGGGATCAGGCGATAAGGACCAGCCTAGAATGACAGCGTC
Source organism: Mariprofundus sp. (assembly GCA_030951025.1). Lineage (GTDB taxonomy): Bacteria > Pseudomonadota > Zetaproteobacteria > Mariprofundales > Mariprofundaceae > Mariprofundus. Next base: position 31,484 of record JAUZQK010000029.1, on the reverse strand, counting down.
GAATTGACGTTTGTTGATGAAGTTTTCGATAAATGCAGACCATTCAACCAAACGTATGGTCACCTTGATGCCGATAGCTTTAAGGCGGTATTGCATGATGGTGGCGGCATCAGCGCGCTGTTTATTACCATTATTGGTTAAAATGGTGAATGCAAAAGGCTGGCCATTTTTATCCAGAATACCATCGCCATCACTATCGACCCAGCCCTCTGCAGCAAGCATAGCTTTGGCTTTTGCGGGATTATAAACACGCGGTTTGAGCTTTTGATTGACCCAGAATGTGCCCGGCTTGTAAGGGCTGGCGATAGTCTCCCCCAAACCGAGTTGCACACCATCGAGAATCTCTTGTCGATCAATGGCATAGGCAATGGCTTGACGTATACGGGCATTGTCAAATGGTGCGCGTTTTAAATTGAAACCAAGGTAGGTGTAAACAAAATCCAGATATTTGAACCGATTGAAATTATTTTTTAACTGTGCTTTTGTATCAAACAAGCGGGCATATTGAATAGGGCTTAAATTGACCGAATCCAGTCGTCCGGCATTGAGTTCTAAAAACTGAGTGGCACGATCAGGAATAATGCGTGTAAGGCGTTCAGTAATCCAGACAGGCGCATCAAAATAATGCGGATTGGCACGCATCAAGATGGATTGCTGAGCTTGCCAGTCGAGCAGTTGATAAGGGCCAATTGTGGCTTTGGGGTGGCGTGATAATGTGGTGTTCATGATATCCACATCTTTAAAGATATGTTTGGGTAATATGGCCAGCGATGACCATGAGGATAGAGCGGGTGAAAATGCTTCATCATAATGCACGATAAAAGTGAGTGGGTCAGGGCTATCAAACCGATCAACCAAAGCATAATCGGCTTTGTAGGCGCTTTGGGTGTGTTTATTTTGCATCAGCTTTAAGGTGAAGATGCAGTCTGCTGCTGTGAATGCTAAACCATCCGTCCATTTAAGGTTTTTGCGCAAATGAAAGGTAATGGTTTTATTGTCTTTCGATATATCCCATGACTTGGCCAATTGACCAACCAGATTCAGGTTTTTGTCATACTTGAGCAAAGACAAATACAATTGTCCAGCCACGGCATGGCTCGATGCATCACCAGCAATCATCGGTATCAAATTGCTGGCATCACCAATACTGGCCTCGACCAAGCGGTCGCCAGATGCCGGAATATCTGCCGCGCTATCATAATCAATGGGTTTGGACTGCTCGGATGGAGAGCAGCTGATCAGCATGCTCAGTATAATGAAACTGAAAAACTTCAAAACATTCAGCTTGGGCGCACCCTGGTGAGTACCCATAAGATATCACCCGCACGGATGAGATGATGTTGTGAAATTTGATTGACCCGCGCAATGGCCTTGGCTGTAGTGCCGAAACGGTTGGCAATGCGCCAAAGTGAATCACCGGAACGCACTTTATAGCGCATACGATAACCGTCAGATAACAATGGGTTATAAGCTGCACTGTTTTGAGCGAAGTGATGCGCGGGTACTTTCAAATGTTGACCGATACGCAAATATCTACCCATATGCGTATTGAGACTTTTGATGGTTGCAACTGAAGTGTGGTAGCTGCGGGCGATCGTCCACAGGTTGTCGCCGTGTTGAATGGTTTTGTTGATATAAAGGGGTTCAGCTTGCGAGATGTTATGTTGCAGTGTGTCGTACTGGGATGTGGGCACATGAATGGTGACGCTGTTATGTAAATACTGGCTTTTATTGAGGCTGGGATTGAAACGAAAAAGATCGTTTTTTGTCATGCCACTGAGCTTAGCCAAGCGTTGAAGGTCAACAGGCGCTTGTACTTGCAGCGCACGGGTAGTGATCGGTGTTGGGAATTCAAATGTTGCATCATGCAACAGAGCCGCTAAACCGATGATATGCTGCACATAGGCGCGGGTTCCCGTTGGAATTGGCATATTCTCGAGGCCATCTGTAACTTTCCATGCCCGTTTCTTTAAACGTTTCGCTACAGCATTAGGCCCCATATTGTAGGCGGCCAGCGCCAGAGGCCAGCTATTGAAACGCTGATGCATCTTTTGCAGATAACGGATGGCAGCCGTGGTGGACATGCTGATATTTCTGCGGCCATTGTGTTTTGTGTTTGATTCCACTCCCAATACGCGTGCTGTACGTGGCATCAATTGCCATAAGCCAAGCGCCCCAGCATGGGATAAAGCATAAGGATTATAAGTCGATTCGACCGCAGGGATAACCTGCAGCGAGGCTGGTGCATTTAACTGTTTCAGCGTGAGCAGTAGCCGTTCACGCACAAAACGGGAGCGTAGGCTAATGGTCTTCCAACTGCGTTCAAAGTTCTGTTTGGCCATTTTTTTGGCCATGGTTATATCGGCTGGTCGAATGCCTTCGAGCAATGGGTCTTGAGGGGAGGATGGTAAAAAGTGGGACAGTTTCAGTTTTTCAGTTTTTGCTGCTTGAATAATAATATCTGTATGTGTGATAGTCGTTGTGGAGATGATTGGTTTGTTGTTGCTAAGGCTTTTAATTGGCTGTGCACACGATGCAAGCAATAATAAGCCGAAGAAAACGAATAAATTACGAGCGATATCTATAAATATGATCATATGAGGGTGCAATAATTGTTGTGATTAAAACAAATCTTCGTAATCTGAATCGTCGTAATCGCCTTCTTCTTCTTGCGCATCGAGCAAAGCATTGCCCAATAACGTTAAAGCCAGTGTTTTGCTCTCTTCTTTTTTGCGGGCATCGACGGGCATAATCATAGTGTCGCCAAGATTAAGCAGTATTTTTAATTCTTCAATGCTTTTCGCACCTTCCAAATCCTGTTTGGTTGCACCGACCACAACGGGTAAATCAACATGTTCAGAAAAATAATCGAACATTTTTTTCATTTCGAGCAACGAATCATCCGATGTGCTGTCGACTAAAAAGATAGCACCAATGGCACCCTTGGATAAAATATTCCACATGAAATTAAAGCGGGATTGACCGGGTGTGCCGAATAAATGCAATTCCAGTGTTTCATCGATTTTAAGAATACCAAAATCAAGCCCAACCGTGGTCATGCTTTTGAGTTGAGAGACATGATCAGTAGCTGCGACATCGGTGGCCGCAATTTGTGAATCACTTAGATTCTGTACCATGGTGGTTTTGCCGGCATTGACAGGGCCTGTAATGACAAGTTTAACAACCTGTTTGATTTCATCTTGCATTTATAGCCCCCTGATGCGGCGAATAATTCTGCTAAGCAGGCTGACCTTTTTGCTTTTTTGCGAGACTTGTTGACGTGGCTGATTTATAACTTGTTGCGTCATATTATGACTTGCTTCTTTGGCTTTTTCGCTGGGCGCAATTAAGCCCAAAATGTAGGTTGCGACCATAACCCTTAATCGTACGATTTCGTCGAATGAGTTATCTGCCTGGGCAATATATTGCTGCATGCGGAATACGCCGTCATGTTGAAATTGCATATGCATTTTCATATAGGCTGCATTATCCTGAAAGTTATAGCGCTGCAAAGGGAACAGTCTGACCATCAAGGGGGGTAAACGCATGGTGAAGCTGAGCAGCACAGCCCGTGTTTCAGCATCGAACTTATAACCAGCCAAGGTAGAGCATATAGCCTGCGGTGCAAAGATGCGTGATGTGCTCAAGGGGTTGAAGTCGGTGCAGGTAACAATACTAACCGAATCAGATTGAAAAATGTCTCTCAAGGCTTGCACGACTTCATCAAGGCTGCCGTCAAAGCCTGAGCGCTCATAATAAATGCTTTTTACGTCTTGCCCCACAGTGTAATCAATTCGGGAAGGCTTTTGGCTGATAATCATGCGACGGAGAAAAACAAGTGAATTCATAGGTCCATCCTCTGTTCGGTGGTGTGGTAATGGTAGGCTAGATTAGAAGCATTATAAACGAACATGATTATCGCACCTGTTTATTTGTGCTGTGCTTCTTGAACAACACGATTTACCAGTTCCTCAAGTAGTGCAGGTTTTTTGTTTTTTAAGGGCAATGAGGCCTGTGCAGCCTTGTCTTGTCGATTCGACTTATTCATGAGTTCAACAATGATTTCAACTTCTTTACGGGCATGACCCAATAACATGCCGAGTTTTAGTGAACGGTTACCCATCAAGGCCAATAATAATTCATCACCAGCATGAATAAGGGCAAATGTGCAGCTGCGGGACTGGGTTACTACCTGAATGCATGCATCATCACCGCCTTGAATCGATAGAGCATCACCGAGCGATAACATCGATGAACACATGGCAGACATGGCATCGATCTCCAGATCAATATCGGAAACAAATGCAACCGGCAAACCATCAACACTGCATAATAAAGCGGCATCCAGATTAGCTTCGCGCGATACCAGGTTTTCGAGTTCTCGGCGGCAGGCTTCTTTGTATTGATTAGCCATTGAGTGAATCCTGATGACGATGACCCAATAAAGCCTGGGACAAGCAGTCAATAATGCGTTGAAGCAAGCGTTGCACACCGGCCGGCACTTTGCGACACAAGATGGACAGGTAAATACTTTCACCGCCCACATTGGCTTCATGCATAATCAGCATGCGGCCGCGTTTGAGTACAAGCGCACTGCAAACGGGATCACCGAGATTGCCGGTTAATGACATTTTGTGTGCTGTTTCGATGACTGTGGCCGAATAGGGCGCAAAATCTTCGCCGGGAGCTTCTCCTGCTTCGGCCATCACCAAGCCCTCATCATTGGCAATGAGAATGAAAATGAGATCCATTTCTTCTTGCAGCCGTTCAAGCTCATGTTGAAGTGAAATGACCTATCCCCCTGTAAAGTAATGCGAAAGAACCTAAATTTACGATGTCGATGAATAGGTGTCAATACTATGGCTGTTTTAGGCTTGTTTTAAAATCAGCAGTTTTTTTTTATAGCCGACGTTAATATGTTGAACCCCGTGAAAAATAAGCTTTTATCTGATCTGATCAGGCTTCATCTGCGCTCGCGTGTTTTGCTTTGATAGGGATTATTTTTTCTCTTTAAAACCAGTGCGGGTTATTTTTTTAACACGCAAGGCTTTGTCATATACAATCTCAACACTGCGCCAGAGTAATTTGCCGCTTTCTTCATCTTCAAACTCTTCGAAATAGGTTATGCGGTCTGGGTGTAAAACGCTATCCAGACTGGGAGAGCCGAGTTTTTGTTCAACACTGAATTTACTGTCGCCCTCATGGATCATAAAGACTTCATCGCCACCGAGCCTGTTACCCTGATGAATGGGTTCATGCAGACAAGCGCTCAGCAATAAAGCTGCGAATAGTGTGGTGGTGATAAAAAGTATGCGCATTAAGCTGTCTCCGCCGGGCCTCTATGGCCTTGTTCCAATAAAGAGATATAATCAAACATACCTTGTTCCAGTGTCCATGCCGGTTGCCATTGCAATAATGATAATGTGTCGGACAAATCAGCCTCGGTATGATTTTGATAAAATGAGAACGGGTTATCAAAATATTCAATTTCCAGTTTTATTTCGAGGGCTTGGCTTAATGTGTTCACAATATCATTGAACGAGCGCGCCCGGCCTGAGCCAACATTACAAACACCCGACCGGCTTGCATCGAGCGCCGCCAGATTGGCCGCAACCACATCACGAATGTAAACAAAATCACGTTTTTGTTCACCGTATTTGAATAAACGAGGCTGTTTACCTGCTTTTACCTGCTCATAAAGTTGCAACATCATGGATGCTGTTTTATTGCCGGTTTTTTCATTCTTATGTGTTTCACCCGGACCATAGACATTGAAATAACGCAGGCCGATAATACGAGAGCTATGCCGTTCATGCCAGCGATAGGCGATGCGATCCATGGCCAGCTTGGAGAAGCCGTAGATGTTTTCAGGCTCTTCTCCTTCACCCACCTTGTTGGGGGCAACAGAGTTGCCATAAGTGCCTGCCGAGGATGCGTAGATAACACGCGTGGATGAGGCATGGCTGGCTTCTAAAATATCAGCGAAGGCATTGGTGTTGGCTTCGATCATCAGTCGTTGATCCATGACGGTGGTGTCGGTGATCGCAGCTTCATGGAATATGGCTGAAAATGCACCATCGGCAATTTCATCAAGCAGATCAGGGTCGTCACAATCGGTGGCACGCACTTCGCAATCGACATGCACCAGATTGCGCCAGTCGCCGGAAGAAAAATCATCCACCACCAATACATCTGTACCCGGACGCAGGCATAAGGCAGCAGCAATATTCGAACCGATATAACCGGCACCACCAGTTACCAATATGCGTTCATTCATTGTTGTCCACCTTTCCATTCGAGTTGTAATTTGTGCAAAGCACGCAAGGTCGCATCATTGCAAATCGGGTATCCTGCTTTGTGATTTACCGTATGAATGATGTGGCTGGCGGCCTGATCACGTATGTCATGATCGTTAAAACCAGCTTCAGCCAACAAGCGAGCTATCCAGCTGCCTAAGCCATCGAGTTGTTTGATGCGCACAGTGCGAATCAACACATCGCAACGTGCCTGGCTTACTTGAGAGCTTGTGGCAAGGCAAAGTGCTTCAGCATTTTCATCAACGAAAGAGTCGATCGGCTTGCATAATAGCTTGAAGATCACCCATTCACTTTCAGATACGAAATTACGATCTTCATGTAAGGGAAATGCTCCCGGAAGCGCTTGTACTTTGCTCATATTAGTCATCCAATGCCGTAGATTTGTGAGGCGCCATATTACGTTGCCAGCCCTTCTGTGCAAGTTCAGTCATTCGCTTTGTCATTTGGTCTAATTGGCCAACGTGGGTTTTCTCATTTTTTTCATGGTCTTAATATCGACTTGTGTGGTGTGTTCGAGATCATTATGTTGATCAACATGGTAATATAATAACTTTGCAATATTGAAAGATATGGTCTATAAAATATATAGTAAACCTTATGGGGGGTGCAGCTGATGGAACAGCAACGTGACCAGTTTGTAGATTTAGAAAAAATTCAATTACATCTTTCGCGTTATCGTGGCGATCTAAAATTGATTCATGCATATCCAGCAGATGAACATAAAAGAGCCAATCATTTTAATGCTGAGTCCGATAATTTATCTTCTGTCTATGATCTCTTGCAAGATATGCATGCTTCGGTAGCTCGGGATATCGCTGAGCTTGAAAGGCTATTGGTACGGTCTGGTCATCATCAAACGGGTCATCATCAAACGGGCCATCAGCAAGCCGAACGTCAGCAGTCCCGCTCGCATCAACCGGCGCAAAATATAACAGCAACGACTTGCCCGTTTGATACGGGTTCATGTGACTTAAATGCCTTGTCATGCAAAGAAAATGAAGTATTGAATATGTTTGCCAAGGGATACAGTTATAATGAAGTGGCTGTTTTGCTGGATTGTAAATTGACGACGATCCAGACACATACCAAACGCATTTATAAAAAACTACGTGTTCATTCTCGCTCAGAAGCAGTGTATGAAGCCAGACAAATGGATATTATTGTCGCTTAAAGGGTTGCTGGTGATCGTGTAAGTTTTAATATTGAGATGTCTATGCAGAGATGCGAACGCTTTCTCCACATGCGACATGATTGAATAGTTCGATGATATCAGCATTCAACATGCGTATGCAGCCGTGTGAGGCTGGTTGGCCAATCTGCTCTTCTGCATGGGTACCATGAATATAGATATAACGTTTGTAGGTATCGACTTGGCCGCGACGGTTTTTTCCTGTTTCACAGCCTTGTAACCATAAAATACGAGTCAAAATCCAATCCTGGTTAGGCTTGTCAGTGGCTGGATCATAGATGCAAAAGCTCTGGCGGCCTTTGAATGCAGTGAAAATAGGCATGTCTGCACCAATCTTATTGGCAATACGATGTTTACCTAACGGTGTTTGAAAGCTGCCATTGCGGTTGCCTGCTCCCTTACTCGCCGTTGAAACAGGGTAGGTATAACAAACCCCACATTTGCGATGGTGATAGAGTTTTTGTTTTGAAATAGAAATAACAATCACATCGCCAATCTACCCGCTCTGCAACAAACAATAAAATGAACATGCTTTATAGCTCTTGAAACGCTGTTTTGATGGCCCTATAGAGAGTCAGTCAGAGCTTAGGTTACGGTTGATATCAGGAGGCAAGCAGTGATAGGTGGAAAGAAAAAAAAGGCTGAAGTTGAAGTAGTGACAGAGAGCGAATTGGAAAACGCTAGTCTGGATGAAATGTTGGAATCTGATGTGTTGGAATCTGATGATGCCGTGGCGTTGGATGAGAACGGCGATGAAATAGGCGCTGCGCCCAAACTTGATCCATTGCAGCAGGCTGAAGCTGAAGTCGGTGAGTTGAATGATAAATTATTGCGTATGCAGGCTGAAATGGAAAACCTGCGCAAGCGTACCCGTCGTGAAGTGGCGGATGCGCATAAGTTCGGTGTTGAAAAATTTGCCACTTCCTTGCTTGATGTGGTGGATAATCTTGAACGCGCATTGGAAGCTGAGCAGGGCAATGAAGAGGCTGTGCGCGAAGGCATCCAGCTCACCCTCAACAGCTGGCATGATATGATGAAGCGTTTTGAAGTGGCTCGTATTGATGCAGTTGGCACGGATTTTGATCCGCATCTGCATGAAGCCTTAACACAAATGCCGAGCGATGAACCCGAAGGTACGGTGATTGCCCAACATGTGGCCGGTTATACCTTGCACGGCCGTTTGATTCGCGCCGCCAAGGTGCTGGTGTCGAGTGGCCCTGCCGAATAATTGATTTTTTAAACTAAATCAAAGCTAAGGGGTTGAATCGCAACATCAGATTCCCCATAACTAGATACATAAGATAATTGATAAGAAATTGATCAGGAGAAATGAAATGGCGAAAGTAATAGGAATTGACCTCGGAACCACCAACTCGTGCGTAGCGGTCATGGAAGGCGATAAAGCGAAAGTGATTGCCAACTCGGAAGGCGATAACACCACACCATCCATCGTGGCCTTTGCCAACGATGAGCGTTTGGTCGGTGCATCGGCCAAGCGTCAGATGGTGACCAATCCGGACAATACATTTTATGCGGTAAAACGTTTGATCGGACGCAAGTTTGATTCGGCTGAAACCAAACATCACCATGAGCTGGTATCCTACCCCATCGTTGCCGCCGATAATGGTGATGCCTGGTTGGAAGTGGATGGCAAAAAAATGAGTCCGCAGGAAGTTTCTGCGATTACCTTACAGAAAATGAAGAAAACTGCTGAAGATTATCTCGGCGAAGAAGTCAAAGATGCGGTCATTACTGTGCCTGCCTATTTCAATGACTCACAGCGTCAGGCTACCAAGGATGCGGGTGCGATTGCCGGTTTGAACGTGTTGCGTATTGTTAACGAACCCACTGCTGCTGCTCTGGCTTATGGCTTGGATAAAACTGAAGAAAATCATTTGATCGCAGTTTACGATCTCGGTGGTGGTACGTTTGATATTTCCGTACTGGAAATCGGTGATGGCGTATTTGAAGTAAAAGCGACCAACGGCGATACCTTCCTTGGTGGTGAAGATTTCGATCAGGTGCTGATCAAATATCTGGCTGCAGAATTCAAGAAAGAACAGGGCGTTGATTTGATGGCCGATAAACTGGCCTTGCAGCGTCTGAAAGAAGCAGCTGAAAAAGCCAAGATTGAACTCTCCTCCAGCCAGCAGACTGAAGTGAATCTGCCGTTCATTACAGCAGACGCAACCGGTCCTAAACATTTGTTGATCAAGCTCACCCGTGCCAAGTTTGAAGCCTGGTAGGTGACTTGGTTGAAGCTTCCTTAAAACCTTGTACACAGGCTTTGAAAGATGCCGGTGTAAAAGCCTCTGATATCCATGAAGTGGTATTGGTTGGTGGTCAGACTCGTATGCCGCTAGTGCAGGAAAAAGTGCAGGCATTCTTTGGTTCAGAGCCGCATAAGGGCGTGAATCCGGATGAAGTGGTTGCCATTGGTGCAGCGATTCAGGGTGCGGTTTTGACTGGCGATGTGACGGACGTATTGTTACTCGATGTCACACCATTATCACTTGGTATCGAAGTTGAAGGTGGTTTGTTTAATAAAATCATCGAGAAGAACACCACTATCCCAACCAAGAAGAGCCAGACGTATACCACTGCTGCCGATAACCAGACGGCTGTAACGATTAAAGTTGCACAGGGTGAACGTGATCTGTTCTCAGCCAATAAAGATATGGGGCTGTTTAATCTTGAAGGCATTGCGCCAGCAGCGCGCGGCATGCCACAGATCGAAGTGACCTTTGATATCGATGCCAACGGCATTATCCATGTGCATGCGAAAGATAAGGGTACGGGCAAAGAAACTTCGATTCGTATTGAATCCGGTTCCGGTCTGTCTGAAGCTGAAATAGAACGCATGAAGCAGGATGCTGAAGCCAATGCGGATGCGGATAAAGCGTTGAAAGAACAGATTGAAGCCAAGAACCATGCTGACGCGCTGGTGTATTCAACTGAAAAATCACTTAAAGAACACGGTGATAAAGTCGATGAAGAAACACGTAAAGAAATCGAAGATGCATTGGAAGAGCTCAAGAAAGCCATTGAATCCGGTGATGCAGCAGCGATAACAGCGGCGGAAGAAAAACTGGCTGAGAAGTCACAGAAGTTGGGTGAAGTGATTTATCAGCAGATGCAGCAGGAACAGGCCGCGCCAGAAGGCGCATCTGACATGTCTGGTGCAGATGACGCAGCAGATGCTGGTTCGGCTAAAAAAGATGCCGCTCAGGATGCAGAAATTGTAGATGCTGAAGTTGTGGATGACAGCAACAGTAAAAAGTAAAACCTTAGCAACAAGGTGAGAGGAGCGGGGGGCTTAGGTCTGCCGCTCCTTTTCACGTTAATGAGCAAAAGGTGTTCACTGTAAAGGCTGCAGCGAGAATACAAGAGGAATAGAGCTTCAATGATGCTTTTCCTCTGTGTACCCTGCGTCCTCTGTGGTGAAAGATTTTGAATAGTTTTTCAGGGAGTGAACGTGTCCAAACGCGATTATTATGAAGTATTGGGTGTGGCCAAAGATGCCGATGCCAATACCATCAAACGGGCTTACCGTAAGTTGGCTATGAAATTTCATCCGGATCGTAATCCGGATGACAAGGCGGCGGCTGAAAGTTTCCGTGAAGTGACTGAAGCTTATGAAGTGCTGACCGATGATAACAAACGCTCGCGTTATAATCAGTATGGTCATGCTGGTGTTGATGAACAGATGCAGGATTTCTGGGGTCGTGGAGGCGCACAGGATTCCAATGCTTTCCGTGATTTCGGGGATATGTTCGGTGATGTATTTGGTGATATGTTCGGTTTTAATGGTGGCGGTCGTTCGGCTCGTGGTGCTGACTTGCGTTATAACCTATCCATGTCGCTGGAAGATGCGGCGGCGGGTCGTGAGGTTGAGCTGAAAATACCGAAACATGAATCATGTAATGTTTGTCATGGCTCAGGTGCAAAACCCGGCTCGAACCCTGTGCCATGTAATACTTGTGGTGGTCATGGTCAGGTGCAGATGCAGCAAGGCTTTTTTGCCGTTCGGCGTACATGCCCGACCTGTCATGGTGCAGGTACACGAATCGAATCACCCTGTGTGGAATGTGGTGGAGCAGGGCGCAACAAAATCACCAAAAAACTCAAGATTAAAGTGCCTGCGGGTGTCTATGATGGCGCACAGGTGCGTGTCAGCGGTGAAGGTGAAGCAGGCCAACAGGGCAGTCCGAGCGGTGACTTGTATGTGGTGATCGGGTTGAAAGAACACGCTATTTTTGAGCGTGAAGGTGCTGATTTGCATTGCACCATGCCTGTGACGTTTCCACAGGCGACTCTCGGCGCGGAAGTCGATGCACCAACGCTCAATGGCAGAGTGAAAATCAAAATTCCAGCCGGTACTGAAGGTGGGCGTATTTTCCGCCTGCGTGGTCATGGTGTGCTGGATGTACGTGCGGGTAGCCAGAAGGGTGATTTGTATGTGCGTGTTCAGATTGCTGTGCCGAAAAAGATGAGTACGCGTCAAAAGGATTTGTTGCGTGAGTTTGCCAATGAAGCTGGTGATGATGTGTATCCCGAACGCTCTTCCTTTCTGGGTAAGGTGAAACATTTTTGGGATGATCTCTCCCACGAACAGAAATAGCGGAGGAAACAGGCATGGCTGATTTACGCATCATTATTGTTGGAGCATCGGGGCGTATGGGGCGCATGTTGGTGCGCGCGGTAAGCGAAGCGCAAGGGGTGACCTTGGCCGGCGCAACGGAGCGGGCTGGCTCTGCATTTGTCGGACGTGATGCCGGAGAATTAGCCGGCAGTGATGGCCGTGGCGTACTGCTGGTCGATGATATCCAAGCCTGTGCGACAGCTGATCTGGTGATTGATTTCACCGCGCCTGCGGCAACGCTGAACCATGCTGCTTTTGTGGCCGAGCATAAGATGGCCATGGTGATTGGTACGACTGGTTTTGATACCGAACAATCAGCACAACTACACAAGACGCTGGCCAATACGCCAGTGGTGATGGCAGCCAATTATTCAGTCGGTGTAAACTTGGCGTTGAATTTGATTGAAAAAGCCGCTCAGGTGTTGGGTGACGATTACGATGCTGAGATTTTCGAAGCGCACCACAAACACAAAGTCGATGCCCCGAGCGGTACGGCTCTGGCCATGGGTAAATCCTTAGCTACCGGTCGCGGTGTGGCTCTGGATGATGTGGCGGTGTTATCGCGAGAAGGCATCACCGGCGCACGCAAACCGGGTTCGATTGGTTTTTCCGTCGTGCGTGGTGGCAATATTGTCGGTGAACATCAGGCCATGTTTATTGCCGATGAAGAACGCATCGAAATCAATCATATTGCTGCTGATCGCATGGTGTTTGCGCGCGGCGCAGTACGTGCCGCAGGCTGGGTTTCAGCGCAGAATAAAGGCTGGTATGACATGCAGCACGTGCTTGGTTTAAACGAGGTCTAGTTCTAGTACGGACGTGATACGTTTTGTGAGTTAGTCCGGTTTAGATTTTTTCAGCCAGCGTGGTCATTACTTTTGATGTCAGTTGCATCATGTCTTTCACCGGTTTGGGAAGCTCTGCAGCACCCAGGTATTCAGCCAGATCGGCATGACCTTGTTCATCGATTTGCATCTGTTCAACAATAGCGCGGCTACGCACATCATTTTCCGGTAAACGGCTGAGATGATCTTGCAAGTGACGCACCACTTGATGCTCTGTTTCAGCCAGAAAACCTAAATTCCAGCGATCTCCGGCAATGCCGGCAGCTACACCGATAGTAAAAGAGCCTGCATACCAGAGCGGATCCAACAGGGATGGTTTTTCACCGAGTTCGTGTAAACGGTTGCGGCACCAGTTGAGGTGATCTGCTTCTTCCAGCGATGCGTGTTTCAGCTTATCTGCCAGACTGGGGTCACGGGCAGTCAGGCTTTGACCTTGATACAAAGCCTGAGCAGCCATTTCACCGGCATGATTGACACGCATCAGACTGGCCGCTTGTTTTTTTTGAGTCGCTGTGAGTTCCGGGATGGGCTGAGTATCGGTTCCAGATACTGCCAGGTCGGCGGGATACGTGCGTGAACTCTTTTGTGTACAAAAAATATTATTCAGGGCGCGATCCAACCCACCGATAAAACGATCTGCTATACTTGTTTGACGAAAATTATTATCCATAGATGTAATCATAAAAGCCCGTTGATACAGCGCAATAGTGGATTTTTAATGTGGAAAGTTTTGTTGCCTTATAACCGCTTTAAACATTGCGTTGCAGCCTGCTCACCACGTTGCACGGCCCATTCAATGGTGGCTGGCAGATCACCCGGTCTTGGCCGCTCGGATGCATCAATAATAGCCTTGGGTAAACCGTATTTATTCATATCCGGGCGCACCAGCACGGTGGCTCGTTTTTCTCTGATGATACGATAATGCACTGGCTTTAATGTGTGTGTGCCGGTGATTATCCGCAGTTCATTGAGTATGGAGTTCACCAGTTTCAGGTCATCCTGTGTGTTCTGGTCTGCACTGATGACTGCGCAGTAGTGCCTTAAATGCCGAGCAGGGCTTTGCTGTATTTGTGCTGAAATATCAAAAAACCACTGACCTGTCGTGCCGAGTGCTCCGATGAATAAAGACGGCAGGTGAATATCCTGTTCAAACCACAAATGAATATTGCAAATGCCGCGCGTTTCACATGCTGTTGGGCGGCCAAGCAAGCGATCCGTGGCATAAGCGGGTAAAGCCAAGATGACTTGCTGAAACGCTTGCTCGTCGATCTGAAACATTCCATGCTGTTGCGGCAAGGAACGGATACGTTTTCGGAGATGCAGTTCGACCCCCAGCTCTTGACCACGTTGGCATAGTGGTTCAATCAGTGCCTGATCCAACGGTTTTGTAAACCAACCCAGACGCGCTTGTTTATGGTTGGCAAAGCTCTCATGCAATACACGCCGAAACGATAATGCGCAGGCGGTATCGATGTTTTCATTCATCGCACCCAGACACAAAGGTTCAATCAGATCGCGAATCAATGCGTCCGGCATGGATAATTGTTCTAACCAGCCTTTCACCGTCACAGATTCATGCATGTTTGATTTCAGTGTGGTGGCCAGTTTAATCATCGCCAGTGCTGATGTTTTACCATGGCCGGGCAAGCAGGCAACGGCTTTGAGCAAAGAGATATGAAAGGGTAACCAGGTGCTGGGCTGAAAGTGAAACACACCGCGCGATTGATCCCAGAGTGGTAAATGCAGGCTGGCTTGCCAGCTGACATGATGGGCAATATGACAATCTTGCAGCAATTTCTCGGTGGCATTGTAAGCGCCAACCAGCAGGTGAGGGCCGTTATCACACAAGCAATCCACCTTGCTTTCATAAAACGAACGTGTTCTGCCACCGGCTTTGGGTGCTGCTTCAAAGATATGCACCTTAACACCCTGTTCAGCCAATCGAATAGCGGCAGTCAGGCCGGTTAAGCCAGCGCCAATGATTGCAACCGGTGCGCTATCCATGTTTAAAAATCCAGTTTAAGCGGCAGATTCTTTTTACAGGCTTTAATCTCGTAACGCCAACTGCGCCATGCAATCCATATTTTCCGTAATGGTAAAATGCGGATGGGATGCTGCCAGACATCAAAATTGATGGCTCGAAGCTCTTTCATATAGGCATAATAAATGCAGCCCATGACAATCGATGGACGCAGACTGATGCGATCTTCATCAGGCAGATAGGCTAATGCCTGCCGATACGCAGCTTCGGCTTTGTCGGCATATTCAGCCAGCAGCTGCTGCATGGCTGCGTTGCACGTGCCGTCCTTGAAATCCTGATCGCTGATACGGTAACGAATGCGATCAGCTTGTGGGAAATAAATGCGTCCAATGCGCGCGTCTTCAGCCACATCGCGCAAGATATTGGTCAGTTGCAGAGCCTCACCCAGTGATGTGGCAAAATCACGGGACTTGCGCTCTGTATAACCAAACACTTCGATGCTCAACAGACCGACCACACCTGCCACACGGTAGATGTACAAGGATAAATCGGATGTTTTCAAGATCGGTTTGCGCATCACATCCATCAGCATGCCATCGATAATTTCAGCCAATAGCTCTTCATCAAGGGCGAAATGTTGTTTGCTCCAATGCAGTTCACGGCCAACCGGATGGCGTGGTTTATCGCTGAACACACGGCTTAGTTCTTCGCGCCAAAATGCCAGCTTGGGCAGGGCAACATCCTGTTCCTTAATTTCATCGGCGATATCATCGACTTCGCGGCAAAAGGCGTACAAAGCCATCATGGCACGGCGTTGGTCATCGGATAAAAACAAAAAGGCATAGAAAAAGGAGGAGCCGGAACCACGCGTTTTATCGCGGCAGTATTCTTGTGGGGTCATGGTTGTTTACTCTTTGGTGGAAACAGGGAATCTTTAAAAATAGGCCAGCATAAAGATGTCCAATCGGATTTTCTGATGCTCACACGCTGCTCTAAGGGTTTATCCAGTTGCTCAATTCTATCCAGCATCAAACGGCCGGCATGAATGGTAGCGGCAATTTGCAGACGCAAACGAAAGGGGATCATGCCCAACAGAGGCAGGCCTGCTTCAAGCATGCTGCGGGTTTCAGCGAGAGCTTTATTCAAAGCCGGTTGCAGACCCGAGGTATCGATCTTTCCATCGAGCAATAATTGGCCGGAGAGATCAAACTCCTGCAACCAATCTTCGGGCAAATAACAACGGCCTTTGGGTAAATCAATGCTTAAATCCTGCCAGAAATTGATCAATTGCAGCGCAGAACAAATATTATCGGAGCATAAAATAGCTGCCGGTTCACGGATATTGTGCAGCTGTAACATTAACCGACCAATCGGATTGGCCGAGTGTTTGCAATAAAATAATAACTCATGCAGCGATGAATACGCATGAATACTGACATCCATCCGAAAAGCGATGAGTAGATTATTTAATTCTTCACTATCGAGTTGAAAACGCTGAATACTGTCGCCAAGAGCTTGAAAAATGGGTTGATCAATAGCTTGATCCTGTTCACAGCGCTCCAATAGGGTTTCCCAGGCATCGAGTTGTTTGAGCCGGGTGGCAGCGTTTGCATCGCCTTCATCAGCCAGATCGTCAGCATGACGGGCAAAAGCATAAATGGCAGCAACGGCCGGACGCAAGTCAGCCCGTAACAGCTTTGATGCGGTGGGAAAATTTTCATAGTGCTTGCGTGCGATATCTTGGCAATGTTGATAAGCTTGCGTTAAATTCATTGTTTGAGCGGTTGCAGCTTGCATGGCGGCATATTGGCGGTGCAACAAGCTTTCCGCAAGTTCATTGCAAGCATCTCTGGAGAATAACGGTGACCATGATCAAAAAAAACAAGCAGTCTGATGGCAAACGCGTAGTTATTGTTGGTGGCGGTATTATCGGCTGTTTAACCGCGTTGTATTTGCATCGTCTCGGTGCGCAAGTGACGATACTGGAAAAGGGACAGGCTGGCCAAGAAGCCAGTTGGGCTGGAGCCGGTATATTGTGTCCGATTCATCCCTGGCTGTATCCGGATAGTTTTTCGCATTTGGTTGATGCCAGTTTATCACTCTATCCAGGCATGCATGAGATGCTGATGGAAATGAGCCATACCAGTATCCAGTGGCGCAAGAGTGGATTGCTGATTCCCTTGTTTGAGGATGATCGTATTGAGCACCGGCAACAGGCGCTGGCTTGGTCGAAGCGCTTTCATTGGCAGGTGGAAGAGCTCGATGCGGCGCAGTGCAAAGCACATGAACCGTGTTTAAATGATCAGGTGGCTGGTGGTTTATTATGGCCGGATGTGAGGCAGGTGCGTAATCCGCGTTTGCTGCAAGCGGTGAAACAGGCACTTGAAACATGTGGTGTTATGATTCGAGAACAGGCTGAAGTGGTGGCTGTGCAGCAATCATCAAGCGGCCATATCAATGCAGTTTCACTGGCCAATGGGGAGCGCGTTGAAGCCGATGCAGTATTACTGGCGGCAGGCAGCTGGAGTGGTGAACTGGCCAGCCAGATTGATTTGACGCTGCCCATTCAACCGGTCAAAGGCCAGATTGTATTGTTAAAAGATCAGCCGGGAACAGTGAATCATATTATTAAACATGATGATGCGTATCTGGTTCCCAGAAGTGATGGCCATATTTTAGTCGGTGCCAGTATGGAGTATGTCGGTTTTCAGCGGGGCACAACAGACACGGTTGTCGAGCAACTGCTGGATGCAACGTATAAAATCGCACCCGGCCTCAAGAAGGCAAAAATTATTCAGCAATGGATGGGTTTTCGTCCGGGTAGCCCCGATGGTTTGCCCTATCTGGGGCCTGTCGATGGGCATCCCGGCCTATGGGTGGCCAGTGGCCATTATCGTAACGGTGTGGTTCTGGCTCCGGGGACAGCTGATATCATCAGCCGCTGGATCATGGGTGAAAAGCCCAAAATTGATATGTCCGATTTCCGTATTCAGCGCCCATGTTTTCAACACGATAGCCTTGGTTTTCCTGCACGTCAGATCATGGCAGCGTCATGAGTTTCTGAGGGTTGTGAACAATTTTTGTGAACGATTGTTATGAACTGTGCTATGAACGGCAGGGCAACATCATCCCTCATGATTGATTTTGTTCATCCTCAGTGATCACTTGTTTACGTTGTTTGCGCTGTTGTGTTTTTGTTGGGGCAATACGGCTGGCATTTTTTGCCTTGCGCCGCTTTTCGACGAACAAGGTCTGTTTTTGATGATGTCTGGATTCTTTTTGGATTTTCAAATAATTCTTATAGTGTTCGCTATTGAGTGTGTGGTTGGCCAAGGCTGCTGAAATGGCACAATCGGGTTCGCTGTTATGGCTGCAATTGGCGAATCGACAATTTTGAGCAAGCTCTAAAATATCTGAAAAACTGACTTCAATACCGTCTTTAATCTCGGCAACAGCCAGTTCACGCATGCCGGGCATATCAATCAGCATGGCGCCTTGTTTGAGCAACATTAGGTGACGGCGCACGGTGGTATGTTTACCTTGGCCTGAATCGCTCACCGCTTGTGTTGCAAAACTATCTTTGCCAAGCAGTTGATTCATGAGGGTGCTTTTACCGACTCCGGATGAGCCAAGCAGGCAGTATGTTTTTTTGGCTTGGATGAATTGTCGAAGCTGATTCAGCCCATCGCCAGAGACATTACTAATGGCCAGGATTTGAATATGAATATCAGCACCCCGAATATCGTTTATCAATCGCTGCAAAGCTTCAGGGCTGATTAAATCTGTTTTGGTGAATAGCAATACGGGCTCAATATGTGCTTCATGGATCATCACCAGAAAGCGTTCAAGCTTGCGTACATTAAAATCGTAGTGGCATGCCATGACAATGAAAGCGACATCAATATTGGATGCCAGTATCTGAAACTCTTCATTGTATCCGACTGTTTTACGTTTTAGCAGTGTTTTTCTCGGCAGGATACGCTCAATGCTCGCAAATCCTGCGCTATCTGGGGAGTCGTCATCATGCTGTTTGAGGCATACCCAATCGCCAACACAGGGGAATTTTGCAGCAGATTCAGCCGCATAAAAAAAGTTTCCCAGTAACTCGGCGGAAAATTCGTTGTCACCATCATGCACCATGATGCGACCCCGATCGATAGCGACCACCCGGGCAATATTTTTCTTCGAGCCACACAGCTCATGTATATGATTTTTAAACCAGCGATCTAAACCCAGTTTGCTCAAGCCCATCGGTGTCTGTTTCCTCTAGGCTGAATGCTAATCACTATTGAACAACAGGGAAGGATAAATTAAAGCCAGGATGAATGAACCCTGGAGCTGCAACAGAACTTATGAACTGCATGATAACATCGAACAGCCAGCGCGGTTTCTGGCCCATTCGGGGCGCTTGGCAGCGTACGATTCAAATGCCGGTTGCTCATCATAAGGCCGCTGGATAACTTGGTAGAGTCGATGAATTTCACTGTAATCGCCCATTGCAGCTTGATCGATGGCGATTTGAACAAGGTAGTTGCGTAACACGTATTTAGGATTATGCCGGTTCATATGTTGTTTTCGGGCTGCGTTGCTGCGTCCATCCTGTTGCAGGCGCAGGATATAGCTGCGTAACCAGTTTGCGATCTGTTGCTGCGTGTCGGGTTTAATCTCATCCGGTTTATAATAAGCATCAAGAATCGGCCGCATCAGTTCTGAATCATTGGTCTTTTCCAGACTTTGTGTGGCATCCAACATGGCCAGTTTGCGATAAAAAATACCCATGTCGGTTTCGCAAAGGCTGAGTATGCGCTGCAATTCATCAATCAGCACAGTATCCGTTTGTGGCTCGAAACATTGCAAACCGAGCTTATCGGCCATCATGTTTTGCCACAGTGTATTGTAGATGGTGGAATAATTGTTCAAGGCTTGTTGCAACGCTTTTGCATCGCCAATCAATGGCAGAATAGCTTCAGCCAGACGTGCCAGATTCCAGCCAGCAATGGCCGCTTGCTGGCCATAACAATAACGATGCATCGCCTTATCGGTGGTGTTGGGAGTCCAATCGGGATTGTAATCTTCCAGCCAGCCGTAGGGGCCGTAATCAATGCTTAAACCGAGCACTGACATATTATCGGTATTCATAACACCGTGCACAAAACCCACCCGCATCCAGTCGACCATCAGTTCGGCTGTGGATTGGCAGATGGCTTCAAAGCATTGCACATAGCTAGTTTGGTTGGGCGCGCCCAAATGGGGGAAATCGGTCGTGATGGTATGATCCAATAAGGCTTTTAAGGTGGCTGTATCACCGCGTGAAGCAAAGATTTGAAAGCTGCCGAAGCGGGTGAATGATGGGGCAGCACGGCACACAATCGCGCCGGGCTCCAAGGCTGCATGGCCATCGTAAAACATATCACGCATCACCTGCTCACCGGTTAATATCAGACTCAAGGCACGGGTAGTAGGAATATCAAGATGAAACATCGCTTCGCTGCATAAAAACTCGCGTACCGATGAACGCAAGACAGCCAGCCCATCGGCGCTACGGGAGTAGGGGGTTCGGCCTGCGCCTTTGAGTTGCAACATCCAGCGTTTGTTTTGAGGGCTGATCAATTCACCCAGATTAATGACTCGCCCGTCGCCCAGCTGCCCTGCCCAGTTGCCAAACTGATGGCCACCGTAACAGCAGGCATGGGGATCCATACCGGGTAAGGTTTGATTGCCGGAAAAAAGTTGCACAAAGGCATCGGACTGACACAGCTCAGATGAGATGCCGAGTTGCCCGGCAACATCGGGAGCATGGATAATGAGAGAGGGGTTGCTAACCGAGGTAGGTTGAACACGTGAATAACATGCAGAGAACACTTGTCGCGCTTGTTTGCCTTGCTGTGGATCAGCCGGCAATAAACGTGTAAAACGATTATCAAAATGCAGATTTTCCAACGTGAGTAATGCTTGATCAGCCATGCGGGCAAGGGTGCATGATAGTGTGAATGACTACCACCCATTAGAAAATAGGGAGACACTGCTTACATGTGATGATAGAAGGCAACAAGGAGACCGTTATGCCAATATTCATGCCAAGTGCAATTCGCAACCACCATGCCGATGCCTGTCTGGAAATCGATTGGGACGATGGTTTGAACAGCCGTTATGCACATGAAGATTTACGTGTGCAGTGCCCTTGTGCCGGTTGCCGAGGGCATACGCCGGATCAGGCCAAGGTGATTACAGGTAAAGCCGATGTGCATATTAGCGCGATTGAAATGGTGGGTAATTATGCCATTCGCATCAGTTTTGATGATGATCATGACACTGGCATCTATACTTTTGAGCAACTGCGCAGTGATCAGAACAAATCATAAAAGCATATCAGACAGGGGCATAGCTCGATGAAGATTAAACGTATATTGATCCTCGGTTGTGGTTATGTCGGTCAGAAGCTGGCCAAGGCCTGTATGGCCGATGGTATGCAGGTGATTGCGAGCAGTCGCAATGCGGAGCACGCCAAGGCATTAGAGCTTCAGGGTATTGAAGCCCATGTGACCGCATCTCCACTTGATTTGCCTGATGCACTTTTGCTTTCAGTTGATGCTGTATTGGATTCGATTCCGCTTAATCGAAACGAGCAGGGCATGCATGCCTCGCAGTTGCAATGGTTGCCTGAGCTAGCCACCAGACTTTCAAATGTGCAATGGGCGGCTTATTTATCAACAACCGGTGTGTATGGGGATGCTGAAGGTGCATGGGTGAATGAATCATGGCCATGCCAAGCCACTAGCGCGCGGGGTACGGAACGCTTGTTGGCAGAAAAGGCATGGTTAGATACAGCATTACCGGCTGAAATATTCCGTTTGGCTGGTATCTATGGGCCGGAGCGCAATATGATCGAGCGTTTAAAGGCTGGTGTTTATCAAACCGTGGCGTGGAATCCACCGCACTATTCCAGCCGTATTCATATCGATGATATTGTGGCAGCCCTGCTGGCAGCCATGCAACAAGCGCAAGCTGGACGCATCATGAATCTGGCCGATGATTTACCCTTACCGCATGCGGAATATGTTTGTGCTCTGGCAGAGATAATCGGCGCACCTGCGCCTGAGATACTGACTGAACAGCAGGGAGAGTTGCAGCTTTCTCCAACTGCACTGGATTTTTTCCGTGATAATAAACGTGTATCGAATGCCTTGCTGCATGAACAATTATTGCCTCAGTTAAAATTCCCTGATTTTAAACATGGTATCGCTGATATCATCAAATAAGCCTGTACGGCTGTTACATCATATCCTGAGGATCGACATCAATGCGAATACGCACATTGCGTTGCTTCGGCATGGCATCAAATATACGTTTCAATTTCCACGGTAATACCTTGCGTGTTGTATCACGCAACAGGATTTCAATGCGGTATTTTCCGGCGATGCGTTCCATGGGGCAGGGCATGGGGCCGGTAATGCTGATATCTTGCAAGTCTTCACAGAGCTTGGCGCATTGCATGGCCGATTCAGTTGCCCGCTGCAGTTTTTGTGCTGCAAAGACGATGCGTACCCAACGTGCAAAGGGGGGGAATGATAGTTGACGGCGCAATTCCAGTTCATCATTCATGGTCGATTCAGCTTGTGATTCATCCATCCGATTGAACCATTCGGCTTCGGGCATGCGTGTTTGAATGATGACCTGACCAGCCTTTTGGCCGCGTCCAGCCCTGCCGGTAACCTGGGTCATTTGCTGCCACCAGCGTTCACCCGCCCGAAAATCAGGCAGGTTTACACCCAGATCAGCATTGATCACACCAACCAGTGTTACATTTGGAAAGTCATGCCCCTTGACCAGCATCTGGGTGCCAATCAAACAATCGAGTTTACCCTGCTCAAAGTCCGTCAATGTTTGTTCAAGGCGGCTATGACTGGTGATAACATCACGATCAAAGCGGCTAAAACGCAGCTCGGGTATTGCTTTGGCCAACCATTCTTCCAGCTTTTCCGTACCTTCTCCGAGTGGCAAAAAGGCAACCTCGCCACAGCATTCACAGGTCTTGGGCACTCTGCGTCGATAACCACAGCTATGACAGCGCAATTGGCCAGCTCGACGATGTAAGGTTAAACGCATCGAACAGGCAGAGCATTCCGGTACATCACCGCAGGCGGTGCATTGCAGGGCAGGGGCATAACCGCGCCGATTGAGAAATAAAATGGCTTGATCACCATCAGCCAGTGTCTGTTGCAATGCGGCCAATAACAGCTTGGAGATTAGCTCATCCGCTTGTCGCATATCAACGATGGTTGATGCAATAGCGGGATTATTTGATGCAATACGCTGCGGTAAATTTAAGCGTTGATAGATGCCAGCGCTTGCTTGCCGCCAGCTTTCCAGGCTCGGGGTGGCAGAGCCCAGTACAATGGGGATATTTAATTCCTGCGCCAATAGGATCGCCATATCGCGAGCCGAATAAGCCATGCCCTCCTGTTGTTTAAAGCTGGCATCGTGCTCTTCATCAATCACAATCATGGCCAGTTTTTCTAGCGGTAAAAACAGGGTGGAGCGGGTGCCAATGAGTATGTCAGTATCGTGCAGGTGTTGGCGCACCAGCAGACGTTCCTTGGCGGTCATGGCTGAATGCCAAAGTGATACACGCTCAAAACGTTGTTTTAAGCGTGCCATCCACAATGGTGTTAAACCGATCTCCGGCACCAGCACCAAGACCTGGCCACCAGATGTGATGATCTGTTCTGCGGCTTTGAGATAGACTTCAGTTTTACCTGATCCTGTGCAGCCAAATAGCAGAAAAGGCTGGAATTTATCAGCTGAGTTGGTGATGGCAGTAATGGCTTTTTGTTGGGTCTCTGTAGCGATAGGAGGCTGTTTATCATGAGCTTCTGGACTGTGTTGTTGCCACGCAGGCGCATGATAAACTGCTTCAAGCCAGCCATTGGCACAGGCTTGTTGAATCAAATAACGCATGCCACTGGCTTGATCAGAGCGCTGTAAAATAGTTTTTAATGCAATAGCAGTGCGGTTGGGAAAGAGCAGAGCCAGCATTGGAGCTTGTTGTGTTAAAGCTGCAGGATCAGGGCAACGAAAACGACGTGTATCATCTTGCCCAGCCCAACCTAGCGCTGTGCTCCATAACTCACCGGCTTGAGCCAAATAATAGCGGCCGACGCGTTGTAACCATTGTTGTCTGCTTGAGTCATACAGCGGGCTTTCATCCAACCTGTCGATAACTATTTTGCAAGCATAATTTGGTTTAATCTGTGTGATATGCATGATGACTGCAAAGCGTTTGCCTTTACCAAAGGGGACTTGAATGCGGATACCTGGGATGGCTAAACCCAGATTATCCGGCCATAAATAGGTGAATGTACCGGCCAGGGGGGCGAAGACCGCCACATCAACGTAAGTGTTGCCTTGATGGACTTGTGTTTCAGATGAGGGTTGTTGCTCGGTCATGTCCTGTTTGTTGTCATGGGGGTGAACTCAGGCACCAGCTGCTGCAAGGTAAGATGCAGGTGTTGAACATCGCGTGTGCGACAAGCCTTGTGTAAATCCTCAAGCACACGCTGAATATCAGACCAATCCATTTCACGACTGCCGGATAACATGATTTTAGGGTGTGATGTCTGGCCCAATTGTTCAGCATGATGAAACAATTCTTCAAATAACTTTTCACCCGGCCGTAAACCGGTAAAACTGATTTCGATATCACGGCCGGGTTCCAGGCCTGCCAGTCGAATCATTTGCTCGGCCAAATCTGTGATCTTGATGGGCTCACCCATATCGAGTACAAATATTTCACCACCTTTTCCCATGCTGCCAGCTTGTAAGATGAGACTCACAGCTTCAGGAATGGTCATGAAATAGCGGGTAATATCAGGGTGGGTTACGGTGATCGGGCCTCCAGCTTCAATCTGGCTATGAAACAATGGCACGACAGAGCCGGCAGATCCCAGCACATTGCCAAAACGGGTGGTAATGAATGCGGTAGTTTCAGTACGGCGATTGAGATTCTGGCAATAAATTTCAGCCGAGCGTTTGCTGGCTCCCATGACATTGGTGGGGTTCACTGCTTTATCGGTAGAAATTTGAATGAACTTTTTCACTCCGAACTGCACAGCCAAATCAGCCAATTGGCAGGTACCCAATACATTGGTTTTCACACCTTCGGCTGGATTCTGTTCAACCAACGGCACATGTTTATAAGCTGCGGCATTGAATACGACATCGGGTTGAAAATGCTCAAACAACCAGCTCATGCGATCATGATCACGAATATCGCCCAATAAAGCTTCAATGCCATAAGCTGATGATTCAGGGCGATGTTGAAGCAATTCCTTTTCAATATTGTACAGATTGAATTCGCCATGATCGAGCAGCAACAAACTGGTCGGATTATGCCGTAATATTTGTCGGCATAGCTCTGAACCAATAGAACCACCAGCACCGGTAACCAGCACACATTGATCGGTGATCAAATGCGCAATATTGGAGTTATCGATATCAATCGTATTGCGCCCGAGTAGATCCTCAATCTGAACTTGTCTAAGGCGTGATACTTCGACTTTTCCATCGGCTAAATCTGCAACCGAGGGTAGGGTGCGGCATGCAATGCTATGTTTTTGGCAAGTACTGATGACAGATTGAATGACTTGCTGAGAGCCAGACGGCATACACAACAGCACGATTTCAATGGCATGTTTTTCGAGCACATTCTCCAGTTGATTCAACTTACCAATGACTCGGATGCCATGGATTTCCTGCCCCAGTCTGCGCTCGGAATCATCCAGAAAGCCTACCGCCTCATAAGGGCCTGGTTTGAGTAAATCACGCACCAGCAGCTCACCAGCGCGCCCGGCACCAATAAGCAAAGCACGTTTGCGTTCACGATGCTCAGAATGGAAATCAAAATGATGATCTTTCAACCAGCGGTAAACAATACGTGGCATGGCCAGACCGAGTGCTAAAATAACCGGATACAAGACGAACACTGTACGCGGCATATTTTCCAGCCGTTGCCAGATAAAAATAATCATGAACGAAATCGATACACCAATCAATACTGCGCGCAGAATGCGCAATAAGTCAGACATGGACGCATAACGCCAGATACCACGATACAAACCCAGATACCAGAATGTTAATGCCTGAATGGGCAGAGATACAACAATCAAATGTTGAAATGCATCCACATAGGCGGTCGGAATATCGCCCAAATTAAAGCGTAACCAAAAGGCCAGCAATATGGCCGCAGGCACCCACAATAAATCGTGCAGGAAAGCCATCCAGCGATTACGCAATGAAAGAAGTTTATTCATTACATCTTAGAAATAGAGTAAACAGTATTAAACATTATTGTTTTTTATTATGGATGCGTAACAAGGAAAGCTGTGGTGAACGCTGCTTCTCTACCGGCACAGGATAGTTGCCGGAAAAACAAGCATCACAATGCAATGAGCGCGGCTTGCCAACGGCTTTATACATGCCCTCGAAGCTGACAAACGCCAGCGTATCAGCACCGATGGCCTGACGCATTTCTTCCAGGCTCATTTTGTTGGCCATCAATTCATCGGCATCCGGTGTATCGACACCATAAAAACAAGAGTGTTTGGTCGGCGGGCTGGAAATGCGCATGTGGATTTCAGTGGCTCCGGCAGCGCGCACCATTTCAACAATCTTGCGACTGGTGGTACCGCGTACAATGGAATCATCCACCAGCACCACCGATTTACCTTTGATCATGCTGCGATTCGGGTTGAGTTTCAGTTTGACACCGAAATTCCGAATCGACTGACGTGGTTCAATAAAGGTACGCCCCACATAGTGGTTGCGAATAAGCCCCATCTGAAACGGGATGCCGGACGCTTCGGCAAAACCCATGGCCGGTGGTACACCGGAATCAGGCACGGGAATCACCAGATCAGCCTTGACCGGTGACTCTTTGGCCAGTTCAACACCGATTTGATAACGCGCCTGATAAACATTAATACCTTCGAGAGTGGAGTCGGGGCGAGCAAAATAGACATATTCAAACACACAGAACTTTGGCTCGGTAGGTTTGAATGGATACAGACTCTCGATGCCATCGCCATCAATCACAACCATTTCACCGGGCTCAACATCACGTATATAGGTTGCACCGACCAGATCAAATGCACATGTTTCTGAGGCCAGCACCCAGGAATCATCCAATTTACCCAATACCAGGGGCCGAATACCATGCCGATCACGCATACCGACCAAACGCTTTTCCACCAGCACCAACAATGAAAAGGCACCGCTCAAGCGGCTTACTGCTTCGGCCAAGCGTTCTTTCATGCTGGCGGCTTTGCTGCGAGCCACCAGATGAATCAATACTTCAGTATCCGATGTGGATTGAAAAATCGAACCCATTTCCTCTAGCTCAGTGCGTAATTCAGGCGCATTGACGATATTGCCATTGTGGCACATGGCAATGCCACCGTGGGCATATTCATAGGAAAACGGTTGGCAGTTGCGCAGGCCGGATTCACCGGAAGTGGAATAACGCACATGGCCGATACTGTGTTGACCAGCCAGATTTTTGATGTCTGCTTTTTTGAAGATATCTGCAACCAAACCCATACCGCGATGGGTGTTAAAAGCATGTCCATCAGTGCTGACGATACCGGCTGATTCCTGGCCACGATGCTGTTGGGCATAAAGGCCGAGATAAGTCAGGTTGGCTGCTTCGTTGTGATTGAATACACCGAACACACCACATTCATCATGGAAATGATCGTTCTTATCGATTTCAACGCGCATAGCTTTGCTCCTGCAGTGTTATGCTGAATGTCTTGTTTACTGTGGTTGATTTCACTATCGGTTACCTTCGATGATGGATTTGAGTGCGGCTTTATCTTTCATCGGAATCAAATTTTGAATACGCGAATTGGTGGCCTGCGGTGAAGGGCGCTTGGCACCACCTTGTCTGGAAAACGGATATTCTTGAGGAATCAGGCCGCCAAGCATATCGCCAAGTTGAACAGCGTAAGGGGTGAGTTTACTGGCTTTCAACCAGGCCGCATCGGGTTTACTGTAGGAGGTGTAGACTAGAAAACACAGGGCGATTAAGGCCATGCCACGCGCTGCCCCAAAAAACACACCGAGCGTGCGATCAGTGGCGGTTAATGCCGCCATATCCACCAGACGACGAATAATAGCACCAATCAAGCCGACCACGATCATCACCACAACAAATACCAGCACAAAGCCAGCAATATCAGATGCCGTACCATTATTGATCCATTGGCCGAGGAAATCACCCGTACTGCCGGAGAAACGGCTGGCAATCAGGAAGGCTGCGACTAGACCAATCAGCGAGATGATTTCGCGTACAAAGCCGCGCCATAACGATAAAATCATCGATAAGCCGACGATGGCAATTAATATATAATCAACAAAGTTCAAGTGCGTCCTCAATATGTTTGTTTAAGGTGCATGGAAACAAACAACTTATTTCAATATCTGTTGTGCAGCTTCGGATAAATGTCTGGCTTGCAACAATTTTAGCGGCATGGCTGTTTCGCGGCGCATGTTAGCAATGATATTTGCCTTCTGCACCCTCTCATGATTTTCACTCGGCAACAGGATGGATGAGAAACCCAGATTGGCCGCTTCTTTGGCACGGCTTTCAGGTTGTCCGACCGGGCGCACTTCACCGGTTAAGCCGACTTCACCAAACACCGCAATATCTTCAGGCACGGCTTTTTC
This sequence comes from Mariprofundus sp., assembly GCA_030951025.1. GTDB lineage: Bacteria > Pseudomonadota > Zetaproteobacteria > Mariprofundales > Mariprofundaceae > Mariprofundus. The sequence continues at coordinate 2,788 of JAUZQK010000029.1, read as the reverse complement.
CTGATAGGCTGAGACCATGGCCAATAAAATAGCCAGATCAGCGGCTGGTTCTGCTATGCGTGCTCCACCTGCGATGTTGATATACACATCGTGTTGGGCGAGCGGTAAACCAATACGGCGCTCCAGTACCGCAGTGAGCATGGCAACGCGGCCACTATCCACTCCAACTGCAGAGCGTTTCGGCGTGGCATAAACGGTCGGTGCAATCAAGGCCTGCACTTCCACCAACAAGGGGCGCGTGCCTTCCATGCAGGCCAGCACAACTGAGCCGGGTGTATCTTTGGCGCGTTCAGCCAGAAACAAACGCGAGGCATCACGAATACCAATCAGCCCACGATCCGACATTTCAAATACGCCGATTTCACCGGCCGGGCCAAAACGGTTTTTCACCGCCCGTAAAATACGATGGGCATGACCGCGATCGCCTTCAAAATAAATCACTGCATCCACCATGTGTTCCAGCACACGTGGCCCTGCCAGTGCGCCTTGTTTGGTCACATGGCCGACCAGAACCACCACATGACCATGCGTTTTGGCATGCTGAATCAAGGCGGCCGAGCAATCGCGCACCTGTGAAACCGTGCCCGGTGCGCTGCTAAGTTTGCTGCTTACGGTGGTCTGGATGGAATCGATAATCACGGTGGAGGGTTTGATCTCACTAATGGTGGCCAGCATTGATTCCAGCTCACAGGCTGAAATAAGCAGTAAATCATCATGCAGAGCATCAATGCGACTGCCACGCAAATGCACCTGCTGAATGGATTCCTCTCCGGTAATATACAGCACCGGACCGTGCTTTTTATCGGCTGCAAGCTTGGCTGCAGCCTGCAGTAACAGGGTGGATTTACCGATGCCCGGATCACCCCCAATCAACACAGCCGAGCCAGCCACTAAGCCGCCACCCAACACACGATCAAGCTCTTCAATATGTGTAGAGCGGCGCGGATTGCCACTCTGGGAGATATCGGTAATGGGCGATGCACGCAAGGCTTTAGCCTTGCCTAGCGAACGCACCGCAGCAGCTTCGATAACCTGTTCGGTGACAGCATTCCATTCACCGCAATCGGTACATTGCCCCATCCATTTACGATGCTCTGCACCACAGCTTTGACACACAAAAAGAGATTTCGCCATGCGCGGCAGTGTAGTCGGATATGCGTTGGACTCCATGATAATAATTTATGACGTTTTTTTTGTGACGACACTTGGCAATATCTTGTTACGCTATTGCTGAATAAGGGTAGGAGGATAGTCATGGATAAACTTGAACGGGCACAGCGATTACACAAAACATTAAACCTGCGACATACACCATTCGCAATGACTGACATGCAAGCAATGTTTGACGATTGCAGTGAATCGACTGTCAAACGCACATTACAAGATCTGAGAAACCTTGGGGCACCCATTTACTGTACCGATGGTCTTGGTTATAGCTACGATAAACATATTGCTTTTGAATTGCCCGGTGTGTGGTTTTCGCCCGAAGAATTACATGCGCTGCTGACCATTGAACAGCTCACAGCCAATCTTTCTGGTGGTCTGTTTGATGAGAGCATAAAGTTAATTCAGCAGAAAGCGACATCCTTGCTCGGTAAACACATGCCTGCGCCATCTGAAATTCGGCGGATTCGCATGCTGGCTACAGGCTCACGCAGCAAGATATTGCCAATGTTTGCCGTGCTGACCAGTGCAGTCTTGCAACGTCAGCGTTTGCATCTGCTTTATCATGGTCGCCAACGTGGAGAGCAAAGCGAACGCACAGTATCACCGCAACGTCTGGTGTTTTATAAGGGCAACTGGTTTCTCGATTGCTGGTGCCACAAGGCGAAAGCGCTGCGTTCATTTGCCGTGGAGAAAATCGAGCAAGCAGGCTTATTGGATGAGTCATGCAAAGAAATCCCCGATGAGCAGTTGAATGAAAAGCTGATGACATCGTTCGGTATCTTTTCCGGCAAAGCAACGGCCACAGCGGTTTTGCACTTTACTGAAAAAGCCGCGCGCTGGGTGGCTGATGAAGAATGGTTCCCTGGTGAATGCGGTTGCTGGCTCGAAAATGGTGATTTCGAACTGCGCATTCCATATCACAATCCCACCGAATTAATCATGGAAATCTGCCGTTATGGTGCTGATGTTGAAGTGATTGAACCAACAGAGTTGCGCCAGCAAGTTGCACAGAAGTTACAAGCTGCTGCAGATCAATATAAGCAGTGAGAAGGGTGAATTGAAAAACTTTTACTATTCAACATTCTAAATTCTTCATTCGCTCCTGTAAGGTCACTATATGACCTCGCGCCGTGCCATGCTTGCCGTTAAAATATCGAAAGGGGGATAAAAGATTGAAACATTTTACTATTCAACATTCTAAATTCTTCATTCATTTCTAATGGATAAGCTGTCGCCGCAAAATCTGAAAGCGATTCTGCATTCCAAGCGAGCGAATATTTTTTATCTCGAAAAATGTCGTGTGATGCAGAAAGATGGACGGGTGCTTTATCTCACCGAAGAGAAAAAAGATAAGCAGTATTGGAATATCCCGATTGCCAATACCACCTGTTTGTTGCTGGGAACGGGCACATCAATCACGCAAGCTGCGATGCGGATGCTGGCATCGGCGGGCGTGCTGGTTGGATTCAGTGGGGGAGGCGCAACACCGTTAATCGCCGCAAACGAAATCGAGTGGTTAAGCCCACAGAGTGAATATCGCCCGACAGAATATGTGCAGGGCTGGATGTCGTGGTGGTTTGATGATGAACAGCGCTTAAAGGTTGCCAAGCAGTTTCAGCTA
>JAUZQK010000028.1 GCA_030951025.1 Mariprofundus sp. | reverse complement strand
GTCATGCGAATTGCTGTACCCCACGAGATCAAGAATCATGAACATCGGGTGGCCCTGCTTCCAGCCGGTGGTGCAGCCCTGGTAGCCGATGGGCATCAGGTGCTGGTGCAAGCGGGCGCGGGAAGGGATAGTGGTTTTTCTGATCATACCTATCAACAGGCTGGAGCTTGTGTGACTGATTCGGCAGCAGATTGCTGGGCGGCTGATCTGGTGATTAAGGTAAAAGAGCCTCTGGCTGAGGAATATGATTTTCTGCGCCCAGGTTTGATGTTGTTTACCTTTTTACATCTCGCCGCAGTGCCTGCATTGCTGCGTGTCTTGCTGGATAAAAAAGTATGTGCGATTGCTTATGAAACGGTGCAACTCGATGATGGGACATTACCCTTGTTGGCTGGCATGTCGCAGGTGGCCGGGCGAGTGGCAGCGCAGTTGGCGGTGCGATTTTTACAAAAGGAGAATGGCACGCCATTTGCAGGGCTCGGTCGTTTGGCGGCAGGAATTGCGGGCAGTGCACCTGCACAGGTATTGATTTTTGGGGCGGGCAATGTCGGGCTGCATGCAGCCGATGCGCTGGCAGGGCTTGGTGCTGAGGTTGTATTGCTGGAAGCGAATGCTGATCGAATGAAGCAGGTTGAGTCTCGGTTTGAATCTCGGTTTGAACTCCAGACCGAAACCCCGACCGAATCTCAGACCGAAGCCCCAAGGCGACCGCAGGTATTGGCTTTTTTAGATGCGAACATTCGCCGTTTGTTGCCGCATTGCGATATCTTGATCGGTGCTGCCTTGATTCCCGGCCAACATGCACCCGGCCTGCTCAAGCGCAGCGATGTGCACACAATGCAAGCTGGCAGTGTGTTTATTGATGTATCCATTGATCAGGGTGGCATCAGTGAAACAAGCCGCGTAACCAGCTATGACGATCCGGTTTATGTGGAGGCCGGAGTCATCCACTGCTGTCTGCCCAATTTACCCGGCGCAGTACCATTAACGAGCACGATGGCGCTAACTCATGCGAGCTTGCCATATATTCGTTTGCTTGCGGATCATGGTTTTAGGCAGGCTATGGCCTTGAATCAGGCTTTGTCACGTGGACTTAATGTGTGTGATGGTCTGGTGGTACATCAAGGCTTGATGGCAGATTGCAATGAATAAGGGGATGGTTTTCAAGTAACGCCTGTGGATTGAAACGTGACGAGCTGTTTGATTCTGGGTACGGTTGATTGGTGATTTAATCTGATGGGTCGGGGGGGGGATGAAATATAAACAGCTAAACTTTGTTGTGACCTCTGTACTGTTGATGTTGTTGATGGACTGCTTTGTTATACCGCAAGCTGTTGATGCTGCGGTTCCAACAATAAAACCATTACCAACGCCTGATTTGCATTCAGGCGAAATGAATCAAACGAATCAAACGAATCAATTCTCTTATTTTGATCCACCCACCTTAGGTGGCGAGCAAGATGACAGCATACCCTTTACCGCATTGCCTCAGAGGGCTGAGAAAATCCCCCATGCCGGTGGCAAGAATGGTTACACTATCAAAGTGAGTAAGAACCTTGAAGCTGCTTATCGGGCTTATCTGTCCGGCGATGGTGAGCAGGCGTTGCATTATATTGAGCTTGAAGAGCAAGCCAGGAAATCCGGTTCGATGAAACATAGAAAGGCAAAAGCCTGGCATCTCGTTTTTTATAAAGCCAAAGCCATGATTATGATGGGTAAGGCTGCAGGCATTGATGATACCATTGAGCAGGCTGGGAAACTGGAAATTAAATTTACAGGCTCAAACCTCAATTCACATGCGCTGATGGGGGAAGCCTTGTTATTCATGGGTAGAAACCGGGAGGCCGAGGCATATCTGCGGCAGGTGATTCAGGCTATTGGTAGTTGGCAATTGCCCACCCGTTATGGCTGGCCACCCGATGCACCGAGGCTTGTGGCAAGAAGCACAGCGCAAATGCGTGCTTATACGGCGATGGCGGCGTTATATTTGCATAAGGGTGAATTTCAACATGCTTTAACCTGGGCAAGAGAAGCGGAGCGTTTGTACAATAATATTTATTACGTTGTGCTTGATCCTTTTTATGGCCGTTTCGTCGGCACACATCTGGATATGTTTTATGGTCGGGCAATGAACTATGCCCATCTGGCCGCAGCGTTATTGGCAACATCAGATGCAAGCTCTGCAACAGGGTATTTCAAATTGGCAACGGATTATTTTAAGGCCATTACTTACAACTATGGCATGGTTTATCTGCAAGCCTTAAAGGCTTATGTGTATTTGAATAATGGTGATCTCAAACGCAGTGAACAGTTTGCTCTGGCGGGTTCAAAACAAGCCTCTGCATTTGGTTTTCAGGATATGGTCTGGCGTATCAAAACCATGTTGGCCAAGGCATATTGGCAACAGCATCGTTTTGCAGAAGCCGAGCAGACATTTCGGCAAGCCCAGCAAAGTGTGGAGCTGGTTTCAGGTTCTCTTTCCAATGATCGAGCCAAGATCAAGTTTGGTATTGGTAAAGAAGAAATCACCCAATATCTGATATTGATTGATATTAAAAAACATAATTATGCGCAACTGTTTCAGGATATGGAGCAGGGCAGAGCCAGAGCCTTTATGGATATGCTGGCGCAGCAACGCATTGCACAGACACGCACGGATCACTTGTTTGATGATTTACGAGAGTTGGATCAACAGATTCGTGTTGCAAGACAGAAAGCTCATTACTCAGGCCATGATTCAAATGCTAGCGAGCAAGATGCGGCTGAGCCCACACCGGCAACATTGATGCTGAAAAGAGCCAAACTGCTCGATCAGCTTTACCAGCGTGACCCGGAACTCGCAGCATTATTTTCCAGCCGCAGTGCTGCATTGGCTCAGGTTCAGCAAGCCCTGAAACAGGGAGAAGTGATTGCTTATAGTATTGCCGCCAGAGCAGATCAGCCTTTGTCTTTTTTATTGATTCGGAGAGATCGTATAAAACTGATTTCACTGCATCATCATGCCAGTGACCTGGCTGCGTTATTGGCAGATTTGCAACGCAATATTTATAAACCGAAACGTAGAAGTTCACGACTCATACATGATTTAACACAGCAGCTCAGCGCCATGCTTGAATTGAATCAATGGGGCAATATAAAACGCCTTTATGTTGTGCCTTCAGGCCCCGTGTTTTTCATTCCCTGGGGCATGCTTTCGACCGCTTACCCTGTATCGCGATTGCCAATGGGCAGCTGGTTGCTGCGATCAACGACACCAATCCCGAACAGTGCCGGCGTTGAAGTCTTGGGAGCACCTGAATTCGGTGGTCGTTTCGAGCCCTTGCCGGGGGCTAAAGATGAGGTGCTGGCGGTGAGTCATATTTATGCGGTCACACCGCTTTTGGGGAAAGGTGCGACAGAAGCGGCATTGCGCAAGTCGATGGGCACAGGGGTCAAGATCTTGCATTTGGCAACGCACGGCCTGTTTGACCCTGATAATCCGCTGCATTCAGGGCTTATCCTCAGTGATGGCAAACAGGCGCACCGACTTACTGCTGAAGATTTATTGGCAGCACCATTGCCGGCACAAGTGGTGATTCTATCGGCTTGCGAAACAGGCATTGGTCGCAATGTTGCCGGAGATGATTTGCTCGGTTTGAGTCGCAGCTTTTATCTCGGCGGCACCAGCACGTTATTAACCAGTCTTTGGCCGGTTGAAGATAAAGCCACGGCCTTGTTTATGCAGGTTTTTCATCAATACAGTGCGAAGACTGGGGATCTGGGTTCAGCCTGGCTTCTGGCGCGTGATAGGTTGATGCAGCAGGGCTTTTCAGCTGCAAGTTATGGTGCTTTTGTGCTGGGTGGGGTTATGCAAATGGATGAACCCATACAAATGCAAACAAAATGACGCTGCCTTTTCAGTTGTCCAAAAAGCAGTTATTGCTGTTTGTGTTGCTTGTTTCGAGCCTGTTCCCTTTGCTGCCCTGGTTTGAAATACTCGATTTAAAATTCAGGGATATACAGTTTTCGGTCATACGCGATTTACAACCACATCGCCTGCAACATGACGTGGTACTGATTGGCATTGATGAACAGAGTATTGCCATGATACCGGAGCCGATGGCCATGTGGCATGCTCCCATCGGTGAATTTCTGAAAGCCATGCGTGTGGCTCAGCCGAGCGTGATTGGTTTGGATATTATTTTTCCAGATCGATCCTTTGATAGCTTTTTGCCGGGTAATGATCGTAAGTTATTAACCGGCTTATTGGCCATTCGAGGCCATATCCCGCTGGTGATCGGCCAGACTGTGCTGGCTGATGGGCGTGTGCGCCCCATTTATCCACCCTTTGTTGCTTTGGCTGGTGGTGATAAAGCTTTGGCATTGCTGCGAGTCGATCTCGATGCCGATCGAATCGCACGGCATTACCCTGACCCAGCCATGCAACAATCGACCTTAGCTGGCAAAATGGCACAGCAGCTTGGCTTCTCACCACCCCACGGCACGATCAATTTCGCTATTGGGGATCGGGTTCGTTATCTCTCTTTGGCGACGGTTTTGAACTGGTATCGAACGGGTGATACAGCGGCCCTGCAACATGCTTTGCAGGGGCATCCTGTATTACTCGGTTCGGTTTTACCTTTTGTGGATCGCTATATGATACCTGTCGATTTGGCAGATAGTGAGCCGGGTGCTTATTTGCCCGGTGTACTGCTGCATTTGCAGGCATTACGCACCAGCATGGCCGCAGCAGAAATTCAGAATATGCTCTGGTTAAGCATCGTATTGGCTGCTGCTTTTGCATGGCTGTTGATCAACGTCGGGTCCAGTTATACACGTTTGATGTTATGCCTGGCTTTATTTGCCTTGCTGTTTACAGGCTCGACATGGATGCTGGATGAGCTGCTTTGGTTGCCATCGGTGTCGGTCGTCTTGGCGGCGTTGTTTACATGTTTGATCTTGTTTTTGCTGGAATATATTGAACATCAACGTGAACGCCAGCGGCTGCAGAATAGCTTTGGACATTATGTTAGCCCAGGCATCATGGAAGAAATTCTGGATGGTAAACTACAACCTGAACTGGGTGGTAAACATATGAGGGTATGTGTGCTCTTTGCTGATATTCGCAATTTTACCCAGCGCAGTGAATCACTGCAGCCAGAGCAGGTGATCGAATTTCTCAATCTGTATTTTGAGGAAGTCACCCAGGCCATTCATGGCCATGGTGGCACTGTCGATAAGTTTATTGGTGATGGCATCATGGCCTTTTTTGGTGCGCCCAAAGCCAGTGATGATATATGTCAGCATGCCTTTGATGCGGCGAAGGAAATGTTAATTCGCTTGCAAGGTTTGAATGAGCGGCTGGCAATCAAGGGTTATGAAGCTATTGATATTGGTATTGGTTTGCATGTGGGTGAAGCGATCATTGGCCATGTGGGTTCGCGTGTACGGCATGAATATACTGCGATTGGTGATGTGGTGAATGTTGCATCGAGAATTGAAGGTTTAAGTAAACACCTGGCTTATCCGTTGCTGTGCAGTGAAGAGATGTTGAGCTATGGCGGTTTAAATCATGCAGGCTTAAAAGCATTGGGTGTACAGGCCATCAAGGGTCATACTGCTGTTGAAGTGTTTGGCTGGAGAGAGGAGATGAAATAATGCATATCATGATGGGGTCAGCCAGAGGATGGATTAAAGGGTGGGTCAAAGCGTCAGTGGTCGGGTTAAGGGCAAGCCATAGATGTCGTGATGTATCTCGTATATTGCTGTTATTGCTTGCCGTGCAGGGTTTTATGCTCCCCCTTAAAACAAGCGAAGCAGGCGCATTCATGCCTGTGTTGATGGTGATAGATATTTCAGGCCAAGTCAGCAAGACAGGCGCGAATCCTGCTACGATTGCATTATTGGATCAGTTGCAAGCAGGTGATGAGATCAAGCTTGAAAGAGCTGCGTATGTGGTATTGGTGTATTTGAAATCGGGATTGGAAATACGTGTAGATGCTTCACGGGTGGATGATTCCGGCTTGGTTCGAATTGGCCATAAAGGCGTGATTGTTTCTCAAGGCGCGCGTCAGCAGAGTAAACAGATACATTATAAAAGTATGGCCGGAGAGAGGGTACACATTGATCCTGTGCAGACACAGATTGCCGGCATTGTGATGCGTGCGGAAGCGCGTCCAAGCGTTGAACTGGATAATTTGCAGGATACCTTGATGATGCAATCGCATCCGCTATTTCGCTGGCATAGCACGCTAGCCGCTAGCCGTTATCACTTTAAACTGAACAACGCACAGGATGAAATGCTGTATGAAAAAAACACCCGTGCATTGTCCTTGCAACTGCCGGACAATATTAGGCTCAAGCCGGGTCAGTCTTATATTTGGTATGTAAAAGCGCAGTTTGCTGACGGGATGATTGATTCAGATTGGGGTAAGTTCAGGCTTTTATCCAGCGCCAGACAGAATCAGGTGAGGCAGCGAAAACCTGCCCCGGAGGCCAGTTTTTCAGAGCAAGTGTTGTATGCCGTTTGGCTGGAGCAATATAAGCTCTTTGATGCTGCACTGCAGCAGTGGGCAGACCTTGCAGCGCTTAGACCAAAAAATAAGGTGCTGCAAAGCATGAAGTTACCCTGATATTGGCCCATTAGAAGGCCATCTATGTTGCTTGCTCATTGCTGCTTTGAATGCAGGTCAGGGCAATGGTATAAACAATATCCTCAACCAGAGCGCCACGTGACAAATCATTCACCGGTTTTTTCAAGCCCTGTAACATCGGACCTATACTGACCACATGGGCGCTGCGCTGAACGGCCTTGTATGTGGTGTTGCCGGTATTCAAATCGGGAAAAATAAACACATTGGCTTTGCCCGCCACCTGACTATCCGGCGCTTTGCTTTTGCCAACCGATACAATGCTGGCCGCATCATATTGTAGTGGTCCATCAATCAGGATATCCGGCCTGCGCTGACGCACCGTCTGTGTGGCCAGACGTACTTTTTCCACATCGCTGCCTACACCGGATTCACCGGTACTGTAGCTGATCATGGCGACGCGCGGATCTAAACCAAAACGAAGGGCTGAATCGGCACTTTGAATGGCAATATCTGCCAGTTGCTCGGCATCGGGTTCCGGATTAATGGCGCAATCACCATAAACCACCACCTGATCGGGTAAGCACATGAAAAATATGGAGGATACCAGCTTGGCGTTGGCATCTGTGCCAATCAATTGAAAGGCTGGGCGAACTGTATTGGCGGTGGTGTGTACGGCACCGGAAACGAGTCCATCGACTTCACCGAGAGCCAGCATCATGGTGCCGAGAACAACCCTATCCTGTAGCTGATCTTCGGCCATCTGGCTGCTCATGCCGCGATGTTGGCGCAAGACCACCATCGGCTCGATATAACGCTGGCGCACCAGATCAGGATTGATGATTTCAACACCCTCATCGAGCACGATGCCTTGTGAGGTTGCAACTTGATGAATTTTATCCGCATTGCCGAGCAGAATACAATGGGCGATCTGGCGCTGCTGGCACTGGTGGGCTGCCATCACCGTGCGTGGTTCATCACCTTCGGGCAGTACAATCGTGCGTTGTTTGCGGCTGGCTTGCTGGATCAATTGATAACGGAATGCGGCCGGAGACAGGCGCAGTTTGCGTTCAACCGCACAGCGTTGTTGCAGCCATGCGCTATCCAGGTGCGTGGCGATATGATCCATGGCCTGATCAATCAAATCGAGATCATCAATGGCCACTTCAGCAGGCATGCCGGCGACTTTGGCGGCAGTATGAAATGAGTTTTGTGGTACCAGCAATAATGGAATGCCAGTCTGAAATGCCTGGGCACACAGATCCATAACGGCCGGGCTGGGTTTCAGACCGCCGGTTAAAAGAATGCCAGCCAGTGCCACACCATTCATCGCCGCCATGCAGGCGGTGACAAACACATCATCGCGATCACCGGGGAAAATGAGCAAGGTGTGGGCTTGATACACACTCAGGGTATTGGCCAGCGTGCGGGCACACAGCTCGATACGTTGCACCCTACGGTGATGTATTTCACCGGCATAAAGCACTTCGGCATGCAGATAATCGGCAATATCGCGGGTGCGCGGTGCAATCAGTTCGGCCTGCCACGGAATGCAGGCCACCAGGTGGAAGGGGTTGTTGGCGAGGCGCTGTTGCATGATCAGACTGGGGCAGTGTTCGTTTTCTGATGCCGGACACACCAGAGCGGCATCGCTTAAGTTGGATGGATCATGTTCAGGCATACCGACCTTGTTGATAATAATACCCATCAAAGCGGTATCGTTGGCATCACCAAAGACATGGGCTGCCATATCAATATATTTTTCCAGATCCTCTTCCGGCTTGGCCACCAGTATCACTTCGGCATCGAGAGCGCGCGCAATGGCAGTATTCAAGCGTGTGGCATAACCAGCATGGCCGTCTGCCACCAAACCTTCGATAATTACCACATCGCTATGTTCAGCGCTTTGATGATAAAGCTGAATGACCTGCTCCATCAACAAGCCTTCCTGATCTGCGCCCAACATGGCTTTCACGCGGCTTAAATCGATGGGGGTGGGTGGCATGATATCGGTCATGTTTTGAATTAATTGCGTGGAACGTTCAGGCCCATGATCACCATCATGCAATTGCGCCACCGGCTTGCAGAAGCCGGTACGAATACCGAGCTGATCCAAAGCGCGCACCATGCCGAGGCTGATGGTGGTTAAGCCTGCCCCAGAGCCGGTTGAAACCAATAGAAAAACATGACTCATGCTGATTGCTCCCGGTCTTGCCTGCGTTCAGACGATTGTTGTCGTTCGAGCCGTTGTATTACATAACGTGCAATCATTTTTTCCTCATCGGTGGCAATCATCAATATTGAAATGGTGGCATCCTGCGGGCTGATGAAACCGTGCGAATTTTGTCCATGGCACAGGTTGCGCGGCTCATCTATGTGCATGCCCAACACACGCAAATGCTCAACAGTTTGTGCCCGAATGGGGCTGGCATGCTCACCGATGCCGCCAGTGAAAATCAACGCATCAATGTGATCAAGGCCGATAGCTAAGCCAGCCAATGCTTTGGCCAGCCTGTAGCAGAAAACATCAATAGCCAAACCGGCCTGATCATCACCATCAGCTCTTGCCTGCAATAATGTGCGCATATCATTGCTACGCTCTGATAGACCCAACAGACCGGATTTGCGGTTTAATATATCGGTGATGTCGGCCAGCGAAGCGCCAGTTTTTTCTGCCATATAATGATGCAAGCCCGGATCAATATCACCACTGCGTGTGCCCATCACCAAGCCTTCCAGAGGCGTGAAACCCATCGTGGTATCGATGCTGCTGCCAGCAGCAATTGCCGTAGCACTACAGCCATTGCCCAAGTGCGCGGTTAATAACTGGCAATCGCTTAATTCACGACCCAGACAAATAGCTGCCTCCTGCGTCACATAATGATGGCTGGTACCATGAAAACCATAACGCCGGACAGCATGATCACGATACCAATGGTAGGGCACGGCATACAGGCTGGCATGTTTCGGCATGTTGTGGTGAAAAGCTGTATCAAAGACGGCAATGTGAGGAATATCGCTCAAGGCTTGCATGGCGGCACGAATGCCCCGGATATTGGCGGGATTATGCAAGGGAGCCAAATGCGATAATGTTTCCAGTTCCGCGATTACCGTGGCATCAATGCGAGTCGGTTTGATAAATCGTTCACCGCCATGCACCACCCGGTGCCCGACGGCAATAATATCATTTTTATCGCAGTGCAGAAAAAGCAACGCCAGCATTTGTTGAATGCTGTTCTGCGAATTGTTCAGTGTGGTGGCCTGTTGCTGTTGGCCAGCAATATTCCAGTTTAATATTGCCTCGGTTGCACTGCGGTCTTCCAGCAAGCCCTCAGCTACGGTTGTTTCTGATGGCATACGAAGCAGCGCCATTTTGATGGATGAGCTGCCAGTATTGATGACCAGAACCAGCCCGTTTGATGGTGTATCGTTGTTCATTGTTATCCCACACTATTGAATGATTGATGAAAGGCTGTGAATACATGCGAGCAGCTCATTCATCGATACCGCACCCTACATCAGAAGTGCTGTGTTTTCCCATGCTGGGATCGCCAATCTCTCACGTTTGCATCATTCGACGGTGAGTCGGCGAATCAAAATCGGAGGTAAAAATGTGCAAGCCCAGTCCTTTTGCTCCAGCCAAAAGAGGCCAAAGAATATACTGTCACCGTTTTCCCTTTGATGAGTGGTGTTTGATAAGGAGCGTGGCCGTCATACAGACGAACTAACCTCCGAAGGCGAAGGCCAGTGGTTCGAGTCCACTAGGGCGCACCATTTATTTTAAATTCTGACAGAGCATCCAACACACAGCTGCGCATGTGCGTGCGCTTTGGTGAGGCTACTGATATTATCGGCAAAATTAAATTAAATGAAGTTAAACTGAATAGGGAGTCTCATGTGGGTATTCTGCAAGGCAAAAAAGGTCTGATTCTTGGTGTGGCCAATAATAAATCTATCGCTTGGGGTGTGGCGCGCGCGGCTCACCGTGAAGGTGCAACACTTGGGTTTAATTTTCTGGGTGAACAGATGGAAAAACGGGTACGCCCATTGGCGGAGAGTGTGGGGGCAGAAATTATTGCGCCGATGAATGTCTCTGAAGAAGATAGTATCGATGCATTTTTTGCGCAGGTGAAAGAGCAATGGGGTGAACTGGATTTTATTGTGCATTCCATCGCTTATGCCAATAAAGATGCTTTGCGCGATCCGTTTTCACAAACTTCGCGTGAAGACTTTCATTTGGCTTTGGATATTTCAGCATACTCGTTTGTGGCTTGTGCCCAACGCGCAGCGCCATTGATGAAAGCAGGCTCCAGCATGGTCACCATGACTTATCTGGGCGCTGAACGTGCCGTTCCCGGTTATGGGGCGATGGGTGTGGCCAAGGCTGCACTGGAAGCATCAACACGATACCTGGCGGCGGATTTGGGTGAGTCGCAGGGTATTCGGGTGAATTCGTTGTCGGCAGGCCCTATCAGGACACTGGCTGCATCGGCAGTGGGTGATTTCCGTAAGTTGATGGAGAAAAGTTCGCGCGGCTCGATGTTGAAACGTAATGTCGATCAGGAAGAAGTGGGCAATGCCTGTGTCTATCTCTTATCCGACCTGGCTTCGGGTGTGACCGGTGAGTTGCATTATGTCGATGCTGGATTCCATATTGGTGCTGGCGACCCGGGTATTGAATAGTGTCCGGTTCTTCTACCGGCCAAATATTTAAAGTTACTACGGCGGGGGAGTCGCATGGCGCAGCATTGCTGGCCATTGTTGAGGGTTGTCCTGCAGGGCTTGCGCTAAGCGAGGCGGATATTCAACCGGATCTGGATCGTCGCAAGCCGGGGCAATCCAAATATACCACCCAGCGGCGCGAAGCCGATGAAGTGGAAATCCTCTCCGGGGTATTTGAAGGCATCACGACCGGTTGTCCGATTGCCTTGTTGATTCGTAATACCGATCAACGCAGTAAAGATTATTCTGACATCAAAGATAAATTTCGTCCGGGTCATGCTGATTTCACCTATTTCGAGAAATATGGACGGCGTGATTACCGTGGTGGCGGGCGCTCATCAGCGCGGGAAACGGCTGTGCGTGTTGCAGCCGGTGCGGTTGCCAAAAAGCTATTACAACAATCGGGCATTTCGATCATTGGCTGGGTCGATCAGATTGGTCCGGTGAAAGTCGATCCGGCGCGTTTCGAGGTCTCAGAAATCAGCAAGAATCCATTTTTTTGCCCGGATGCCCAAGCTGCTGAAGCGATGGCGGTGTTCATGGATAAGCTGCGTAAAACCGGTGATTCTATTGGCGCAGCAGTGCGTGTGGAAGCGCATGGCATGGTGGCTGGTCTCGGTGAACCGGTGTTTGACCGGCTCGATGCGGATATTGCCAAATCGTTGATGAATATTCCTGCCGTAAAGGCGGTTGAGATCGGTGATGGTTTCGCCTGTGTGGAAGCGCGTGGCTCGGAGTTCGGTGATGCGATTCGGGCTACAGGTTTTCAAAGTAATCATGCCGGCGGTGTGTTGGGTGGTATTTCCAATGGTGATACAATCCGTGCCCGCATGATGTTGAAGCCGACCTCATCAATCCTCACATCGCGTCCAACCATCGATATTCATGGCAATGAAACCGAGATCGTGACCAAGGGTCGTCATGATCCCTGTGTGGGGATTCGGGCAGTACCCATTGCCGAAGCCATGTTGGCATTGGTGTTGGCAGATCATGTGTTAAGGCATCGAGCCAGCCAGGTTTAGTTATTTTGCGCGGTGGTTAATCAGGTGTTTTACTTTTTTCCATCATCAACCATGCATCATGAAGCCGGGTGCTTGTTTTTAAGACAGCCAGTTGTGTGACTGCCTCGGCTTTATCGTTGTATTCACTGGCTCGCAGGCGATACCAGATATGCTGATTCAACGTGACAGGGATAATGGTGCTTTGAATGCCTTGTTTGGCGATGCGATCTTGCTCCGCTGCAGCTTCAATTTCAGAATAATGTGAAGACAGATAAATGACATACATGGTTTCTGTTGAAGCTGTTGAAATCGCAGGCATGCTTTTGTGCATATCCAAGACCTGATCTGTGGGTGTGTTGCTCAGATGAATGCGTGTTGTGAGTAAGGGATTGTTTGGTGTGGTCGCTTGTTGTGTGTCCTGCTGGCTGGCTGTGCTCGCTGCTGTATCGTTAGAAGCTGGTTTCGTGGTTTCTTTGTCCGTGTTTTCTGAGCTGTCAAAAGCATCGCCGGAATCGAAATCATCCTCTTCCCAACCATCATCGCCACTCGTATCCGGCGTGGGTGGGTGACCATCATAAATCATGTATTCGCGATTTTGCCTCCACGCTTCACGGGTGAATACATAGGGATCCAAAGCCAGTTCATCACGCATGTCGGAGGCTTCGAGCAGCAGGGATCGTTCATCAATATATTTTAGCACAGTGACAGGTATGGTGATATAGGGTGCTAATACAAAGCCTGCCCAGAATAATGGATCGGTTGCGGTTGCGGTGAGCATGTCAGGCGTATCGCGCACAGAGTTGGGCCCCAATAATGGGTAAACCAGATATGCCCCTTGCGAGAATCCCCATGTTGCCAGTGTTTGGCCAAAATCTTCCCGATGTCGCTCAAGCCCCATCGATGAAGCAACATCGACCAGACCTCCAATACCCAGTGTTGAGTTGATCAGGAAGCGTAAAAAATCTTGTGCGCCCTGGGCACCTTTGCCTTGCAGAAAATCATTCAGCACAGTGTTTAAATAGGTGGAGTTATCATAAAAGTTGGTTACAGCAAGACGCATCGGTTTGGGTACGATAGCTGTATAACCAAGTGCGGCAGGTTTTAAGCTAATGCGGTCAATACCATCGTTGATTGTATCGCTGACCCTGTTCGCAGGTTCAATCGGGTCGAAATGATTTTCTGTGGTGGCACAAGCCGATAATATGAATGCCAAAAGTAACGCCAGCAGGTGTAAGGGATATCTCATGGGGGCATACTGCCTTGGTGTTTAAAAAATGCACGGCAAACACAATGCTATCGATGTTGAATACGCACTGACTTATGCACACATAGTCTCTACCATTAGCCCCATGTTATGGTTGAAGTTATGGCGCGCTGTTTCTATTCACGGCTCTGAGATAGCCATTGGTGCTTTATTTGCACAGCGCATATTTATGTTGGGCTGGCAATAATGTATCTCGAATATTTTGGTTTGCATGAGCCACCCTTTTCAATCGCACCGAATCCGCGTTATTTGTATTTAACCCATCAGCATCAGGAAGCCCTCGCACATTTGTCTTATGGCTTGGGTAGCGGCGGTGGCATTGTGCTGTTGACGGGCGAGGTGGGGACAGGCAAAACCACGATCAGTCGTAAATTGCTGGAGGATATTCCTGCTCATATTGAAATGGCATGGATTGTGAATCCGCGACTCTCGGCGCAAGAGTTGCTGGCATCGATTTGTGATGAGCTGTCCATTGCTTATGAGGGTGATTGCAGCAGCATTAAAACGTTTACCGATTCAATTAATCAGTACTTGATCGAAGCCCATGGACAAGGGCGCAGCGTGGTGCTGATGATTGATGAAGCACAGAACCTTTCACCGGATGTGCTGGAGCAATTGCGTTTGTTGACCAACCTGGAAACCAGTGAGCGTAAGCTGTTGCAGATCATCTTGCTTGGTCAGCCTGAGCTCAAAGAGATGCTGGAGCGAAACGATTTGAGGCAGTTGGCTCAACGTATTACGGCGCGTTTCCATCTGCAGTCTTTGAGCCAAGAAGATAGCTGTGAATATGTGCGGCATCGGATGGCGATTGCAGGCTGCAATCGGCCGGTGTTTAGCAACAAAGCCATTGATCTCGTTTTTACCATTAGCCAAGGCACGCCGCGCCTGATAAATCTGCTCTGTGACCGGGCATTGCTTGGTGTTTATAGCAGACATGAAACAATGGTTGAGAAGACACATGTGCAACAAGCCAGTCGCGAAGTGCTGGGAGAAGAGCAGCAGCAAACAAAATCACGTTGGCTGAGTCCGTTACTGATGGCATTGGCTTTGGTCATAGCCAATGCCATCTTACTCGACAGGGTATGGCCGTGGCTGCCTGTTCATATGGAGACTGCTTCGGTTGATTCAGTTATACCTGCCGCTGATCGAGTCGTTTCAGATCAAATGCTTTCAGATCAAGCTATAGCTGATCAAAGTATTCCGCCTCAAAGTGATTTGTCCCAGCCTGGCTCGGAGCAAGGCGTTCCTCCTGCGCTTACTGAATCTATTGAAGGCGGTTTAAGGCTCCTGTATGCCACTCGGTTTGCAATGACTGAGTCTGTGAAGCCTGAGTCAGAAAGCTCTGAAGCTGTAGCGGATGAAATATCAGTGTCCGGTTTAGCAGTAGTCGCCGAACTGTCAGAGCAAGCGTTATTAGAGCAAGAGCAGTCTGAGCTTCTTCAAACTGAAAGCCAAGGTGTGACGATCTCTGGGCAAAATATAGTGCAATCTGAAATTCATGCAGAAACGATTGAACAGCTAGAGCCAGCGGCTGATGCGATTGGCGAAAGTGTATGGCAGGTGGTTGAAGCACAGGGCAGCAAACAGCAGGCATTTCTAACCCTTGCCAGTCTTTGGCATGTCAACCTTGTGGATGATAAGACCAAGCCTTGTGATCAATTGGCTGAGAAAAAACTCTTTTGTTTGCAGCAGCGCAGCAACAGTTGGCTATTGCATGAGTTGAATCGTCCGGCGCTTTTTCAAATGACAGGTGAGGATGGAGCACATCATTTTGCGGTCATTCGCTCAGTGCAAGAAAGGCGGGTCATCATTCAGCTGGGCGAGCAGCAATGGAATATTACTTTAACTGAGCTGGAACAATATTGGCAGGGTCAGCTCACCCTGCTTTGGGCAAAGCCTGAGGCTTATCACGGGGATGTTCAGCAGGGTGATGGTGGTGCATTGATTCCATGGTTGGCCGATCAGATGGATAGCCTACAGGGTAAAATGATTCCACCACAAATATTTACGACGATGAATGCAGTGCTAGTTGAGCGCCTAAAAGATTTTCAGATAAGCGAAGGCTTGCCCGCCGATGGCATCGTCGGGCTATTGACGCTGATGCGTATCAATGAGCGTATTCATCAGAGCACGCCGTTGCTGAATCACGGCAAACTACGCTGATGTCGTATATTCTGGATGCATTGAAAAAATCAGATGAAAAACGAGGCTCCGAATCGGCAGCATTGGCGAGACCTGCTGCTGTGCCGCTTGGGCAGTCAGGGCAGCGTCGTTTTGTGTGGCCGTTGATGCTTGCTGTTGCTGCATTAATAGCTGGGTGGATGGTGGCGCAATGGCAGGCATCGGGCTCGAAGCCTGTCCTTAATCAATCTGTTTCAGATCAATCTGTTTCAAATCGCGCTGTTGCAAGTCAAGCGGTTGCACTTCAGCCGGCTGTATCTCAATCGGTTGCCTCGGGATCTGTTGTTCATCCGGTTGCTGAGCCGACTTTAAATCAGCCCCAAGCCTCTCGTCCCGTGTCTTTGATAAAAGAACATTTGAACCCAGCCCAGGAAAGTAAACCGATATTTAAAACAGTTAATGCATCGTCGCTAGTCAGCAGGATGAATGACTCGCATCGGTTTGTCGCTGAACAACAGCCTGAATCAGTGAATATCAAATCAAGGTTTGAGTTGCCAGAGGCTGAGCAGCAATCCTTGCCGGAGCTCAGCATTGAAGGGCATATGTATGATGTGGAGCCACAAACACGCATGGTGATTATTAATGGCAAGGTGCGTAAAGAAAAACAGAGCATCAGTGCAGGCTTAGTCTTGCAGGAAATCACTGTGGACGGGGTGATATTGAATTACCATGGTCATGTTTTTCACATGGGCGTGTTTGAGCGTTAGTGTTGAGTGGTAATATCGGGACGAGAGGTGTGCGATGAAATATATTAATTGGAAAACAAGCCTATTCACAGCGGCTGTGTTGTTGTGGCCTGTAGCTCAGGCTTCAGCCGGCTGGATGGATCAGGTGGGTGGTTTGCTCAATGATTCAGGCTTGG
Organism: Mariprofundus sp.; assembly: GCA_030951025.1. Lineage (GTDB taxonomy): Bacteria > Pseudomonadota > Zetaproteobacteria > Mariprofundales > Mariprofundaceae > Mariprofundus. Next base: position 1,714 of record JAUZQK010000028.1, on the reverse strand, counting down.
GTAAAACAACTGCATCAGTCCCTGCTTCTGCGTCTATTGGTGGGTTGAGCCAGTCGGATATGATTGCAGGTTTGAAAGATGCGCTGCGGGTTGGATCGGAAACGGTTGTTGGCCAATTGAGTCAGTCTGATGGTTTTAATCGGGATCCGGCGATTCATATTCCATTGCCGGATAGCTTGCAACAGGTGAAATCGGCATTGTCTGCTGTGGGTATGGGGGCGATGATGGATGATTTGGAATTGCGTTTAAATCGAGCCGCAGAAACAGCAACACCCAAAGCCAAACGTATTTTTGCAGATTCTATCCAGAGTATGAACTTCGATGATGCCAAGCGTATTCTCAATGGCCCGAATGATGCGGCGACACAATATTTTAAAGCTAAAATGTCGAATCCATTGGCCAAAGAAATGCGCCCGATTGTGTCCAACGCATTGAATCAGGCTGGTGCGATTCAAGCTTATGATAATGTAATGGGTAAGTATCAAGCGCTGCCTTTTGTGCCGAACGCGAAAGCCAATCTTACCCAGCATGTGCTTGATCTCGGCCTCTCCGGAATCTTTCTTTATATGGCCAAAGAAGAAGCTGCGATTCGTAAAAACCCACTCAAACGCACCACCGATATCTTACAAAAGGTGTTTGCCCGTTAAAATTTTTTAGACAGGTAAGTATGTGACGTTGTTTTAAGCGGGGGTTGAGTGGTCACCCTCGCTTTGTTTTGTTTTTTGGTTCATTCAATTACTTTTTTGCATGCAGAATCTATCGTTCGGTGGATGGCATGTCCTGTGCAGTGATTTAGCACGATGAACTTGACGCTGGTTGCTGCATCGATGGAGGATTTCCTGAGTTATTAATTAAAAACAGGTGGTTGCGATGTTTTGATGGACTTTCTTTTAAACCGTTTCCTATTCGGGGCGGCAATTGTTGCCGTTGCTGAAGGGCAGTTGTTGCCTGTTGTGAGTCAGAAGTCATGAAGCTGACGCTGGCCATGGGTTTGCAATACGATAATGGCAAAGAGGCACGTATGTTTGCCATGAGCATGGGTCAGGGTGAAACGCCGCCGATGTTCAATGCAGATAAGCCTTTAAAAACTGAAGTCGTGCAGTTGGCAGTAGCTCAAGTTAATCAAGCAGAAACAGCAAAGCAGGAGCCTGTTGTGGCTTATAAGAAAGATCATATTCCGTTCTTTCTGACTTATAATTTAAAAGGTTTAAACGACACCTTGATTTTAGATCAAAGCTTGGTGGATTTGTTTGTTTAACCAGCGATGACGATGACTCCATCTGCACTGCGCTAAATACTATTGAGCTCTTATCGCACTTTGGTTTCATAAAAAAAGGCTCCGGCATTGCCGGAGCCTTTGAATGATTGAAGCGTCGTTTTATTCGTTTTCGTAGGTATAGTCTTCAGTATCTGCCAAGGTTAAAGCTGCTGATGTTGCGGCTTCGGAAGCAGCTGATGACTCACCTGATGCAGTTGGGTTGGCAGCGAAAAAAGCATTGATATTAGCTATTTCCAACGGAGTGCTTGTTGTTGACGAAGCAACTAAAGCATTGGTCTGAATGCCAAATGCAGCAGTTTGAGTAATTCCTGCAGCGGGTTGAGTAACTCCTGGAGCAGTGAGGTTAACGGCTAAAATAGTATTGGGGGTGTTTGTTAGTGCTGCAAGCTGAATGGAGCTAAGTGCTGCAAGCTGAATGGAGCTAAGTGCTGCAAG
>JAUZQK010000027.1 GCA_030951025.1 Mariprofundus sp. | reverse complement strand
GCAAGCCTTTTGGGTGGAAATACCACCTTTCCTTGCATTTTACACTACCACAAACAATGACTTGTGAGTTTTTGAAGGCGGTCTATTTAGGGGTCCAGTATAGTATTATTCCACCGTCACCGATTTGGCCAGGTTGCGGGGTTGATCGACATCCGTGCCTTTGGATAAGGCCACTTCATAGGCCAATAATTGCAGCGGTACACACACCAACAACGGGGTGGAGAAATAATCACCTTCAGGCACAGATAGGATGCAATCGACACCTTTCGGCCATTGCGCTTTGGGTAGATCGGTCAGCAATATCACCTTCGCCCCACGTGCTTGCACTTCTTGGAGATTCGACAGGACTTTATCGAGTTGATATTGCTGCGGAGCAATGACCACCACCGGCAACTTGTTATCAATCAGGGCAATCGGGCCATGTTTCATTTCACCAGCTGCATAACCTTCGGCATGCAGATATGAGATTTCTTTGAGTTTTAATGCGCCTTCCAGCGCCAACGGAAAACACGGACCGCGTCCGAGAAACAATGAACCGCGTGCTTCAGCAAACAAAGGTACTACGGCACTGATTGCCGCTGTCTGTGTCAGCATGTGCGACAGGCCATCCACACTGCGCCACAGGTTGGCAATATGAGAATCAAATTCAGTCTGATCCATGACTTCACCACGGCGCGCCATCGATAGCGCCAACAATGCCAGCACCGATAACTGAGCCAAATAAGCCTTGGTGGAAGCCACACCGATTTCAGGCCCTGCGTGCAGCTCAATCAGACCATCGGATTCACGCGGCAAGGAGGCACTGGCCACATTGCAAATCGACAAGGCTTTGTTCTGCGGTGTACTGCGTTTAAACAAGCGCATCGCTTCCAGTGTATCGGCAGTTTCACCCGATTGGGATAAGGTAATCAGCAGGGTATTATCGCCAATCACCGGATTACGGTAGCGATATTCTGATGCTACATCGACTTCAACCGACACTTTAAGATAGCGCTCCAGCCAATAACGCGCCGTCAGAGCGGCATGATAGGATGTGCCACAGGCCACCATGACAATACGCTTGGGCAGTTTCTGTTCAGCCAGCCATGCTGCATCTGGGAAATGAATCGCATCATCATCGACATAAGCATCGAGAATGCGCTGCAATACTGCTGGCTGCTCATGGATTTCTTTTTCCATGTAATGACGGAAACCGGCTTTATCCGTACTGCTGGCGGCATGCGGCATCGGCTCCCAGTGTGCTTCGATGGCTTGACCATCCATAGCAAACACGGCACAGCCAGAGCCAGATAACGCCCCCCACTCGCCTTCACGCAAATACATGATTTCAGTCGCCAAGCCTGCTACGGCCAGCGCATCGGATGCGACATAAAACGCATCAGCACTGCGACCCAACAGCAATGGACTACCCTTGCGGGCAAACCATAACGATTCAGCTTCGAGTTCTATCAGCCCTGCCAAGGCATAAGCACCTTCCAACGACTTCAACATTTCAAACCAGGCATCTGCCACAGACTCTGTCTGCTGCATGCACTGCGCCAACAAGTGAGGAATCACAACCGTATCAGTATCCGATTCAAATTCAGCCCCTGCATCTTTCAAGTCGTGGCGTAGTGCTTCGTGATTTTCAATAATCCCATTATGCACAATCGCACAATGATCACTTAAATGCGGATGGGCATTGATTTGAGTCGGTTTACCATGTGTTGCCCAGCGCGTATGGCCAATGCCGATTGACCCGTCACAGGGCTTATCACGCAAAGCCTGACGTAAATTGACCAACTTACCCTCAGCCTTGGCGCAGTCCAACCGCCCATGATCGAGCACACACACGCCAGCACTATCATAACCGCGATACTCCATTTGCTGCAAACCATGCAGCAGATCTGATTGCACACCACGCCGAGCTAAAACACCAATAATACCGCACATCAGGATTTATCTTTTTGTGGACGTTCCCAGCCGGATAGATATTTTACTTCCGTGCGACCGGACAAGGTTAAACCACCTTCAGCCACATTACGCGTAATCGTACTGCCCGCGCCGATCGTTGCATTATCACCAATGCTGACCGGTGCAACCAACTGGGTATCGGAACCGATAAACACATTATCTCCGATATTGGTTTCAAACTTGTTGGCACCATCATAATTGCAAGTGATTGTACCCGCACCGATATTGCACGATGAGCCGATAGTCGTATCCCCGATATAGGACAAATGATTCACTTTACTGCCATGACCAACAACGGACTTTTTAATTTCCACGAAATTGCCGATATGTACCTTTTCATCCAGCTCAGCACCGGGACGCAAACGCGCATAAGGGCCAATCAAGGTATCAGAACCCACGTTCGCACCATGAATATGGCTGAATGCAAACACATTCACCCGATCATCCAAACGCGCATCAACCAACACCGCATTGGGGCCAACGCGGCATTCATCACCGATCTGGGTAGAACCAATCAAATAACAGCCTGCCTGAATGGTCGTATCCAAACCAATACTGACACCCGCTTCAATGCGTACAGTATCCGGCTTTTCAATGGTCACACCACGGCGTTGCCAATCTTCAATAATGCGTTTCTGCATCAGCTCTTCGACCTGGGATAGATGAATACGATCATTCACACCGAACATCTCATTGGCATCTGCCATCGGCACTGCATCTACCGACTGACCTGCCTTGAGCGCCAATGGCACGATATCCGGCAAATAGTATTCCTCTTGTGCATTGCTATTATCAATCGCATGCAGCAGATCGAATAACACCTCATAACGCACACAATAAATACCGGAGCTGACTTCGATGATATCCCGTTGATCGGCGCTGGCATCCTTTTCTTCGACAATGCTTTGAACCTTGCCCTGCTCATCACGCACGATACGACCATAACCAAAGCAATTGGCTGGATTGGCCGTCAATACAGTAACATCAGAGTTGGCCGCCCGATGGCCATCAATCAAGGCCGATAGTGTATCCACACTCAATAGCGGCGTATCACCACAGACAATCAACACATCACGCACGTCACGAATAACTTTTTCACACTGTTGCACGGCGTGCCCTGTACCAAGTTGTTTATCCTGAATCACCCAAGAAAGATTCGCCGGTTGCCCCACATGTTCACGCACCTGCTCGGACGCATGGCCTGTCACCACAGCGATCCCTTTCGGGCGCAGGCTTTCAACCGTGTGCAGGATATAATCAATCATCGAGCGTCCCAGCACCTTGTGCAGCACCTTGGGTAGATTGGAATGCATACGTTTGCCGCGACCGGCAGCTAATACACAGACCTGTAAATCAGGATAATGCAATTGAGCCATGGTTTCCCTCCAGAGGAATTGGTTGATGGTGTTGAACTATCAAACTGACTTAAATGAGCCAGCTTGAGTGAGATTATAGACAAAGATACTCAGATTGCAGTTTCTTTTTATTCACACTGACTTTAAAAAACCAAAAAAAAGGGTCGCACAATGGCGACCCTTTTAAATTACATCAATTAGCTTATCTCTTTTTCTTTTTAAGCCACGCCAAACGCGCAGCTGTCATCGACAATTCTGCTTCTGCCTTGGCATAATCGATATCACCCTTATGCGTTTCAACCGCTTCCTGGGCAATGCGTTCAGCTTCAAAGGCCGCCGCTTCATCAATATCACCAGCCCGGTCTGCTGAATCCGATAACACAGTAATAATACCCGGTTGGATTTCAATGAAACCACCGGATACAAATACTTCATCAACAACATCGCCATTGGTGATACGTAACTCACCCGTGGTCAATGATGCCAATAGCGGACAGTGATTGGGATAAATACCGAGTTCGCCAGCAGCGCCCGGTGCAACCAGAAAATCCGCATCACCGCGATAGACTTCACGTTCAGCTGTAGCAACCAATACTTGCATCGTGGCTGCCATTAGCCTTTCGCCGCCATTTTCTCGCCCTTGGCAACCGCACCGGCAATATCACCAACCATGTAAAAAGCTTGCTCAGGCAGATGATCATAATCACCAGCCAAAAGACCTTTGAAACCCTTGATGGTTTCTTCTTTCTTGGCATAAACACCTGGAGAACCAGTGAATACTTCTGCAACATGGAAAGGCTGAGACAAGAAGCGCTGAATCTTACGTGCACGCTGAACAGTCTGCTTATCTTCATCAGAGAGTTCATCCATACCCAGAATAGCAATAATATCCTGCAGTTCTTTATAACGCTGCAAGGTCTGTTTCACACCTTGTGCAACTTCATAATGTTCGATACCGATAATCTTCGGATCCAGCTGACGCGATGTTGAATCAAGCGGATCAACCGCAGGGTAGATACCCAGCTCTGCGATCTGACGTGAGAGAACAATCGTCGAATCCAGATGCGCGAATGTGGTGGCAGGTGCCGGATCGGTCAAATCATCCGCAGGTACATATACGGCCTGAACAGAGGTGATTGAACCGGTCTTGGTTGAAGCAATACGCTCCTGCAAACGACCCATTTCTTCAGCCAGGTTAGGCTGATAACCCACCGCTGATGGCATACGACCCAGCAGTGCAGATACTTCCACACCAGCCAATGAATAACGGTAGATATTATCGATGAAAATCAATACATCGCGGCCTTCATCACGGAAATACTCAGCCATGGTCAAACCAGTCAACGCAACACGCAAACGGTTGCCCGGAGGTTCATTCATCTGACCGTAAACCAGAGCAACTTTATCCAATACATTGGATTCTTTCATTTCATAATAGAAATCGTTGCCTTCACGGGTGCGTTCACCCACACCGGCAAACACCGACAAACCACCGTGTGCTTTGGCGATGTTATTGATCAATTCCATCATGTTTACTGTTTTACCAACACCGGCACCACCGAACAGGCCAACTTTACCACCCTTGGCGATTGGTGCGATCAG
>JAUZQK010000026.1 GCA_030951025.1 Mariprofundus sp. | reverse complement strand
CCTTCCGTCGCCAAAAAACGCAAAGAAGCTTCCGCACGCAAACGTTTGATGAAACGCTTACGTCGTGTACGCATGCGCGAAACTCGCGATTATTAACTCACCTTTGTAAGAATCCCCTTAGTAACAATCAATAACATGCCGGGCCTTTGTGCCCGGCATTTTTTATTAAACCCAAACCCATACAGCCCAGCGCTGTAAAAAAGCACTCAACATTGCACAGGAGAACCCATGCAAAAACAACTGATTGAAGACATGAAAGCAGCCATGAAAGCTGGTGAAAAAATGCGCTTATCATGCATTCGCATGCTGCGTGCGGCCATGAAAGATAAAGAAATCGAACTCGGCCACCCACTCGATGATGTTGAAGCGATGGCGGTGGTTTCCAAACTACTCAAGCAACGCAACGATGCAGCCAAACAATACGCCGATGCAGATCGTACCGATCTGGAAACACAGGAACTGGCTGAAGCAGCCGTTTTCCAGGCCTATTTACCTGAACCACTCTCTGAAGATGAAATCGCTGCCATCATCGATCAAGCCATCAACGCTTCAGGCGCAAGCAGCATGCGTGATATGGGCAAGGTCATGGCTATCGTCAAAAATCAGAGCGCAGGTCGTGCTGATATGGGTAAAGTATCCGGCATCATCAAATCACGTTTAAGTTAAATCTGCAGCCAAAAGCACCGCCCCACTTGCATTTGAAGCCTTTTCCCTCTACATAATAAACTATGGCTAATTTTTCTCCATCATTTCTGGATGAGGTGCTGACGCGCACGGACATCATTGCAATCATTGCACCGCATGTAGAGTTGAAAAAATCCGGCTCCAACCTGATGGGGCTCTGCCCGTTTCACCATGAAAAATCACCATCATTTTCTGTCTCGGCCGATAAACAACTGTATTACTGTTTTGGCTGCGGCGTGGGTGGCGGTGCATTTCAATTTTTGATGGAACACGATGGTTATGCTTTTCCCGAAGCGGTTGAATATCTGGCTGAAAAGGCCGGTATGGAAATCCCTCAGGATACCGAGCGCAATCCGGCTGCCGAAGCTCTCCAAAAAGGGGCTTATGATGTATTAACACGGGCATCTGCCGCGATGAACCGTGCCCTGCATGGCGAAGCTGGTCGCAAAGCCCGCGATTATCTGCAACAGCGCGGCTTGCCTGCAGATATTATTCGTGATTACGCCCTGGGCTACACACCGGCCGGTTATGGCTTCATGCAGCAAGTCTTCGGCAAAGAGACACGCAGCAATGAAGCTCTGGAATCAGTTGGCCTGCTGTTCAAAGGTGATCACGGTTATGGTGACCGTTTTAGAGATCGATTAATGTTCAGTATTCGTGATCGCCGTGGCCGCATCGTTGGTTTTGGTGGACGCGTACTCGATGATGGTCAGCCCAAATATCTCAATTCAGCCGAAACCGATTATTTTCATAAATCCGATTTATTGTACGGCTTTTCAGAACACCGTGATCATATCCGTAAAAGCAAACAACTGGTTGTCGTTGAAGGTTATATGGATGTGCTGGCACTGGCGGCACATGATTTGAAAATAGGGCTGGCACCACTGGGCACAGCCATTGGCGAGCGCCAAATCCGTGAGATTTTACGTTTATGTGACTCGCCCGTATTTTGTTTTGATGGTGACAGGGCTGGTCGTCAGGCCGCATGGCGCGCGCTGGAACGCATGATGCCATTATTAAAAGCTGAACTGACTCCGCGTTTCCTCTATTTGCCCGATGGCGAAGATCCAGATTCCATGCTTAAATCTGAAGGCCGAGATGCTTTTCAACAACGCCTCGATAACGACAGCAAACAAGTGCTCGAAACATGGCTGATGGGTTTAAAACTATTGGCAGGCTCTGGCGCTGATGGTCGGGCACGCATGGCCAAAAAAGCCGATACCATGCTGGAAAGCATGAATGACCGTTATTTAAGGCAAGCATGGAAACAGGAAGTCGAACAAGCCACCGGCATCAGCTTGAAATATATACAGCGGCAAAAACAAGCCAATCCCGACAGTCGGGAACAGCCGCAAACAAGCACGCCCTTGCCCGAACTCACCGATCGCCAAGAACGATTCATGGCTGGCTTAATGCAACAACCCGAACGTTTTCGACAACTCCCAGAGCTGGCGACTTGTTTTTTTATTGACAACGACAGCATGAAATCGTTATATTCACGCGCTTTTTCGATACAAACGGATGCCGAAGACAATAATACCGACATCGCGAGACAATTGGCTCAGGAATTCCCTGATTGCCAAACATTGATTTCTCGCTGGGTGAATCAGGCTGCCGTCCTACAAGTTGAGTTTAAGAGCCTATCATTGGACATGGAGTTCAATGGTATCCGTTGGCGCATGAAAAACGGGCTCAACCTGCATGAAACCATTCAGGCCAAACAACGACTCAATGCAATACAACAGCAACAGCGCACACTATCCGAACAGCTTATGGCTGAACGGTCAGATTTAGAAGAACAGTTACAGTCTGAGCAATCAGGCGATACAGGAGCATAAGCGCATGTCGAAAAAAGATCAGATCACGGTTCGCGAACTCGGCACATTGATGGCCAAGGGCAAACAGGCCGGCTTCATCACCTATGAAGACCTGAACAAACACCTGCCTGCCGGCCTCGTTAGCGCCGACCGCGTTGAAGAGATCATCAACGTCTTCACTGAAATGGGTGTTGAGGTGGTTGATCCCGAACGCGCTCCGACCGGCTCCTATGCCATGCGCAAGGATCGTTTGCGCAAAGAGGATTCCGCCCTGCGTGCCGACACATCGCAACTCGGCACGGTGGTGCGCATTGATGATCCGGTGCGTATGTATTTGCGCGAAATGGGCACGGTTGAACTGCTTACCCGCGAAGGCGAAATTGAAATTGCCCGCCGCATCGAAGAAGGCCGCAGCCAAGTTCATGAATCGATCTGCTTATGCCCATCCACCTTCCGCGAAATCATGTTACTCGGTGAACGTATTGCTGAAATTCGTGACGAAGCCCTGGAGCTCGGCGAAGAACCCAGCTTCCGTGATATCATTGATGTCGAAGAAAAAGTCATCAACGCCGCTGCCATCAAAGAATATGAAAACCGCATGAGCCGCAGTGAAGATGAAGATGACGAGCCGGCTGAATCGGAAACCAAGCTTGATGGCGAACAACTCACCGCTGCCATCAAGGCACGCACCGCCACCCCTGATGGCACACCGATGATGGAAACCATCATCACCAAAGACGAGCAGCTGACTGAAGCACTCGAACACTTTGGCAACGCCAAAGCATTCCACGATGATTTCATCGATATTAAAAAGCGTTTGTCCAAACGCCCCAACGATGCCAAGCTACAAGCCAAAAGCCGTACAGCACTCGATGGTATGCTGCTTGAATTGACCAGCATTCCATTCTCACCACGTCAGCTGGAAAAACTAGTGCAGCGCTTTAAAAATGCCATTGACCGCGTGCGCCGCTTTGAACGCACCATTCGTGATTACGCCCTAAAAGCCAAAATGCCACGCAGGTTATTCCTGGAAACATTTCCACCCAATGAAACCAACGAACGCTGGATTGATGATAATATCCGTCAAAATAAAGCAGCGGCCTGGGTAGAAAACATTGAACCGGTGGTGGGTAAAATCAAGGAAAACCAGCGCCGTTTGAAACGCGTTGAACAAGAAACTGAAATGGAAGTCGCCGAACTCAAAGATGTGGCGCGCAAACTGACCATGGGCGAAGCCAAAATGCGTCAGGCCAAGCGTGAAATGATCGAAGCCAATTTGCGTCTGGTAATTTCCATAGCCAAAAAATACACCAACCGTGGATTAGGATTTCTCGATTTGATTCAGGAAGGCAATATCGGCCTGATGAAAGCGGTAGAAAAATTCGAATGGCGGCGTGGTTATAAATTTTCCACCTATGCAACATGGTGGATTCGCCAGGCTATCACCCGCTCCATCGCCGATCAGGCGCGCACCATTCGTATTCCGGTGCACATGATTGAGACCATCAACAAAATGATGCGTGTATCGCGTCAGATTGCCCAGAACATCGGCCGCGAACCGACACCGGAAGAGCTGGCTGAACATCTGGAAATGACGGTTGAAAAAGTCGAGCAGATTCTCGAAGTTGCCAAAGAACCCGTATCTCTGGAAACACCGATTGGTGATGATGAAGATTCACAGCTGGGTGATTTTGTGGAAGACGACAATGCTGAAAATCCACTCGATGCAGCTGTTGGCGCAGCGCTGGCTGAAGCAACGCTGGATGTATTGGAGAATCTGACCGATCGCGAGCAAAAAGTATTACGCATGCGTTTCGGTATCGGCATGAATACCGATCATACGCTCGAAGAAGTGGGCAAGCAGTTTGGTGTGACGCGTGAACGCATTCGCCAAATCGAAGCCAAGGCATTGCGCAAGCTACGTCACCCTTCACGCGCCCAAAAGCTGAAAACCTTTGCCGATTCTCCGGAATCCGCCATTCAATTGGAAGGCAGCATTCGCTAAAGGTATTCACCCCTACAGCACGCCAACACAGTGCGTCAGACAACAAAAAAGGAGGCCAAGGCCTCCTTTTTTGTATCTACATTTTTTTGTGCCTACAGCACCGCTATATTCTAATCAAAACAGTCCTGCTCAAAATGATCGATCAAGAGATCAATCGGTCGGGCGGTCAATCAATCGTTCAATCCGTTCATCAAATCCGCCGCCTGCAGACTCTGTCCACGCAGCGCCTTGGATTCATCGGACAATAAATACAAATAAGCCGGCACGACTGTGCTCGGTGCCGGCACTTCAGCCGGATGCATGCCACCAAAGGTGCGCTTAAATAACGCCGTGCGCACACGTCCCGGATTCAAGCAATTAAAACGGTACGGCTTTTCAGCATGCTCGTTCTGCCACATCGCCGCAGCATAGGCCAATGCCCGCTTGGCCATACCATAGGCATGCCAGTTGTTTTGATCTTCCTCAACCATATCGCAAGTGCTAAACACAATAGATGCAGCATCGGCGCGTTTAAGCAACGGCAACATCATTTGAGTCAGCATATTCGGTGCGGTAAGATTGATATCGAGCGCTTTTCTAAACACATCTGTCTTGATATATTGCATCGGTGTGCAGCGATCAATTTCAGCCGCACAATGCACCAACCCATCCAAATGCGGAATCTGATCTTTCAGACCCAAGAATAACTTTCCATAATCATCAAAATCAGTCAGATCAAAAGGCACACAGAGACAGCGCCCGCCCAGCTCTTCAATGCGTTCCAGGGTTTGCTGCAAGCCATCTTCATTGCGGCCAAGGGCAATCACACTAGCTCCCACTTCACCAAGCCCTGCTGCAATATGCGCACCAATGCCATCGGATGCACCTGTCACCATGATAATCTTATCCTGAAATGCTTTCGACATATTCACCCCCACCGTGGCGGCATCTTAACCCGCATTATTCATGAATTCTACCGCGCCCTTGCTTGTTTCTTTGCCCGCAACGAATTTTTACTCAGGCGGCCGTAAACATGGCTACGCCCTTTTTCGCCCCCCCCCGTTGCAAACAAAGACCCGGCGCAATCCTCACGGCGATTCATGAATAATGCGGGTCAACACCCATCAACACGAAGGCAACAACGAAGTGCAACAACCATTCAGTTTATCACTGTTTCGCCTCTTCTTTGCTTGACTCAAGCAACGATGCCATGCCTGCAAAAGGTACATGTTCTGGTGCATAGCCCATGATTTTTTCCAAGGTTTCAAACACATTCACGCCACTGCTCACTTCAATTTGATCTGGCCTAAATTGGCCTGGATGCTCCAGACCGGCAGAATGCGCCAGCGAATATAACTCTTCCCTAAATCCACGCAGGTATTCGGCCAATCGTGTGGCTTTATTGTCAATCACCAAACCACGCATTTTCTTGGGATCCATGGTCGTAATGCCGGTAGGACAATGACCGGTATGACAAGCTTGTGATTGAATACAGCCCAACGACAACATGGCTTCACGGGCAATATTGATACAGTCACAACCCAGTGACAATGCGATCACCGCACGATCAGGAAAACCCAGTTTTCCGCTGCCAATCCACACCACATCATTGGCAATGCCTTTGGTTTGAAAGGTTTGATACACACGGGAAAATCCAATTTTAAACGGCAGAGACACATGATCCGAATAGGTCAACGGTGCAGCTCCCGTCCCCCCTTCACTGCCATCAATGACAATAAAATCTGGCCCACAATCACCCTGAATCATTCTATCCGACAATTCGTCCCAAAACTCAAACTCCCCCACCGCTGATTTAATACCAACAGGCAAGCCTGTGGCATCAGCGACACGTTCAATAAACGCAATCATCGAATCAACGTCATGAAACTGGCTATGTGAAGCAGGCGAGATACAAGCTTCGCCCACCGCTATACCCCGAATCTTGGCAATTTCAGCTGTAACTTTAGCACCAGGCAATACGCCGCCTTTGCCGGGTTTGGCTCCTTGCGACAGTTTAATTTCAATCGCTCTAATTTGCGGATTCTCTTTCACCTGGCGACACACAACATCCAGAGAAAATGCACCCGAAGCATCACGCGCACCAAAATAACCTGTACCCAATTGCCATATTACATCAGCACCAAGCAAATGAAATGGGCTAATGCCACCTTCCCCCGTAGTGTGGTAAGCACCCGCCTGAGCTGCACCCAGATTCAATGCTGAAATAGCGTGTTTGCCGAGTGCCCCATACGACATGGCAGAAACATTAATAATAGATTTTGGCCGAAAGGGGCGCTTGCGGCCATGCGCCTCCCCCATGACTTTCATGCATGGCATAGTCGTTGGATCGTCATCGGAAAGAATGATTTTATCAGCCGGAAACGGAAATGCCGCATGTTTAATAATTGGATAGCCGATACCATATTGTTGTTCTGTGGTACCAAATCCAAAATGATTATCCACCTTCTTCGCTGTTCGATACACCCACGAACGCTCATCGCGATTAAAAGGTTGCTCTTCTTTATCGTTGGTCACCCAATACTGACGCATACCAGGGCCAACCTTTTCCAAAATATAGCGTGCATGCCCAATGACAGGATAATTACGCAAAATGGTGTGTTTCTCCTGTCTGAAATCCCAAATACCCAATGCAACAAGTAACAAAACAACAATAGCAATAAGTGTTAACAACATACCCCCCCTCCTAAATCAGCGCTTCTCTCGCCAACTCAGCGTAGATGAATTATATCGCAATACAAGTATCAACAAAGAATTCAAGTGGCTCTGTAATCATTCACACGTTTATCCGACCGCCCGCACATGATAAAATCACCCATGCTAAAAATATTGTTTTTACTCACCTTTCTTGTAATGTCTAATCTATCCGCAGCCAGTGAACTGGATTGGTCCACATACTCCCGTTTACTTCAAGCCTATGTTCAGCCAGGCAGTAAACATCACATTGCGCTCAACGTGGTAAACTACCAAGCTTTGTCCGCAAACAAAGACTGGCCTAAAGTGTTAGATGGGTTAGCACAATTTAATACGGATCAACTGCACACACGGGCTGAAAAAATCGCTTTTTGGATCAATGCCTACAATATTTTAGCCATTGATATGGTGATCAGACATCGGCCAGAACAATCCATTCGCGATGCTGGCAGTATTTTTTCTCCTGTTTGGAAAAAAGATGCTGGTATCGTCAGTGGGAAAATGCGTACATTGCATGAAATCGAGCATGAAATCCTACGTCCCATGGGTGAGCCACGTATGCATGCAGCCATTGTCTGCGCTTCGGTCAGTTGCCCCGACCTCAAACCCTCAGCTTATGATGCCGCCCACTTGGGACAGCAACTCGATGAACAAGTCATATCATTTCTCATGCATGCCAACAAAGGCGTACGCATCGAAGATAATACATTGCACATTTCCAAAATATTCGATTGGTTTGAAGATGATTTCCAGGCTCAAGGCGGAGTGCTCGCATTTATTCACAAGTACCGTAATGATGTAAATACCAAGATGACAATCACAGACTATCTGGACTACGATTGGTCATTGAACACGAGCCCAACTAAAAAGGACTAAAAAGTGTGGGTTTTCAGCGGTGTACGCGCATAGGCCATCGCCCTATACTCCCGCGCCATGACTGAATTCGCTTTAATTCTGCTTTCCGCTGTGCTGGTCAATAACTATGTATTGACCAAGTTCCTCGGTATTTGCCCGTTTTTGGGTACTTCCAGCAAAGTGGAAACGGCTGTCGGCATGTCTTTCGCCGTGATGTTTGTCATGACACTGGCTTCCACTGCATCATGGCTGGTGCAGCAATATGTGTTGATTCCATTGGATTTACTCTATTTACAAACTATTTTCTTTATCCTGATTATCGCCTCTCTGGTGCAGTTGATCGAGATGATGATTCATAAAACCAGTCCTGTTCTGTATCAGGCTCTGGGCATTTTCCTGCCCCTGATCACCACCAACTGCGCGGTGCTCGGTGTGGCCATCCTCAATGTGCAACAGGATCAAACCTTTTTAACTTCCGCCTTGTATGGCGCTGGTGCCGCGATTGGTTTTGCGCTGGTATTGATTTTGTTTGCCGGCATTCGCGAGCGCATTGATGTATCGCCTGTACCGGCGGCATTCAAAGGCTCGCCATTGGCCTTGATTACAGCCGGCATGATGAGTCTGGCATTCATGGGCTTTTCCGGCCTGGTTAAAGTTTAATTTCAGCCATGATCCGATGAACATGTTTACCCACGAGCATATCACATGACCGGCCTGCTCTATGCTTTGGCCAGCCTTGGCTTGTTTGCACTCTGTGCAGGCATTGTGTTGGCCATTGCCCAGAAAATATTTCATATCGAAGGCGATCCGATGATCGACAATATCGATAATCTGCTGCCACAAACACAATGTGGTCAGTGCGGTTATCCGGGTTGCAAGCCTTATGCCACCGCCGTTGCAAGTGGTGAGGCGGATGTCAATCACTGTGTACCCGGCGGCGAACGCACCATGTTACAAATCGCGGATTTGATGGGTGTTGAAGCCAAAGATGTGGAAGAAGAAGCCAGCGCTCCGATGCTTGCTTTTGTGCGCGAAGATGAATGTATCGGCTGTACCCTGTGCATCAAGGCCTGCCCTGTTGATGCCATTATCGGTGCGCCCAAACAATATCACACCGTCATTGTCGATCATTGCACCGGCTGCACTTTATGTGTGGAGCCGTGCCCGGTGGATTGCATTGACATGCTGGTTAAACCGGAACTGATTGAACACTGGGCCTGGCCATTGCCAGATACCAAACGCTCACAACTGGGCCACGAACGACGGGAGCAACATGCCGGCCATGCTTAGAACTCTAGCCCAAAAAATGGGACTGATTGCACACAGCTTTTCGGGTGGCATTCATCCGGAAATGCATAAACTCTCCGATGATAAAGCGATTGAAACCGTGAAGCTGGCTTCGATGCTTATTCTACCGATGAAACAACATATCGGCACACCTTGCTCAGCCCTCGTTAGCGTTGGTGATCATGTGCTGCGCGGCCAGAAAATCGCCAAATCGGAAGGTTATTTATCGGTGCCCGTACATGCATCGACTTCCGGCCGTGTGCTCAAAATCGAAGAATCACCTATTGCCCATCCCTCCGGCATGGGCATGCCATCCGTGTTCATTGAAGCTGACGGTGATGATCAATCAGACCATTCGTTGGCAGCAATCCCTGACTGGCAGAATACCGACCCGACCTTATTACGTGAACGGGCGCGCATGTGTGGTTTGGCAGGCTTGGGTGGTGCGGCGTTCCCGACCTTTATCAAGCTGGTGCAGGATAAACGTTTCCCGATTGAAACCGTCATCCTCAATGGCATCGAATGCGAACCGTACTTGACCAACGACCACCGTTTGATGGTTGAAAAGGCTTCGGAAATCCTCGATGGCATGGCCATCATCATGCACATGGTCGGCACCACATCCGGCATTATTGCCATTGAAGATAACAAAGCCGATGCCGCCACAGCCATGCGCGATGCCCTATCCAGCAAAGAGGGCATGGATGATGTGCAGGTGCATGTCTTGCCAACACGTTATCCGCAGGGCAGTGAAAAACAATTGATTTACAGCCTGACTGGCCACGAAGTACCGGCCGGCAAACTACCCATGCATATCGGTGTACTGTGTCAGAATGTCGGCACCTGCAAGGCATTGCACGATGCTGTCATCTTGGGACAACCGCTAACCGAGCGCATTGTCACGCTCAGTGGTGATGCCCTGCCGCAACCGGCCAATCTGAATGTGCGCCTCGGCACCCCGATCCGTTCCCTGTTTGAACGCCAGGGGCTGGTTGATTTTAACGGCATTCAAATCGTGCATGGCGGCCCGATGATGGGTGAACGATTGCGTCATCCGGATATTCCGGTAATCAAATCCACCTCCGGTATTCTGGCTCTCGGCCAGCAAGCCATCGCTGCCGCCCATAGTGCTGAAGACCCATGCATTCGCTGTGGTCATTGCAGTGAAGTATGCCCGGCCTCTTTGGTGCCCAATCTATTGGCTGACTTTTGCCGCAGCGATCAAACCGAAAAAGCAGAAAGTTATCAGCTGTTTGACTGCATCGAATGCGGCTGCTGCTCCTATGTTTGCCCATCGAATATCCCGTTGGTGCACTACTTTCGTTATGGCAAAGGACAGGTATCCATGCAACGGCGTGAACAGAGTTTTGCCGAAGCATCGCGTCATCGTTCAGAAGGCCGCGATGTGCGTTTGCAACGTGAGCTGGATGAAAAAGCCGCTCGCCGTTCCCGCGTACGTCGCACCCATGCGCCAAAAGCAGAGGCTACTCCGGATTCCGTCACTGCAGCCCCCGCCGCAGCAACCACGGCAGATAAAACAGCAAGCAGTGCTGAAAAAACTGTCGCTGTAGATCAAACCAGCCCAGAGGAGAAAAAATAATGCCTCTGATTATGCTCAGTTCCCCGCATGCCCACGGTGGCGACTCCATTCGCATGATGATGCTTACCGTCGTGCTGGCTTTATTGCCTGCCACCGCAGTCAGCGTGTACTTGTTCGGTTGGCTGGCTGTATTCCTGATTGTCAGCTGCATGCTCAGCGCCTTATTGACTGAGGCCGTGTGTCTCAAACTAATGAAGCGCCCTTTATCGACTTTATTGGATAACTCCGCCGCTTTAACCGGCCTGTTTCTCGCACTCACCCTGCCTGCAACTACGCCGTGGTGGATGGCTGTGCTCGGCAGTGTGTTTGCTATTGTACTTGGCAAACAGGTCTATGGTGGCTTGGGTCATAATATTTTTAATCCGGCTCTATCTGCCCGGGTCATTCTGCTGATCTCTTTCCCCTTGAGTATGACCACTTGGATCATGCCGATGTCATCACTGGCTCCAGCACTCAATCTGTATGATTTCTCACTCTGCGCCACCTTATTTTTCTCCGGCACCGATGCATTCCTTGCCACCAGCCAACTCACACTCGATGCCATCAGCATGGCCTCACCGTTGGGGCATATCAAAACAGAAGCAACACTCGGTGTACCTGTCGCCGATGCACTGAACGCCTACCACTACAGTTATCTGGATGCATTTCTGGGTTTTGAAGCGGGCAGCATTGGTGAAACCAGTGCCCTGGCTTTACTCATCGGCGGCATCTTTCTACTCGCCCGCCATTCCATCACCTGGCATATCCCCTTTGCCTATATCGGCACAGTGTTATTGCTGGCAGCAGTATTCAATCAATTCGCGCCAGCACAATTTGCCACGCCGATGTTTCATTTGTTTGCTGGTGGTTTGATCCTGTGCGCCTTTTTCATGGCCACTGATCCGGTATCATCACCGGTCACACCGATGGGGCAAATTGTATTCGGCATCGGCTGTGGCCTGTTAACATGGTCTATTCGCAGTTTCGGCGGTTATCCGGAAGGAGCAATGTTCTCTGTATTGCTGATGAACTGTGCTGTGCCACTGATTGATCATTATTTCCGTCCGCGTGTTTATGGCCATGCCGCAAACGCTAACAAGGCTGAATCATGAACATCGATAAAGATCAGATTCGCATGGTGATTGCGCTATTTGTCGTCGCCATCATTGCAGCAGGGGTTACCGGACTCACCGATATCTTTACCCGCGCACCGATTGCCGCCGCCCAAAAGCTGGCTCTGCATCAGGCTTTGCAACAGGTGTTGCCAGAACATCGCAATGATCCTCAGGCCGAAGTCTTCAGTATTGAAGACACAGCCATTTATCCAGCCAAACGTGCCAATGGTGAGCTCACTGGTTTGGCCTGGGAAGTGGTTGCTCCGGATGGATACTCTGGTTCTATCCGTATTCTGGTCGGGGTGCGTCCAGATGCATCTATTCAGGCCATTCGTATCACCTATCACCGTGAAACACCCGGACTCGGCGATGGGGTGACTAAAAACAAACCATGGCTGGCCAGTTTTGTCGATCAAACACTGACGAGTAAAAATTGGAAAGTGAAAAAGGATGGTGGTGATTTCGATCAATTTACCGGTGCCACCATTACCCCACGTGCGGTGGTAAAAGCCGTGAAAGCTGCACTGGAATTTTTCCACAGCCATCATAAGATCATGCTTGAACAAGCGAGCAAACACAGCGACATCGCACACAAGGAGGCTGGCATTGAATAAATCAGACATACTTGCCGATGGCTTTTGGCACAACAATACCATTTTCACACAGTTGCTCGGCATGTGCCCCTTGCTCGGTGTCACCACATCGGCTGAAAATGGCTTCTGGATGGGGGCGGCCACGGTACTGGTGTTGATCGGCTCCAATCTGGTGGTTTCGATGGTGCGCGGCGTGATTCCCAAAAACGTACGTATCCCGGCCTATATCACCATCATCGCAGCTTTTGTGACCGTGGTCGAAATGGCCATGAACGCATGGATGCATGAAATGTATCTGGTGCTCGGATTGTTCATCCCATTGATTGTGGTCAACTGTGCCATCCTTGGCCGGGCTGAAGCCTTTGCCAGCAAGAATTCAATATCGGATTCACTGGTCGATGCCATTGCCGTTGGTGGCGGCTTCACCTTTGCACTCATCCTACTGGGTGGCGTACGCGAAATTCTGGGGCAAGGTGATTTGTTTGGCTTCTCGGTATTTGGCGAATCCTATCCCGATGTGCTGATGTTTATTCTGCCCCCCGGCGCATTTATTGCTTTGGGCTTTATTCTCGCCGGCATCAATATTTTTAATGCCCGTTTACAACGCAATGCCGATACACGCGCGCAAGCAGTTCAAGCATTGCCCAAGACAGCAGAGGTAACATCATGAGTGGTATTCTATTCTGGGTGGTTCTGGCGGTGATCTTTGTGCTTTTATGGTGGGCAGGCTTTTATGCCACCAAAGATATGCGTGTGAGAAAAAATGCCATGCGTACAGAGCAGGCTAAACGTAATCTGGAACGCCAGGCTCAACAGCAAGCCGCAGAGGCCGCGCCAAGTAAGGAAGAACAGTAATGCCATGCTTACTCATTCACACCAATGTTGCCGTGTCTGATCAAACACGCTTTCTAAGCCGTTGCTCATCTGAAGTGGCAGCAGCATTGGGCAAGCCTGAATCGTACGTATTGATCGAGCTCAACGATAACAAAGCCATGATGTTTGCTGGCTCCGATGCTCCTTTAGCTTTTTTAGAGCTCAAAAGTCTTGGCCTGACAAACGGACAAACAGCAGATTTATCGGCCAGATTATGTGCTTTTATACAGTCAGAACTGGGCATTGATCCTGCTCGTGTGTATATCGAATTTGTTGCCCCTGAACGCACCATGTTCGGCTGGAATGGTGGTACCTTTTAATGACTATCCGTGAAATTCTAATTCATCCGGATGATCGCCTGCGCACCATCGCTCAGCCGGTCACATTCCCACTGAGCGATGCAACAAGGCAAATCATCACAGATATGGCCGACACCATGTACGATGCCCCCGGCGTGGGGCTCGCCGCACCGCAAATCGGCGTGTCATTGCAAATCGCGGTCACCGACACCTTGTGGCGCAGTGATGAAGTGCGCCATGACCCTGATCGCCCCGGCGGCACGCGTGATCTCAAGGTCTGGCTCAATCCTGAATTTCTCTGGCATAGTGATGGGCAGGAAACGTGGGAGGAAGGCTGCTTATCGGTACCTGAAACCTATGGTGATGTCACACGACCTGCTGCAGTTCGTCTGCGCTGGCATGATGTGGAAGGCAAACCACACGAACACGATTTCGAAGGCTTTGATGCCGTTGCCCTGCAACATGAATTCGATCACTTGAACGGTAAATTATTCATTGATTATCTCTCACCGCTCAAGCGCAATATGATCACCAAAAAAATGAAAAAGCTTTTTAAGTAGTCATGCACTTTGCAGATGTGGATTATTTTGATGTTCAGAAAGAAGGTGGAAAAATGATTCTATTGCCTGTACGACCTAATCAGGCTGAAAGTGTGCGCCAACGCCTGGCCGAGTTGGGATTGGGCGATCAAGATGTTAAAGATGCTATCGCCTGAGCACGAGAGTCGTGAATCGACGCTTGGTGCTTGATACCACCAGCCCGGCATTTCGCATGAATATTTTTATCGTGCTCATTTGAAGGCTCTGAATCGTGTTTTAATGCTGGCTGATACATCTATCGCTAAAGAATAGACATCCCATGTTTTTTGGTAATACTTACAAGTATTACTTCATTCATCCAAGTGCGAAAGAGGTGTCATCATGAGAATCACATCAAAAGGGCAAGTTACTATCCCCAAAGACATGCGCGATCGTTTTGGTCTGCAACCCGCGACTGAGGTTGAATTTATTGTCGATGGTAATGCGCTGCGCTTGGTGCATAGCTCCGCATCCCGACGCGGCGACAAACTCATTCAAAAAATGCAGGGCATGGCCACAGCCAACATGAGCACCGATGAAATCATGACACTAACACGCGGCTAGCTGTATGAGCGGATTTTTAATCGACAGTAATGTACTGCTGGATATTGCCACCAATGACCCTCATTGGTCGGATTGGTCTGCTACTCAATTGGCTGCCTGTGCAAATCATGGCGCACTCATCATCAATCCGATCATCTATACGGAAGTATCTGTTGGTTTTCAACGTATTGAAGAAGTAGAAATATTTCTCGATTCGACCATGTTTCGGCGAGATCCTTTACCGTACGATGCAGGGTTTCTGGCTGGAAAAGCTTTTTTGGCCTATCGTCGCCGAGGCGGCACAAAAACATCCGTATTACCGGACTTTTATATTGGCGCACATGCCGCAGTATCCAAGCTAACATTATTAACCCGCGATACAGCACGCTACAAAACTACATACCCAACACTCACATTGATTGCACCAAACATGAAGCGAGGCTTATCTTGATCATTAAAAGCATTGAAGTACGATTTCAGTCGTGCAACGATCACGGCGATGTGCGGCTAACACTTCAGGGCACTCTCTCTACTGCAAGCAGCATTCATCTTGAGCCTCACTTCCATCGCGTGCCGCATAGTTGCAATAAAATCACATTCACTGAATGACACTTGGAGAAGATATGCGCATAGTATTTGCTGGCACCCCCGGCTTTTCTGTCCCCTGCCTGACTGCCCTGCTTGAGGCTGATGGCATGGATGTGGTTGGTGTTGTATCGCAACCGGATCGCAAATCGGGGCGTGGTATGAAACTCACACCTTCGGCAGTAAAACAAGCCGCACTCGATGCAGGCATGGATGGCCAAACTGATATTATCACACCCGACAAGCTGCGTGATAACGATGATGCTCTGGCATGGCTGCAAGCCAAACAGGCTGATATTTTAGTGGTGGTGGCCTTCGGCATGATATTGCCCAAGCCGTGGCTCGATGCGCCCAGCATTGCGCCCGTAAATGTACACGCCTCATTGTTGCCTCGCTGGCGCGGTGCGGCTCCGATTGAGCGCGCCTTGCTCGCCGGTGATCAACAAACCGGCGTATGCATCATGCAGATGGAAGAAGGGCTTGATACAGGTGGTATTTATGCGCAGCAGGTATTGCCGATTACCGATCAAACAACCGGCTCTGAATTGTGGTTCAAGCTCTCTCCCATGGGGGCTGAGTTATTGATCAACACCCTGCCAAAAATTGCCACAGGCTTATTACCGGAGCCTCAAACAGCCGATGGCCAAACCTACGCAAAAAAAATCAGCAATGACGAGCGTATTATTGATTGGAATAAAAGCGCCGCCGAGATTGATCGCTTGGTGCGCTGTTTTTCACCACGACCCGGCGTGCGTACACAGTGCAAGGGTAAGTGGTTGAAACTGATTGCCGGTGAAGCACTCAGCTGCAGCCACCAGACACGCACAGGCTCAATCATCAGCACCGATCATGGGCTCGACATCGCCTGCTCAAACGGCTCGATCTACCGCATCACCACATTGCAACCGGCAGGTAAAAAGGCCATGGCGGCAAACGATTTTCTACGCGGCGCTCAATTGAACGCTGGAGATGACCTTGATTAAAGAAAGCCTGATTAAACCCTTAAAAATCGCAGATTTGCCGTTCAATCAACATATTGGTCTGGAGTCCGATGGCGATATGGTGCTGATCAAACAGCAGCAATATTTGCTCAATCATGTCGGCAGCCTGCATGCGTCGGTCATCCACGGTTTAGCGGAAGGAGCCAGCGGTCATTATCTGATTCAAAATCTATTACCCTTATTCCCCCAATCGCTGGTGCTGGTGAAAAATGCCTCCATGCAATACAAACGCCCTGCCATGCAAGAGTGTCAGGCTAAAGCCAAGGTCAGCGATGCCGCATTGCAACATTGCATCGACACCTTAAAGCGTCGCAATCGCGCCATACTCAACATCCCTGTCACCGTACTGTGTGAACATAAAATCATCGCTACCGCCGAGTTTGATTGGTGGTTAAGAGTACCTAAATAAACAAGAATAACGACGTTCACCACAAAGGCACAAAGACACAGATAATTTACAATCATTGTTGTATTTTTTCGACTCTTTCGCCTCAAAGATGACCTATTGGTTTGCAATGCAACGAAAAATGTTGTGATAAGAGCTTGAAAGAGCCAAAATTTTTATTGTTGTTCAAGAATGATACGCTGGAGAAACCATGACTACGCCACAAGAAGCTCAAACCACCTATTTAAAAAATTATCAGCCACCGGCTTTTCTGGTCGATACCATATCCCTGACATTCACCTTGCGCGCAAGCGCAACGGAAGTGATTTCAACCGTGCACTATCGGCGCAACCCGGCGGCTGCCCATATCACCAGCCTGACTCTCGATGGCCACGATATGGAGCTAATCGCTGTAAAACTGAATGGCAGCGAACTAAGTGGCGATGCCTATGAACTGCATGCTCAGGGTTTAAATATCTTAGCTGTGCCTGATACAGATACATTTGAACTCGAAATCACCACCCGCATCAATCCAGAGGATAATACCGCACTCGAAGGCCTGTACCGTTCCGGTGGCAACTATTGCACCCAATGCGAAGCGCAAGGTTTTCGTCGCATCACCTATTATCAGGATCGCCCCGATGTGATGGCTGTATTTTCAGTACGCATTGTGGCAGATAAAACCAGCAATCGAGTATTATTAAGCAATGGTAACCCTGTTGCACACGGTGATTTGGATGATGGCCTGCACTGGGTAGAATGGCATGATCCGTTTCATAAGCCGTGTTATTTGTTTGCCCTGGTGGCCGGTGATTTATCCTGTGTCGAAGATCAGTTCACCACCATGAGCGGCCGCGATATCACCCTGCGCATCTTCACCGAAGCGCACCACATCCATCAATGCGGCCATGCCATGGCTTCGCTGAAACGCGCTATGCTTTGGGATGAACAGCGTTTCGGCCTCGAATACGACCTCGATCTATTCATGATCGTGGCCGTTGATGATTTCAATATGGGCGCGATGGAAAATAAAGGGTTGAATGTATTCAATTCACGCCTTGTTTTCGCCAGCCCTGAAACAGCAACAGACAATGATTACATCGCCATTGAGGCGGTGATTGCGCACGAATATTTTCACAATTGGACGGGCAATCGCGTCACCTGCCGCGACTGGTTTCAGTTAAGCTTGAAAGAAGGCTTAACCGTCTTCCGCGATCAAGAGTTTACTGCCGACACCCATTCCCATGCCGTCAAACGTATCGAAGATGTGCGCCTGTTGCGCACCCATCAATTCGCCGAAGATGCCAGCCCGATGGCGCATCCGATTCGCCCAGCCTCGTACATGGAGATCAATAATTTTTATACTGTCACTGTGTATGAAAAGGGTGCGGAAGTGGTGCGATTATACCAAAGCCTGCTGGGTGTAGATGGTTTCCGGCGCGGTATGGATCTGTATTTTGAACGCCATGACGGGCAAGCTGTCACCACTGAAGATTTTCTGGCTGCCATGAGCGATGCCAATGTCGATACGAATAAAGCAGACCTTGCACAAATGCAGCGCTGGTACGATCAGGCTGGCACCCCCACACTATCGATCCGCATGGACTATGATGCACAAACACAAACAGCCACCTTGCACTGTTCACAAACATCCAAGCAATCCAGTAATAAAGCCTATTTAATTCCGTTATCCATGGCGCTGCTGCTGCCCGATGGATCAACACAGCATGAACAGACACTGTTGATCACCGAAGCATCACAATCGTTCACGTTTAAACAGGTGGCACACCACCCCTTACCATCCTTGCTGCGCGGATTTTCAGCTCCGGTTGAACTCGATTATCCCTATTCAGCCGATGACGATGCCTTGTTGATGCAACACGATTCGGATGCTTTCAACCGCTGGGCTGCAGCACAACGGTTTGCTATGCGTACTATCCAGGCCATCATGAACACACAAGGCGTACCGGATTCACGTTTAAGCACAGCCTTCGGCCATATCCTGCGCCATCAACAGCTCGACCCTGCTCTCAAAGCCGAAGCACTAATACTACCATCGGAAGCCGATATTGCAGCAGCCTGCAGCCCAGCCAACCCAACCCATATTCACCGTGCACGCGAGCAGCTGCGCCAACATATTGCCACCACCTTGCGTGATGATTTTGAACTGGCATATCAAAGCCTTTCGGCCGCAACAGGACTCGATGATCAAGCCATGCAGCAACGCAAACTCAAAAATGTATGCCTATCTTATCTGAGCACATTAAACGATGCAGCTTCAACCCGGCTCGTTTATGCCCAATTTGCCGCAGCAAGCAACATGACCGATCAATATGCTGCTCTGTCGGCATTATCCCACTGGGATTGCCCGCAACGATCACAGGCATTGGCGGTCTTTGAACAGCGTTGGAGTGATGATGCCAATGTCATGGATAAATGGTTTGCAGTACAAGCTGCATCATTCTTGGCCAACACATTAGAGTGCGTGAAGCAGCTCATGAGTCACCCCGAATTTGACTTGCGCAACCCGAACAAGGTTCGCGCTCTTATCGGTACATTCGCCATGCGTAATCCGGTAGCCTTTCATGCTGAAGATGGGCAAGGTTATGTCTTTGTTGCCGATCAGGTGCTGGCTTTGGATAAAATAAATCCGCAAGTCGCCGCACGCATGGTGCGTTCACTCATAAACTGGAAACGTATCGAACCCCAACGCAGCCAACTCATGCGAGCCCAACTGCAACGCATTGCCGATGGCGATGGTCTATCCGCTGATGTCTTTGAAATTGTCAGTAAAAGTTTGAGTTGCGCTATAAAGTCCAGGGGTTAATGACTTCAAGCGCGGCATCATCAAAGTCTTTGCTGTTGCGGGTTGTTACTTGCTGCGGCCCTTCCTGCATGGCCGATTTAATCACTTCGCTTAAGCGTGCTTTAGCATCTTGTAACTGCCAACTTCTCATAGAAACCTCCAGCTCAAGATAGCTGGCTAGGAGTCTGTCGGACTTAGGGTGATCGTAGCGAGCAGGTGGGGAAGTGAGTCAAAAACAGCATGATTTTGAGAATCATAGTGGCAACTATGTGACGATAAATCAGGATATTTTAGGCCACTTACCCTGCCGCGCAGT
>JAUZQK010000025.1 GCA_030951025.1 Mariprofundus sp. | reverse complement strand
TTACCGATGAGCAAGTATTCATGTTGCTGTTTGCCGCTGGTTTTTCAACGGCTGAAAAGCTCAGTGATATTTCAGGTCGTGGTGTCGGGCTGGATTGGTGAGTTTGCATCGTTTGCGGTGTTGAGTGCGGTCTTCATGACTGCCTTTTATACCTTCCGCATGTTCTTCCTTACGTTCCATAATTCAGATCGTGTGCCGGCTGAAACCAAGGCACATATCCATGAATCCCCCAAAGTGATCACCATTCCTTTGATGATTCTGGCTGTCGGCGCATTGCTTTCAGGTATGTGGGGTGTGTTTGTGTTGGATATCGCCAACCCTGAAATAGTGAATGGTTATTTTGGTACGTCGATCTTTGTATTGGATGTACACAACCCATTGATGATGATGGCTGAAGAAGGGCATGATCATGGTATGTTCCATTTCTTGATGACCATGCCGTTCTGGCTGGCGATTGGTGGTATTAGTCTGGCGTATGCTATGTATTACCGTGAAACAGTCTTACCAGCCAAAATGGCTGCGATTTCACCGCCGATATATCAATTCCTGCTCAACAAATGGTATTGGGATGAATTGTACGAGAAGATCTTTATTCAGCCGGCTCAACGTCTGGGTACGTTCTTCTGGAAGAAGGGTGATCTGGCCATGATTGATAAGGGTATGATTCATGGTGGTATTGTGGATACGATTGTAGCAGGGGCTGCGCGCATGCGCGCAATGCAGACTGGCATGGTGTTCCATTATGCATTTGCGATGGTGATAGGTGTGTTTGGTTTGCTTACCTATCTGTTGTTGAAGGGTTAAGGGGAGAGAACAATCATGCCATTACCTATGGACCTGTATAATGTTCTGGACTTTCCGATTCTGTCCTTGAGCATCTTTTTGCCTACGCTCGGAGCCATTTTTATCTGGTTATTCGTGCGTGGAGATCAAGCTGTGCGCTGGGCGGCACTGGCTGTATCCATTGCTACGTTCCTGGTGACGCTGCCTTTGGCGTTGCAATTTGATACCAGCACTGCACACATGCAGTTCGAAGAATTCGCGCCCTGGATCACTACATTCAATATCAATTATCAACTCGGTGTGGATGGCATTTCGATGCCGTTTATTGTGTTGACCAGTTTGCTGACAGTGGTGTGTATTGTATCGGCCTGGACATGTATCAAGGTGCGTGTGAAAGAATACATGATCGCGTTTTTGATTCTCGAAACCACATTGATCGGTGTGTTCTGTGCACTCGATGCGATTTTGTTTTACTTCTTCTGGGAAGCGATGCTAATTCCGATGTATCTGATCATCGGTATTTGGGGTGGCAAGAACCGTGTCTATGCCACCATTAAATTCTTCCTGTATACGCTGGCCGGTTCTGTATTGATGTTGATTGCTGTGCTGGCAATGTATTTTGAAGCCGGTCACACATTCAGTCTGTTGGCCTTTATGGACTATCCGTTTGATTTCATCTGGCAGTTCTGGATTTTCATTGCTTTCTTTGTCGCTTTCGCGGTGAAGGTGCCGATGTGGCCGGTACATACCTGGTTGCCGGATGCGCATACTGAAGCACCGACTGCAGGTTCGGTGATTCTGGCGGGTATTTTATTGAAGATGGGTGCGTATGGTTTCTTGCGTTTCTCCTTGCCTATGTTGCCTGATGCCTCACAATATTTTGTGCCGTTCATGGTGGCCTTGTCCCTCGTGGCCATCGTTTACATCTCGCTGGTGGCGATGATGCAAACCGATATGAAGCGTTTGATTGCTTATTCATCCATTGCCCACATGGGCTTTGTCACGCTCGGTACATTCATGTTTACCCAGGTAGCCTTGGAAGGTGCGGTGATTGGTATGATTTCTCACGGTTTTGTCGCGGCTGCTTTATTCCTCTGTGTCGGGGTAATGTATGATCGCTTGCATACCCGAGAGATTGGCGATTATGGCGGCGTGGTCAATGTCATGCCGGTGTTTGCAGCGGTGATGTTATTTTTCTGCATGGCCAATGTGGCGCTGCCGGGGGCATCTGCCTTTGTCGGTGAAATCATGGTGTTGATTGGTACGTTCGAAGCTAGTCCGGTCTATTTGGGCATGTCGACCAAGTGGGTGGCGATTGCTGCTGCAACGTCTGTAATTCTATCGGCTTGTTATACGCTGTGGATGTACAAGCGAGTGATCATGGGTGATTTGGTCAAAGATAGTGTCAAAACCATGCAGGATATGACAGTGCGTGAGTTTGGTTTCTTTGTACCGCTGATAATCTTAACCTTATGGATAGGTTTTTATCCCTTGCCTGTGCTGGATTTATTGCATGCATCGGTATCACATCTGGTTGATCAGGCCACCAGCAGTAAATTGGCCGAAGCTGCTTTGTTGCATGCAAGCCCTGTGCTTGATGCAGTACATCATTGAAGGAAGTAAACCATTGAAGGAAGTAAATCATGGCTAATGTAACATTCCCGTTTCCGTTCCCTGATCATCTGATCACGCTATTGCCCGAAATGATTGTGGCAATACTGGCGATGGCCTTGTTGTTGCTGGATTTGTTTATCAGCAAAGAAAACAAGGTGTGGACTGCTTATCTGGCTATTATGACCATCGTGGCAGCAGCTATTGCAACCATTCAGTTGTATCCAGCTGGCAGCATCGAAGCATTCTATGGTTTCTTTGTGTTTGATCCGTTTGCAGCCTTCTGCAAGTTATTGGTATTCGCTGCAACGGCGATAGCGATGATTTTATCGCTGCAATACATGAAAGATGAAAACCATATCGGTGAATATTATGTACTGATGCTGTTTGCCATGCTGGGCATGATGTTAATGATTTCAGCAACCAACTTTATCATTCTGTACCTGGGCATGGAGTTGATGGCGTTATGTGTTTATGTGTTGGTGGGTTATCAGCGCGATGTATTGCGCTCGAATGAAGCGGCACTGAAGTATTTTATACTCGGAGCGCTGTCATCCGGCATGCTACTCTACGGCATTACCTTCTTATATGGTGTAACAGGTAGTTTTGACTTTAGTGAAATTGGTGCGGCATTGACTGCTGCGGATAGTAGCTCTCATGCAGCTGTACTGCTGGGGCTGGTGTTTGTGATTGCAGGTCTTGGTTTCAAGGTGTCCATGGCTCCGTTCCATATGTGGACTCCCGATGCCTATGAAGGCGCTCCAACACCGATTACTGCCTTCATGTCCGTGGCACCGAAGGTGGCGGGTTTTGCTGTATTTATGCGTGTGCTGATTGATGCCTTACCGGCCTTGCAGGAAGAATACACCATGATTCTAATTGGTATGGCCGTGTTGACCATGGCTATTGGTAATCTAGCCGCCATTGCCCAGCGCAATATCAAACGTATGCTGGCCTATTCTACCGTGGGTCATGTGGGTTTTGTGATGCTCGGTCTGATTGCTGCCAATGCCGATGGTTATGCGGGCATTCTGGTGTATCTATCGATTTATTTGATTATGACGTTGGGTGTGTTTGCCATTATTATCCTGATGCGGCGTGAAGGTATTCAGGGTGAATTGCTGGATGATTTTGCAGGCCTGTCAAAAGTGCGGCCAGGCTATGCCTTGGCGATGGCGATATTTTTATTCTCACTCGGTGGTATTCCATTTTTGGCCGGCTTCTGGGCCAAGTACGCAGTATTCATCGCGGCGATTGAGGCGGGTCATTTGTATCTGGTGTTGTATGCGCTGCTGTTCTCTGCGGTGGGTGCGTTTTATTATATCCGCGTGGTCAAATACATTTATTTTGATGAGGCACGTGTGAGTTTTGTGTTCACTGAAAGCAAGTTAATGCAGGTAACTGTTGTACTTACAGCGCTTGCAACGGTGGCTTTGGGTATTTATCCAGATCCATTGATGGATGTGTGTAAGCAGGCTCTGGTGGGGCTGATTTAACAGTTTGGTTTTTTGGTTGATGGCTTTGAAGTGTGGGGTGGATCAGGTCGATAATGCTGATTCGTTGCATGTTGAAATATAAGCTTGTCAGATCAGCCTCAGATCGCTAAAATTCGCCTCGCTTAATTCGAGGGGAAGGGCGTTAACAATGGTTAACTCATCTTGCTTGGTTTCTGGGGAGTTTGTGGCTCTGAAAAATATGACTGCAATGTCGCGTATTATTCGTTTGCAGCTTATGACAGGAATGATCGGCGGCGTGCTCTTGTTGTTGCTGGGTCATAGCGGATTTGCCATCGCTTTTGCTTACGGTGTATTGCTTATGTCGATCAACGCTTGGTGGTTGGCGCGCAGGCTGGAAAGCACAAGTGATATGAATGCAGAGGCTGGTCAGCGTTCGATTTTTGCAGGGGCTGTGCTGAGGTTTGTGGCATTGATTGCCGGTTTGTTGTTGGGGCAGTTGATGGGTCTTCATCTAATGTTGGTGGCGGCTGGGATATTTGTAGCGCAAGTGTTGGTTTATATGTTTGCGCTGTTTGAGTTGAAAAAAGAACAGTTCTAGCTGGTGTGTTAATCCTGGCTGGTGGGCTTGAGAAGAATGAGCAAAAGGGAGATGGATTTGGCTGAAACGAGTCATGGTGAAGGCGGCATCGCTGGTCACCTGCATTACTGGACACTGAAGATTGACGAGTCCAATCCTTTTATGCAAATCCACCTTGATACCATGTTGGTCTCAATTGTTGTTGCATCAGGTTTGTTTATCTTTGCGCTGTGGTTGAAGAATCGTTTGGTTGAAGGTGCGCCGAGCGGTGCGCAGAATTTCATGGAATCGGTGGTTGGGTTTATTGACCAAACCGTTAGTGATAATTTCCCTGTGCATAATCCATTGATTGCGCCTTTGGCTTTTACCGTGTTTGTTTTTATCGCTCTGATCAATTCAATCGATATTTTACCAGCATTTCTGATTGGTAATGTGGCTGGCTTGTTTGGGGTCGAACATTTCCGCCCTGTGCCAACCAATGATTTGAATCTGCCTGCCGCGATGGCTGTGTCTGTGTTCGCGCTGGTATTGTATTATGAGTTCAAGCTCAAGCCGGTTCACTTTATGAAAAGCTTGGTGATGGAGCCGTTTACCAATCTGGTGCCAGTTTATTTAAAGCCTATCGTCATGCCGATCAACTTAATTTTGAAGGTGGTTGAAGAAATTGCCAAGCCGTTGAGCCTGTCTTTTCGACTCTTCGGTAACATGTTTGCCGGTGAAGTGATCTTCCTGCTGATTGCATTCCTGCTCTTGGGTGGTGGCGCGATAGGTATGGCAGCAGGCTTCTTTGTTGGTCTGGCGTGGACGATCTTCCATCTGTTTATCGGTCTTTTGCAGGCCTTTATCTTTATGATTCTCACGGTGGTGTATTTATCTATTGCACATCAGCCCGCAGAGCACTGAGTTCAATAAAAACTATAACAACGATTTAAACGAAAGGAGTATAACAATATGGACGCAACAACAATCATTACAGCTGCAACTGCAATCTCAGTTGGTGTCATTCTCGCTGCCGCAGGACTTGGTTCTGCTATCGGTTGGGGTCTCATCTGCTCAAAAGCCTTAGAAGGTATTTCCCGTCAGCCGGAAATGCGCCCACAGTTGATGTTTAATATGTTCATCTTTGCTGGTTTGATGGAATCTTTCCCGTTCATCATCATGGCATTTGCTCTGTGGTTCTTGTTCGCTAACCCGTTCCTGGGCTAAGTAAGCAATTTGTTGAAAGAACTACAGAATAAAGAGGAGCTCACATGAGTTTAGACCTAACATTTATTGGTCAAATCGTTGTTTTCCTGACCCTGGTGTATCTGATGAGGAAACACCTTTACGGCCCAATGGCCGAGTTGATGGATGCGCGTTCGAAAAAAATTGCTGATGGTTTGGCTGCAGCAGATGCAGGCAAAGAAGCTTTGGCCAATGCCGAGCTTGAGATTGCCGATCAGTTAAAAGAAGCACGCGCCAAAGCGGTTGAGATTATTGCAGCCTCTGAAAAACGCGCCGCTGAATTGCTGGAAGAAGCAGTTGGTAAAGCACGCAATGATGCGCAGGGTATTGTTGATTCCGCCCGTGAAGAAGTCACTGCGGAACTGAACCGCGCCAGACAGACGCTGCGTTCTGAAGTTGCAGACATTGCCATGATGGCAGCTGAGCGGGTTGTAGAAGCTGAGCTTGATGCGTCTCGTCATGCCGCGCTGGTTGATGGTATCGTCAGCAAGGGTTTTGGTAACGCATGAGCACGTCGCAGATATCCCGGCGTTACGCAGTTGCTCTGTTTGAGCTGATTGGTGAAGGGGTTAAACTAGATAAAGGCCTCGCTAAAGTTGCTGCAGTTACATCACTTGATGAAATGTGTGAGTTGCTGGCTTCACCAGAATATCCAAGCTCTTTAAAGCAGGATGTCATACTGGCTGCTGCTGGTGGTAAACTTGGTGGTGAGATTGAGCGTTTGGTGGCCGAGTTGGCCGATCGTAATAAGTTAACTTTATTGCCGGAAATTTCAGCTATGGTTGAAGAGATGGTGCGCTTGGCTGAAAGTGAAGTAGATGCCGAAGTGACTGTGGCTGTGGCTATTACTGCTGCGGTGAAAACCAAAATCAGCAAAGCCTTGGCAG
This sequence comes from Mariprofundus sp., assembly GCA_030951025.1. GTDB lineage: Bacteria > Pseudomonadota > Zetaproteobacteria > Mariprofundales > Mariprofundaceae > Mariprofundus. The sequence goes on along the minus strand of JAUZQK010000025.1, from coordinate 3,170 downwards.
CATCAACAGGTAAAAAGGTGCGCATCAACGTATCAGAAGATAAAGCTATCCTGGGTGGTATGATTATCCAGATTGGTGACCGAAAAATAGATTATTCGTTGCGTACGAAGCTGGCCGGTTTGCACCGCGTTCTAGCAGCTTAAGCAACAGACTGAGTATTAGAGGAATATAAGATGAAGCTCGATACCGCAGAAATTAGTTCAATTATTAAAGACAAGATCAAAGGCTTTGAAGTCAGTGCTGCTGATGCCAATGTCGGTCGCATCGTTTCCGTTGGGGATGGTGTTGCATTGATCCATGGTCTGTCCGGCGCTATGGCTGGTGAAATGCTGGAAATGCCTGGTGGCGTAATGGCCATGGTGTTGAATCTGGAAGAAGACAGCGTTGGTGCTGTAGTCTTGGGTGAATTCACTAGCTTGTCCGAAGGCGACGAAGTTAAATGTACCGGTAAAGTGTTTGAAGTGCCGGTTGGTCCTGAATTGAAAGGCCGTGTTGTGAACGCTTTGGGTCAACCTATCGATGGTAAAGGTCCGATTAAAACGACCATGACTGATGCGGTTGAAAAAATCGCACCAGGCGTAATTGAGCGTAAATCAGTCGATCAACCGCTGCAGACCGGTATTAAGTCTATTGATGCCATGGTGCCTGTTGGTCGTGGTCAGCGCGAATTGATTATCGGTGATAGACAGACAGGTAAAACTGCCATCGCGATTGATGCGATGATCAGCCAGAAAGATTCTGGTGTGACGTGTGTTTATGTGGCTGTCGGTCAAAAAGCTTCAACGGTTGCAAATGTGGTTCGCACTTTGAATGAACATGGTGCATTGGAAAATACAATCATCGTTGCCGCTTCTGCATCTGAATCTGCAGCCTTGCAGTTTATTGCACCGTATGCCGGTTGCACCATGGGTGAGTATTTCCGTGATCGCGGTGAAGATGCGTTAATTGTATATGATGATTTGACCAAACAGGCTTGGGCTTACCGTCAGGTTTCCTTGATTCTGCGTCGTCCTCCAGGGCGTGAAGCATATCCGGGTGATGTGTTCTATTTGCATTCCCGTTTGCTGGAACGGGCTTCGCGTGTGGATGAAACCTATGTAGAAAAATTCACCAATGGTGAAGTGAAAGGTAAAACAGGTTCATTGACTGCTCTGCCAATCATTGAAACACAGGAAGGCGATGTATCCGCATTCGTACCTACCAACGTGATTTCTATTACTGATGGTCAGATTTTCCTTGAAACATCGATGTTTAACTCCGGTCAGCGTCCGGCTATTAACGCTGGTCTGTCAGTATCCCGTGTGGGTGGTGCAGCTCAAACCAAAGCCATGAAAAAAGTCGGTGGTGGTTTGCGTCTGGACTTGGCTCAGTATCGTGAACTGGCTGCTTTTGCACAGTTTGCATCTGATCTGGATGAAGCAACTCGTCAGCAGATTGAACGCGGCAAACGTGGTGTTGAAGTCCTCAAGCAGGATGAAAACAGCCCGCAATCAGTAGCCGAAATGACTGCTGTGTTGTATGCCCTGAATAATGGCGATTTGGATGATGTTGATTCCAACAAGATTGTTGCATTTGAAAAAGCCTACCTGGCTTTCTTGAAATCCAGCCATGCTACGTTGATGGATGGCCTGAATGCAGCGCCTGCACTGAATGAGCAAGTTGAAGAAGGTTTGCAGAATGCAATTGCAGACTTTAAATCAACTGGCACCTATTGATTCGGCGCTATAGGAATTAATCATGGCATCAGCTAAGGAAATACGCACCCAAATCAAGGCGATCCAGAACACTGGTAAAATTACCAAAGCGATGGAAATGGTTGCCGCATCTAAAATGCGTAAAGCACAGGCGCGCGTGGTTGAAGCGCGCTCGTATGCTGAAGGCATTCGGCGTGTGGTTGGTCATTTGATGGGAGCTCATCCTGAGTTCAAACATCCATTCTTGGTGGCGCGTGATGACGTTAAGAAAGTGGGCATCATCGTTATTACCACAGATAAAGGTTTGTGCGGTGGTTTGAATACCAATGCATTAAAGGCTGCAATGGGTTTGATGAAAGCTCAGACGGTAGATATTGATGTGTTCACCATTGGCCGTCGGGCTGGCTCGTTCATGCGCCGTATTGGTGCGCATATTGAAGGCGTAGCTGAAAACATTCCTGATTCTCCTGAATTGGCAGATATTCTGGGTGTGATTACCTTGGCCATTGAAAAATTCAAGGCTGGTGGCATAGATGAAGTACATTTGGTGTATTCTGAATTCGTCAACACCATGACCCAGTCACCAACAAGTATGCAATTGATTCCATGCCCGGTACCGGAAGCAACAGATGAGTCGGCATATTGGGATTATTTGTACGAACCTGATGCCAAGATTGTGCTCGAAGGCGTATTGCGTCGTTATGTTGAATCATTGGTTTATCAAGCTATGCTGGAAAATAAAGCATGTGAACAATCAGCTCGTATGGTGGCGATGAAAGCTGCTACTGATAATGCAAAAGATATTGTTAAAGATCTTAGCATCACATACAACAAGGCCCGTCAGGCCGCCATCACGCAGGAACTGGCTGAAATTTGCGCCGGTGCAGCTGCGGCTGGTTAATTCGTTTTTAAGATTTAAAGAGAGGTCATAACATGAGTACAGGTAGCATTATTCAAGTGATCGGTCCGGTTGTGGACGTTCGTTTTGACGCAGGTGATCTGCCAAGCATTTATAATGCATTGGTCATGACAGAGCCTAAGTTGACACTCGAGGTTCAGCAGCATGTCGGTAATAATACCGTGCGTGCGATTGCCATGGGCACAACTGATGGTTTGAAGCGCGGCATGTCGGTCAGCGATACTGGTGCAGCTATTCAGGTTCCAGTTGGCGAAGCTACATTGGGTCGTATTATGAACGTGCTCGGTGAAGGCATCGATTTTGAAGGTGAAGAAGTTAAGTCTGAAACACGTTGGGGTATCCATCGCTCTGCACCTAGCTTCGATGAGCTTTCCCCTGCTTCCGATATTCTGGAAACAGGTATCAAGGTGATCGATCTGATCGCACCAATCGCCAAGGGTGGTAAAGTTGGCCTGTTCGGTGGTGCCGGTGTTGGTAAAACAGTAAACATGATGGAATTGATCAATAACATCGCCAAAGCACACGGTGGTTTGTCGGTGTTTGCCGGTGTGGGTGAA
>JAUZQK010000024.1 GCA_030951025.1 Mariprofundus sp. | reverse complement strand
AATAACAGAATCGGATGTTTGATTTTATCATTTTGTTATTCCTTCGTTGGTTTTTCGTATCGCGACAGAAGTCGCTATTCAGAGATCCCTTAAATTGTATTGCATGATAAAAGTGGCTCGAAGTGGTGATAATAGTTCTGCTGGCGGTAGTGGCAGAGTCAGTGAAGCTTGCACTGCATTCATACTCGCAGTACGAAGCACACCGGACTTGCCGCTTATTTGAATGTCACTGACGTGTCCTGTTGAAGCTATGGTCAATACCACGGTGATATCACCTTCAATATGTCGGCGACGAGCAGAGTAGGGGTAAGTTTTGTGTGCTTTAATCACAGCCATGATGTGAGCCATGTATTGCTGACGCAGCATTTTCAGTCGATTCATCTCGTTCTCGATGCGTGGAGCAGGGTTTGTGTGCTGCATGACGATTGGTTTCTGGATTGCGATGGCTAGTTGCACTGTCGTTGCTACAGTCTGTCGGAGGGCTTGAGTCGGCCGGGGAACAGGTGGCGCGGGTGGAGTGAGTCTGTGCGGCTTGGGACGAATCTTTTTCACCTGTTTTTTTTCTACAGGCTCGGGCTTCGCTATCGACGCCACCAGTTCCGATAATGGTACGACCTCTTTTTTATCTTTTTCTGGCTCAGGTGTTAGCTTTTCCGGTGCATCACTAGGCATGGTCGCTGTAACCAGTTCAACTTCCAGTAACGCTTCCCGGTGAGGCACAGCCGCTTCGGGTTTGATCAGACTGCCAAATTGAATCAACAGGGCAATATGAATGGCGGCAGCCAAGAGTAATGATGCCGATCTATGCCATGCATTTTTATGCTCCTGACTCCTGCGTCCCTGTTCTGCGAACGACAGGGACGCAGGCTTGTCAGATGGGCTCACACCACCCATACGAGCTTATGGATGAACGCGAGCTTCAGACATTAAAAGTTGGCGCGGGCTTGTACAAAAAAGCTCCGACCCTCGCCTGGCAGGCGTTGACCAGTTGCCACGGCCGAAGTCTGTCCGGCAGCATCAGTAGTAATCCGGTTATAGCCTGCGAGATGATCCTGATAGAATCGATCCATGATGTTGTTCACACCGGCGGTCAGCTCGATATTGCGATTGACTGCGTAACGGCCACTGAGGTTAAACAAGCTGTACCCGGCAGTTTTCTGTTCTGCATTGCTAAGGGATACCTTGTCCTGCTTGCCGTAGAAGTTGCCTTCCGCGCTCACTGACCAGCCTGCATCGCCATAATAACTCAGACCCACGGTACTATTAAGCGGTGCGATTCTGTAGAGATTGTCAGCGATATCCTTGCGCTTTCCGCGTACATAGCTGATGCTGCCATCGAGTGCGATATGGTCGGTGATGTTGACCCCAAAGCCAGCATCGACACCATAAAGCTCGGCATCAACATTGCTAAATTGTAGCGGCACGCAAAACGGGTTCAATGGGTTAGCGGTACAGAAACCGCCACCCTTGAGCATGTTGCCCTGCATACGACGGAAGTTGTAGGCTGGACCGCTGGTTAGTGACGTACCTTGAATATAGTTATTTACCCGTTTGTAGAACACCCGTGGGGTGAAATAGATGCGCTCGGACTTCCAGTCGAGTCCGGCATCAATATTGTATGCCGTTTCGGGGTTCAGGTTGACATCACCGACATAGGTGCGTTTGTCGGCCAATCCGGCAGTCGATTCCAGTGGCGACCACAGATAACGCTCCTGATAGGAAGGTGCACGCTGTTTTCTGGCTGCGCCAATCTTGAATTTCAGATTGTCATTGATGGTTTGCGTCAACTGCAGGGTGAAATCAAACAGATTATCATGCTGATTGCGCTGACTGGCGTTGAAGTTGCTGGAAAGCGTGTTGATTGCTGCACCCAGCATGCCGGTAAAACCACTGGAACCGACTGTGGCGGAGTTCATATTGATTCGGCTATAGCGCACGCCAGCCTGAATACCCAAGCTATCTGTCAGTGGGGATTTCCATTCGCCGAACAGACCAAAGCGATTGCGCTTGGCATCATTGTAGTTCTGCAGCTTGAAGGCGGCATTGGCTGGGTCGGATACATCAGCATTATGTTTTGCCAGCCAGCCTTCCGTGCCAAGCGTGAACGTGCCGTTGTTGACCGGTATAGCTGCCTGCAGCTTGTAGGCAAAATCCTTGGCATTGGTCACTGCATAACGCTTCATCTTCATCCCCATCATACCTAGCATGACTGGCGCACTGCGCATGGTGTAATTGTCCATTTTGTGATCGGTGTCCATATAATGTATATCTGCCAGCCACTTGATCGCATCGCTCTCCGCATGGCTGTGGAAGCCAGCGTTGATAGCATTACTTTTAACATAGATGATGTCCATCGGCAGGGCAGGCGAACCGGCATTATCAACGCGCTCATTGCTATAACCCAGATTAAAATCACCGCCATCAAAGCGATGGCCGTAATCAGCACCCAGATTGCGGCGCTTGTATTGCGTGGGAACAATCTTCAGCCCGTTTCCGGCCTTCATATCCTGACCTTTATCGAAGTTGCCGTTGAATTGAATACGATCACTGCCGGAGCTGATGCCTAGCTGGCCACCTGCGGTGAAAGCTTTATTGTTACTGTCGTAGCCAGTGGAAAACGTGCCGTGCGGGGCAACCTCGCCATTTGATGAAAAGGGGAGGGTGGCTGTTTTAGCTTTAATACTGCCGCCGATACTTTCCGCGCCTTCGCTAACCGGCGAGATGCCACGGATAACACTGATACTTTCCAGTTGTGATGGTGGAATATGGCTTAATGGCGGATCCATCCAGTTGGGGCCTGCCGGCGCAACATTCAGTCCATCCAGCTGCGTATTGATACGGGAACCAAACATCCCACGGTACTGGGCGATACCGGTGAGCGGTCCGTTTTTATTGACATTGGCACCGGGGACTGACTTTAGCGCATCGGCAGTATCTCTCGGGATATAATCCTGTTCGGTTGGTTTGATAGTGATCGTGTTGGCACTCTCGATAGCAGTGTCAGTCACCTTGATGACGGGGGGGTGTTCTGCTGCATTAGCAACACCGTTTACAAGCATGCTGGCGGCAAGTAGCAGGCCGAATTGTTTGTGCACTGTCATGTGGCGATAGTTAATCTCAAAATGCATAGCTAAGTTCCTTTCTTACTGGTTTGATCCGGCGAATACTATGGATGGGGTCGAGATTATGAATGTGACAAGTTGTCGCAGGGGCGGGCTGAAAAGAATGTTTGATCTTCCTGCTGCTGGCTTATGCATTCCATAAATCATGCTGAATAGCGACTTATGTCTCGATGCGAAAAACCAACGCAGGAATAATAAAATGATAAAATCCATCATTTTGTTATTCAAGATATTATGCTTACGGTGTGGTGTCTACGCCTGCGATAGTGATAAATAAAAAAGTGCTGCATGCTGGCGGTATCTCTACGAAAAATGAGATTGAACCATGGCTGAAGCATGAGGATTGAAATGAATGAATACTGCTGAACACATATTCGGATGCCTTATTCCGAATAGAACGAAAACGCTCCGAAAAAAAGAAATTCTGTTTCATCAGGGTGATGATGTTGAATATATTTATATCGTGAATCGAGGCAAAGTGAAATTGACCCGTTGCTCCGTTGATGGCAACCCTCTGGTTCTTCAGCTGGCGGCAACAGGTGAGATGCTTGCCGAAGCATCTTTATTTTCCGACCAA
>JAUZQK010000023.1 GCA_030951025.1 Mariprofundus sp. | reverse complement strand
CCCGAAGAAGATGCTCCTGTCCGTCATGAAAACTTCGTGTCTTCGTGCCTTGGTGGTGAAAAAAATCTCCAAATTGCAGTGGTCGCTTATCCGCACCTCTCCAATCATGATGATATTGATCCTCTTGCCTCAGAGGCAGCGGTGAACCTACGTTTTGTTCGCTCACCTGATGAGCTGCAACCGGCCGACCTGATTATTCTGCCCGGCTCCAAACATGTGACCTCCGACCTGCAATGGTTGCATAGCAATGGTTTTGTCGCTGCTTTAGAAAAACACCTGCGTTACGGTGGTAAACTGCTTGGTATTTGTGGTGGCATGCAGATGCTCGGCTCTTTTATTTCAGATGACGGTATTGAAGGCGGTAGCGCAGAAGGATTAGACTGGTTGCCACTCTCCACGACGATGTTAGAGGAGAAAACACTGCGGCAAGTCGATCAGTCGGCACCTGCTTTTGCTGATGTGCGGGTGACCGGTTATGAAATTCACCATGGTCAGTCACAAGGCAATAAGGATGATGGAACACTGTTTCCCTTTGTAGCCTGTTCAGATGATAGACAGATCTGGGGCACTTATGTGCATGGCCTATTTGAGCAGGGTGCGTTTAGAATGAACTGGTTACAAGAAATCGGTTTCACCGGCAGTGATGGGAAAGATCAGCATCAGCGTACCATGGCTTCGCTGGACCTGTTAGCGGACACTCTGGAAGAAGTGATAGAACCAGAATTGCTAGCTCCTTTTTTTGTTAAACCGGATTTTTCATAAATCGCTCTGCGTGCCTGACTATTTCATAGTAAGGAAACCCGCCGTTGTTTACAAAATGTGAACAGTGAGGTATAGTGCCAAGCTATGCACATCATATCAAAGAGACCATTTGTTGAAGCTGCTAGGAAATTCCCTAATGATGCAGACTCGATTCTGGTAACGCATAAAGTGCTTGAAAAAGGTCAGTTTAAAACTCCAGATGCGTTAAGGGCTGTTTTTCCGTCATTGGATAATTTTAAATATAAAGATAAGTGGTGGGTGATTGATATTGGAGGCAATAATTTACGCTTGTTGATGGCTGTTCAGTTTGTATGTCAGCGTATTTATGTGAAGTTTATCGTATCACATAGCGAGTATAATAAGCTAACCGAAAAAGCGAAGAGAGGACGGTTATAATGATGATAAATGATATAAATCCCCAAGTTTTGCTGAATTCTTTTGCTGAATTCTCTGCCTCTGCCGACCCACTGTTACATATTCATAATGAGCAGGACTATCAAAAAGCATTGGCTATGACCGAATTTCTTTTTGAAAAAGCTTCTGACCATGGAGATGATCCAGCCAATGACCTTATCACCTTGGTGGCAGGTTCAATTGGTCGATATGAAGCCAAGCAGCAGGATATTTTAGCTTATCAGCGCAAATTGGACGCTCTCGATGGTGAAGCAGCAACCCTGCGTCTGCTGATGAATAACCATCATCTAACACCATCAGATCTTGAAGAAGAGATCGGCAAGAAAGCGCTTGTTTCAATGATTTTAAATGGTAAACGGAATTTAACTAAAGATCATATTTCTAAGCTGTCTGTTCGATTTAATGTGAGTCCAGCACTATTTTTTTAAACGCATAATCTGCAATTGCTTGCATGGTATAATTATATTCACAATAGGCTTCCCTCATCCAGACTCTTAGCGATTGATCAGCGCCCCTTGCCAGGAGAACGCTTATGAAAACTACAAAGCAGAAGCTGATTAATATCGTTGTCGATGATCGTGAGCAACGCTCTGGCATGGTCGAAATCCTTGAAGCTACTGAATCGGTTTCAGTCTCCATAAGTCGTCTGGCTTGCGGAGATTATGAGGTGGGAGACAAGCTGCTGTTTGAACGCAAAACCCAGTTGCATATTCTGCAAGGTATCCCCGGCGTGGGGCCGGAACGGGCATGCACGCTGTTGGACAAGTTTGGCAGCGTCGAAGCTGTTTTGACTGCAAGCATGGAAGAGTTACTGGCCATCAAAGGGATAGGAAAACAGAGTGTCGATGCAATTCACTGGGCTGTGCATGAACCTGAGATCGAATATGATAGATCCTGTGAGGACTTCGATCCGGTTGTGTAGCTGCTTTCAATGTAGCGATTTTACTGACAAGTTTATCACCAAAACTTGATCCCTCCCCGTGCGAATATTAGCTTCTTTTGAGAAAATATCCGGGGCCTTGATTTACACATGAATTTTACAAAAGCAGATTTGAAGCAGGCCTTCAGCAGCACCTACTTTGCGCGCGGGCAGGCATATTTTCGTCAGGGCATGGTGCTGGATGTGGATGTCTACGAGCAAGCTCGCTCGATCGTCAGTTTTACAGCAGAGGTAGAGGGCAGCTTTGAGCCTTACACCCAGGATATTACGATTGAACAAAAATCATCGATGAGCCCGCTGGGGGTTAAGGGCTATTGCAGTTGCCCGGTGGGGTATAACTGTAAACATGTGGTGGCTGCCTGCTTGCACTGCCAGGAAGAATTCGAGCAAATGCCGCTTTCCCCGGATGCTCCGGATCAGCAATCGTTAGCATGGCTGGAGGCATTCTCGAAATCGTTTCAACGCGTTGAGACTGTGCCGGCGGCCAATGAGAAATTCCTGGTGTATGTGCTTGATATTGATTCTGCCAAGCAGCGTTTGAAGGTTGAGCTGTGCCTGACGAATGTGATGAAGCGAGGCGGTTTATCGAAAGGTAAGCGGGTGCATTTTCGTGAGCTATGTTATTACCCGCCATCTTATGCGAAAACGGTGGATGTTGAGGTGGCAAAACTACTTGAAGCAAGCGCTGATGGATATGGTTATAGCTCTGTAAATCATATTCAGGGCAAAGCAGGTTTTCTGGCATTAAAACAGATGTTGGCCACCGGTCGCTGTTATTGGGGTAATCATCAGACTCAACAGGTGCTGGTTGAGGGTGAAGCGCGAGCGTTTGCCTGCCAGTGGGCATATGACAAACAGGGCAGTGCCGAGCTGGAAATTGTTATTACTCCGGATGCGATAATTCTGGCAACCGATCCACCCATGTATTGGGATGCATCAAATCATGAAATAGGTGTGCTGAACAATGTCCCATATTCTGCCTCACAGTTGGAGATGCTGATACAAGCTCCGGCTGTTCCTGCATCGCTAGTCGATGAATTTAGTCAACGTACGGCATTATCGCTGCCCGAACATGTTTTAGCTCCGCCCAAATCCATTGAGACCAAAGTGATAAAGAACGAAGAGCCTATACCACAGCTGTTACTACAGCTGAAAGAGCATCAGGGTAGTGCTTATCGTTGTGCACGTTTACAGTTTTCCTATGCTGAATATGACGTGCCTGCTTTTCCTCCGGATGATGAAATAAGATTGGTTGAAGAGCATAAGATTGTAACCATTTGCAGGGATATGGAGGAAGAAGATAGTTTTATTGGAGCTCTGCAAGGCTTTGCTTTTGATGTGGGAGAATGGGCAGGTGAACAGGAGTGTTATTTCTTTTTTAACGAAAAGAATGAAGTGGCCAATGACACCTTATGGGCTAATTTTATCAGCAATGGGATTCCAGTTCTGGAAGCGGAAGGCTGGACTATCGAGATTGCCGATAATTTTGATATGCAGTTGCACGAGGTGGATCAGTGGCATGCCGATATTGAAGAGCAGGGCAACGACTGGTTTGCTTTACGCTTTGACATCGAAATCAATCAGCAAAAACAGCCGCTGTTGCCGTTGATTACGCAGGTGCTGGAACATTATGAACTGGATGATTTACCTGAAACCCTGCTGATGAATTTGGGCGGTGGACAATATGTGCAGCTACCCAGTGAACAAATCAAACCGATGTTGGATATTTTATACGAGCTGTATGACAGGGATAGTTTGTCGCAAGATGGTGCATTGGAGCTATCACGCTTTGATGCTGTGCGCGTAGCGGATCTGGAGTTGCAGCACTCGAATCTGCAGTGGTGTGGTGGCGAACAGCTGCGACTGATTGGCAAGCAGTTAAAAAACTTTGATGGGATTCAGCCCGTTGAACCGCCGCAGGGCTTGCAGGCTGAGTTGCGGGGCTATCAACAGCAGGGCTTGAACTGGTTGCAGTTTTTACGCAGCTATCATTTGAATGGTATTTTGGCCGATGATATGGGGCTGGGAAAAACGGTGCAGGCATTGGCGCATCTGTTGCTGGAAAAAGAGCAGGGGCGGCTGGACAAACCCTGTTTGATTATTGCTCCGACCAGTTTGATGGGCAATTGGCGACGTGAAGCGGCGGTGTTTGCGCCGGCTCTATCGGTGCTGACCCTGCAGGGCTCGGAACGCCAGCAGCATTTCGAATGCATAGCGGATTATGATATTGTCTTAAGCACCTATCCCTTATTGGTGCGGGATGATGAGGTGCTGTTGCAACATGAATATCATCTGCTGATTTTGGATGAAGCGCAAGTGGTCAAAAACCCGAAATCCAAGGCAGCTAAAGTCATTCGCCAGTTTCATGCTGCGCATAAACTCTGTTTGACCGGCACACCGATGGAGAATCACTTGGGCGAGCTGTGGGCGCTGTTTGATTTTTTGATGCCGGGCTTTTTGGGTGATGCCAAACAGTTCAATAGTCTGTTTCGCAAACCGATTGAGAATCAGGGTAACCGTGCATTGCAACAGCGTTTGGTTGAGCGTGTGAAGCCGTTCATGTTACGTCGAACAAAGGCCGCAGTGGCTTCAGAGCTGCCGGAAAAAACAGAAATAACGCGTATGATCCGCCTCGGCAAACAACAGGCCACCCTGTATGAAAGCATTCGCATTTCAATGGAAGATAAGGTTCGCAAGACGATTGCCACCAAGGGATTGGCGCGCAGTCACATCACTATTCTGGATGCTCTGTTAAAGCTGCGCCAAGTCTGTTGTGATCCACGTATTTTATCCCTGAAACAGGCCAGCAAAGTGAACGAATCGGCAAAACTGGATCATTTGATGGAGATGCTGCCGAATCTGGTGGAGGAAGGGCGGCGGATACTCATCTTTTCACAGTTCACAAAAATGCTTGCTCTGATTGAGCAGCAGGTCAAAGCGCACAAGATCAGTTATACAAAACTGACAGGCCAAACGCGCAAACGGGACGAAGTGATTGAGCGTTTTAAGCAGGGCAAGGCAGATGTGTTCCTGATCAGCCTGAAAGCCGGTGGTGTCGGGTTAAACTTAACGCAGGCTGATACCGTGATTCACTACGATCCCTGGTGGAACCCGGCGGCGGAAAATCAGGCTACCGATAGAGCGCATCGTATTGGACAGGATAAAGCGGTGTTTGTGTACAAACTGGTGGTGGAAAACAGCGTGGAGGAAAAAATTATTGCCATGCAAGATAAGAAAAAGGCTTTAGCGGATGCTATGTATCAACAGGGCGCGAAAAAAGATGAACTGACGATTAGCTCCGATGATATGCAGGCGCTATTCACCCCGCTGGCATAAAAGCATGAATGCCTCGCATGATTTATACACCAACAGATTGCTCAAAGAGACACCAAGGTTGCGGGTAATACTAGAAAAGAAACAGCGCAGGAGTAATTAATGACGTTGCTGATTGCGCTTATATTTGAATGGTGGCTTGGCGACCCACCGAATCGCTGGCATCCGGTGGCGTGGTTCGGATCTTGGGCGAGCTGGTGTGAATCATTTTTATATGCCGATGAGAAAAAGCGCGGTGTGATTGCCTGGTTGTTTGTGATTGTCATTCCATTCGGTCTGCTTTGTTTTGGGCACATCCTCTTGGGCTGGGTCTTTGATGTAATGCTGTTGTGGTTGTCTATCGGTTGGAAGTCGTTGTTTGAACATGTGCGAGTGGTATTGGATGCAGATGATCTTCAGCAAGCGCGGCAGGCGGTGAGTATGATTGTTAGCCGTGATACAGGTGACATGACTGAAGAAGAAACGCGCCGTGCAGCCTTAGAATCGTTGGCGGAAAATGCGTCCGATGCGGTTGTTGCGCCTTTATTCTGGTTCGTTCTCTTGGGACCATTGGGTGCTGCGATTTACCGTATGATGAATACACTTGATGCAATGTGGGGGTATAAAAATGAGCCTTACAATCATTTTGGTTTTTGTGCTGCCAGGCTGGATGATGTGGTGAACTGGGTTCCGGCTCGAATCACGGCGCGATTGATGCTGTGGCTTGGACAATCAACGTCGTGGTCAACGCTTGAGCAGCAGGCATCAACACATGCTTCGCCCAATGCCGGTTGGCCGGAAGTGGCGCTGGCTTATGCGGCTGATGTGCAACTCGGTGGGCCTGTGAAACGGGCTGGCGTGATAGAAGAACGCCCTTTCTATGGAGCTGATGATGCCAGGGCTGTGAATGCAGTGGCTGCCTTTGATGCGCTATTGATTGTGCGCAATAGTTTGTTGCTTGCCGCCGTTGCAGCAATGGTGGTGACGCTTGTCTTTTAGTGTGGTCAATACTGATGTGATCAAGTCTGATGTGATCAAACCTGAGGAGATCAAACCTAATCCAAGCGCTGTGCATGTAGATATTCCTCACGATTTTCCGCATGGCGGTGGTGTAGAGGCTGCAGCTCAAGCCTGGCAGTGCGATGTGGCTGATGTGCTCGATTTATCCACCGGTCTGCATCCGGCCGGAGAATCCGCATGGTTAAGCGAATGGATGCGAGAACATGCCGCATTGGTTGCACATTATCCCGATGCCCATGGTGAGCCAGCCCGCAGTGCATTGGCAGATGAGTTTGCCGTGCCGCCTGAGAATATTTTAATTACAGCCGGTGCTCAGGCGACCATAGAAGTGATTTTTCAAGCGATGAACTGGTCATGCATGGCCATTGAAGTGCCCTGTTACAATGAACCGATCCGCTGTGCCAAGCGAGCGGCTTGTAATGTAGTTGCTTTTGAATCCGGACTGCCACCTGCGGCTGATGTGCTGTGGTTGACCAGCCCCTCCAATCCATCCGGTGAAACCCGTTGGCCGCATGCTGATGAGTGTGTATCTGAATATGAGCATGCTCAAATTAGCCAGCCACAGCCCCATAGCATCTGTCTCGATGAATCATACATGCCTTTTGTACAGCGCCGCAGGCTGGGCCTGATGCCGGATGTGGTTCGCATCGGCTCGCTGACCAAAACTTTTTGTATTCCCGGCCTGCGTCTGGGTTATGTCATTGCCGATCACGAGACGATTGCAAAACTAAGGCATTGGATGCCGCCCTGGCCCTCTTCAACACTGGCTCTACACCTGCTAGCTGAATTGTTGCCGGAAGCAGATCAGCGTGATGAACAAATTATCATTGCTCGTGACCGTTTACAGAGCTTACTTGAATCCTGCGGCTGGCAAGTGCGTCCATCCGCAGCATCTTTCCTGATGGCACGGCCTGCGAGTGGCGTGATGCCTGACTTTACGAAACACCGTATTCTGCTGCGTCATTTTCCCGAATGGCCACAACTCAATGGCTGGATTCGTTTCGGCTTGCCCGGTAACGAATCAGACTGGCAACGATTGAAGAATGCAATCACTTGCAGGATCTAGGAGTCTGTCGGACTTAGGGTGATCGTAGCGAGCAGGTGGGGAAGTGAGTCAAAAACAGCATGATTTTGAGAATCATAGTGGCAACTATGTGACGATAAATCAGGATATTTTAGGCCACTTACCCTGCCGCGCAGTA
>JAUZQK010000022.1 GCA_030951025.1 Mariprofundus sp. | reverse complement strand
GTGTCATCATGCAAACGGGCGGCAAACATGCCGTAAGCCAGCGTTTGCGCATAAATATCGGCAAATCCATGCGAGTCAAGATCGTGAATTAGAATATCTTTGAAGGTTTTGAACTGCTGTTGCAGCGCCGTATTATCTTGCGTCTGTTGATCGGAAGAAATTGCTTTTTCAAGGATGATTTGTAGCAGCCGTGCTTTGGCCGCCATCATGGACGCAAGTTTTTTTGGTGAGCGGATGGTCTGACCGACAAATGTGCAGAAGTTCTGGATCAGAGTGGTCAGTTCGGCAAAATTATCGGCAATCGGAATGACGATGCCATCCTCAATATTGGCAATACGAATTTCATGTTCCAGTTTTCCATTTTGGAAGAATTGAAAGCGGAGGTAATCCGTAATAATCAGATTATCTAAAGCTTTACGATAACGGTCGAACTGAGCTTTGTAGGTCTTGCTATTCAGATCCTTTCCGATGTCTTTGGCTTCGATAAAGCCTACCGGAATATTTTTTCGAGTAATCACATAGTCCGGGTTACCGCAGTCGGTTACCTGTGAAGGCTCGTTTGTGACTTCAACTTGAGGGACAAGCGCCCGAATCAACGCTTCAAGATCACCCCTGTAAGCATGTTCGCTGGCCATGCCAGATATGTAGCGTTGGTTAAGCGTTTCAATGTACCGATTCAGGTTCATGCATCTTCTCCTGAATGAAGTATTTCGTGACTCTTAATATGAATTGGCGGCCTGTTCCCCGCATCCGCGTCGTCAAAGATCAGCTCCGGCACCGTCTCCAGCAGCCGATACGGCATCTGTTGCGTGGCTTTTACCGCTTCATCCTTGTTCAGCCAGTTCAGAATGGGCATGCAAGCGCCCCAAATTCAGATTTCAACGATCACCCCTCCAGTATTCACCCCATACTGTGTCAGCAGAGTGGATGCTTGCAAAGCATTTGCGCCATTATCCAGATGATTCAAGTTTTTTCCGGGTTGTCCGATAAAATGGAAAAGCGCCTGTTTTGGCCTCTCTGGCCTGAAGAGCACACTTAGGCGTTTCTCTTCGAGAAACAGCGTGCAGCCTTCAACTGCTGGGGCGTGGAAAATCGAATGTAGGAATAAGCTTTCTTTTGCATATTATAGGCTCCTTATTGGCAAGCCTACATACCTATCGGCAGGCAAGCTCTCTAATGTAGCCGAATTGTTTGAAATCATGTGCAATACCACCAACCAGTGTACCCACAGCCTCCATCTTTTGAGCCTGTAAAAATAGCGCTTCACTCTTGATCAAAGCATTGGCCGTACGTTTATGTTCTTCCACTTCCTGCTGCAAAGTGGCATTGGCCTGTGTCAGTTCGGCTGTTTTATTGGCCACATGCGCTTCCAGATTATTGCGCAAAGTCTCCAGCTCTTCGATTGTCTCTTCATGACTGCGGTGCAAACGTTCAAGTTGCACTTCAAAGACAGCCGCAATCAAAGCAAAAAACACAAACACCGCAGGAAAATAAGCCAAGAACATCGTATCGTAAGGCAGCGCCAGATAACCACCAAAATGCATCGCGATTAACAAGGCATTGAGCAGCGCATAAGCGCTTACCCAATACCAGGCCAAAGCCAAACCCATAAGCAGGAATGCAAAAAAGGGTACCACCAACGACCAGATAATACCGGAATTGGCAACGCCCCCATCAATAAAAGCACTGGTAAACATCACGAATGCCGTACCCATCAGCACATTACGCACCCAGGATAAGGCTTCCGGATGCTTGATTAACCTGAAACAGGATAACAGCAGAAACACGGTGATGATTTCCACCAGAGCCAATCCCAAATGACCTGAGAAACAATTAATGACCGCAAAAACTGCAGCAGTCGGCGCTGCAATAGAAGCGATGAATACAATCGTCCTGCATTGCAAGGCGGTGTCTTGAGCCTTGCCGGCTGTGTAGCCGACAAAGAGGCGGGATAATTTTTTTACAGTTGGATTTACAGTCTCTTTGGGCGAATCACTCATGCCTATCTCTCCCTCCAGAAAAACACATCTGCCTATTCAGCATAGCCCAACGGTTCATATTCTGCTAGTAAAATGGCATGGGTTTCCGCTAAAGCTCCGGGAACAGCTGACCATTTCACACACGCCAACAGCCGCTGATCATTCAACTCGGTTTATTTGCCCTCTTGCAGCATGGCAACAAACATCGTCCGTATTTCAGCCGCATCATGAACCGGCTTTGTAAAAGCAATACGCAACCCGCGCAACTCATCACCTGTTTTCACTTTCACATCAAAACCCAATCGATCCACAGCCACCATGCGCACTTCGTCAACCGCCACACGCATCTCATCAGCCAGGCTATCATATTGCTGATTCGCCAAGATAATCAGAGCATCGGCATGATCATGGTTCATATGCTCAATCACTCCAGCGGCAATATGTATTAAAGGATCCGGTGCTGCGGCATGGTATTCAGACTCATCCACCCACCCCATAATACCAAAACCACCCACAAAATAGACATGTTTAACATCCATGCGATAAAATGAAAAATCATCATAATCCACCCAGTGTCGAGCATTGGGGTGAGCTCTGAGATAACAGGCCGTCGCAGCTTCGTCTTCAATGCGCTGCACAGTACCCATCAATGTGGCGCGGGCGGTGCCAAGCAATTCGCCTTCAGCTCTATCTTCAGCCATATAAAGGCTAACGTTGGGATTATTCACAATATTCTGCGTATGCATCGCCATACTGCTGATCAATAACAATGGTCGACCGTTCGCATCGAGTGCAAAGGGCATCATCGAACCAAAGGGATAAGCATCATGATGACTCGAATGCGTACTCAAGGTGCCCATATTGCTGCCATGCACCAGTGTTTTCACAGCCTCAGCATGTGTTGGCCTTGCCACATCCGCCATATTGCCACCTGCCGCATGTTGTTTACCTGCTCCGCTCATCGCCCACTCCATTATCTTCTGTTTGATAAAATCGATTTGATAAACCACATAAGCTTAATGCAAATGCCTTTCAGCCACCACGATATTATAGATCACTTATCGAACCACGGTTAGGCAATGTTGCGCCATATAGACTTATGAAGCTTATCTGCTATAAATAATAGGCACAAAAAAACATAAGAATGCAAACGATGAGGTGACAGGCATGTTTAAGCGTATTTCAAAGCGCCTTAGAGGTAACGAAAAACAACCTCCGACAGCTACCCAGCCAGACCAAGAACCACCTACCAGCCCACCAAAGCCTGCAGCCAAAAGCTCCGAAAAAAACAAACCAGAGCTATGGTCTTGGGGGCTATTAACCGGCACCTATAACCCATTGCCTGAAGATGCGAACGGCGAGACAACAAATGAGCTCGACAACGATACGCAGCAGCCACCCACCCACAAGGCCAATAAAAGCTAGCCGATTGGCTGCACACTGCTCACTATGCCGCTGATCCATCTCACCGCCCTATGAAGAGCATTCTACTCAGAGCATGGATAGGGAGTATGCATGCATCAGCAGTTCATCATCGGCTTACAAGGGCTGGTTCTATCAGCCCAGGAAATCAACTGGCTTAAACAGCAACCTCCGCTGGGCATCATTCTATTTGGCCGCAATGTGGATAGTCCGGCGCAAGTCAAAGCCCTGCTGGCCGAAGTGCGCCAACATAGCGGACAAGCCACCTGGGCAGCCATTGATGAAGAAGGTGGACGCGTCAATCGCATGCCATGGTCGCCATTCAATCAACGCCGACATGCAGCCGAATACGGCGTGATGTATCAACGCAATGCAGGCACAGCCACCCAGGCGGTATATCAGGATAGCTTTTGCATTGCTGAAGCCTTGCATGAACTGGGTTTCACACACAATTGCGCACCGGTGCTGGATGTCTTTCACCCTGCGGGACATGGCATTATCGGACAACGCTCTTATGGCTCGGACATCTCACAAATCACAGCATTGGCGACAGCATGCCTGCGTGGCCTGCACGATGGAGGCATTGAAGCGGTCGGCAAACATTTTCCTGGGCACGGGCGCGCCAATTCCGATTCACACGTGAGCCTGCCCGAAATCGATACACCATTAACGACGATACTTGATGAAGCCGAACCCTTTGCCAGCTTAATTGCTGAAGGTTTAAAGCATGTAATGACAGCACACGTCAGCTATACCGCTACAGTTCCAGAAGTGGCAACCGTATCGCCTTTTTGGGTGCGTCATGTATTACGCGATCGCATCAATTTCTTCGGCCATATCTGGAGTGATGATCTATGCATGAAAGGCGTGGGAGCAAATGTACCCGCTGCTGCACAAGCTGCATTGCAGGCGGGCTGTGATGCACTGTTAATCTGCGAGCCGGATGGTGTACGCGAAATCTATGAACACTTGTCTCCCGCCTGAGAGTGATACTGTTTTTTAGCGCTGAGGGCGCAGAGCCCTCAGCGCTAAAACCTGGGCGCTGCTTATTGATCGCCCCCACGGTGTATCCAGTCGGCTCCTAACGTGCCGTGCAGCTCTTTCAGGTACGCATCGCTGGTGATATTTGCGATCATGTTATCGACCTCATCAATGCCTTGGGCCAAATCGATGGCTCTATCAGACTCATCCACATCCAGCTCTTGTTTCTGCACATTGAGATAATCACGATGCTGTAACCAGAGCTGTGTATCCCGGCTCTGCTTGATGGCCAAACGCTGCTGATACCAATCGCTCTGCAATAAATGATCACGCGTAAACATCTCACGAATCGAAACATCATGCAGGCTTTGACCTTGATAATGACCGTAAGCCATGATGTGCAATAAAGCCTTCAGTGGTGGTGAGGCATCATCGACAGAACCATCTTCAAAATAAGACTGTGCAACACGCTGATGGGCCTCACAAATATTATTGATGCCATCGACAAAGGCTTCCATATCCTGACTTTCTGGTTTTAACATCGCTTTATCAAATACAGCCACCGGCGTATCGAACAGCTTGCCAAAATGCTCACGTACAAAACGTTTGGTGATACGATAACCAAGTCTGCTGGCATGGACAGTTTTACCCTGATATTCAAAATCCTCCAGCCGTTTCAAATAACCCAAGCGAATCATTTCTTCGGATCGCTGCAGCTTGGCTGGCAAACGACACCATATCTCTGGAATTAACATGCTGATATCGTGATCAATGCGTCGCTCAGCACCAATAAAGCCGGCGGCTGTCGAATAACCATCGTATCCACACAATAAAAAAGACACCAGGGTATTGTTCAGATCAGCCGTAGCTGAGATGGCATTGAACGGACCTTTGGTTAAAGCCCCTTCGGAGCCAGCCCCCGTGGTAGATGGTGATTTGCCAGTCAGACTACAAATGAAATCCATAAACAATTCGGGTAATTCCTGATAATGGATCGGATTATACACCGCCAATGGCCGTATACCCGGCTCGGCCGGATTATTTCGACGACCGGTCAGCACTGCATTCACCGGAAAATGTACTGGCTGTTCAGGCTCTAGCCCACGCCTTAAACGTGTACTGGTTTCAGCCAGGTAAGTGGAGCGCGGATCGGTCAAATCAGGGCGATCTTGCAGATAACGCACATTCAAGCTCGGCTTACCATCAACCATGCGCGCATGTGCTGAAGATACAAAATATAGACCTTGATGCATGTTCGATGCGTTTTTGATCAACGACTGCATCGGTGGACTGAATGTTTCAAAATGCATAATATCATCCATCAGTTCCTGTGCATCGTCGCGCTGCAAGGGCTCGAAATTGGAAATGAAACGATCGCCCGACGACATATCCAGCTCGGTCTGAAGGTCTGCACCACGGTTGACCGCTTCATCGGGGCGTTGAAACAATCGCTGTTCACAGTTATCCAGCAATTTAATGCAATCATGTTCATAATCATCATTGAGCCCTGTGACATAGCGCCGTGGAATCACTGTTGAGGCTGTAATATCATCTTCCATCTGGATTTTATCCGATGCAATATAATCCTGCCGCAGCTTGAATAAACGCCAACAACCATCCTGACTGAAACCCACTCGCAAATAATTGGTGATCAGTTTACGTCCACGGAATCTCAACTCATGGCCGGGTTTGCCATTCACCGTATCAACAGAAAAATGTTGATGCCAATCCCTACCCCATGCCGTTCTGTAATAATGTTTAATCATAAACACCAGTGCCAAGATATGATGTGGCACTGCATTCAACCAGGCATTGTAGTCAGCGCTATAATCATTCTCTGAAGCTGTCAGCAACTTAATCACCGAACCCAGACTACGTTCCCGGCTCAGCAGGCTGCGTTCATCGGCTTCCTGAACTTGCCCAGCGCGGAAGCGATCCGAATAATCACGTTCAAAAATTGCCCTCACCTGTTTTAAATCCTGCTCATAATCTTCCACATAGGTCGGCCCTGAAATGATTGCACCGGCAATGGATTTGGAGATTTCTGATTTACCACCACCGGAAACCGTGCATGGTTTATGACAGAATGTACCTTCGCTCAAGGTACCAATCAGTTTCCAGCTCGGCGAATGGGCATGGCGCTGCATATGCACCCTGAAACCGCTGGGGTAAATAAACACATGCTCGGCCAGCAGTTTGATCACGGACCGCCCTGTTTTTGAGCCCTCTGCTCCTGAACCCTCTGCCCCCGAGGCCTCTGCATTCATTTTCCAGCTGACCTGCATATCATGCAGATTAATGGCCGCATCTTCAGGCAGGTAAATAATCTCGTCATAACGTTGATCAACCGCATAACCCGCCGCTTTGATTTCAATGCAATCGCCCAAAGCATGGCACAGATCTGAAAACGTATGGTTATCCTGCATATCGCTATCGCGTGGAATATACACTTCACCCAGATTGTAACGTGGAAAAGCCAAGGCACCGCCGGCATGTTCCTCCTCACAACCACCAAATAGATTGGCCGAATAACTAATCTGCGATTTGATCTCTTTCTTGGAATAACCAAAATAGTTATCTGCAATAATCGTGACAATCACACCACGCTGATCACGACAAACCAACTTGAATGCCTTGCCATCATTATACAATTCATGCTCATCCTGCCAGCACATGCCATCACGGCGCATCCGATCGCTGGCATCATCATAATGCGGTAAACCCAGTTCTTTTTTGTTCAGCTGAATCAAATGCGGAGCCAAAATGATGCAACCGCTATGGCCCGTCCAATGTTGAGTGTCGAGAGCCGCATCATTTTCAATCAAATACGGATCACCGGCATTACCGAAAATTGATTCCACAAAGTCCAGGTTCGAGACCAAACTGCCAGGTGCAAACATGCGCACTTCAAGACTCTTGGCTGGTAACACCCCTGCCACCTCCGGCTGCACCGTTGGCCGCAGCAACAACGATACCCATAACTCTGCTGCTACCGGCTCATCACTGGTGGCCGGCAACTCAAGCAATGCCGATGGCGGATCAAGTGCTGCTTGCAACAGTGCCCCGAACACAGCAACAGGCACTTCAAGTTTATCGGCTGGCACAGGCAGTCCACCGGCAGCAATGTGAAACACACCCTTGGTGGTGCGCCGATCATTTTTAGGATTGTGCAATACGCCTTGCAGCAGACGATACGAATCAACCAGTTCAGAATGATAGTGTGTACCATTCAACGGTAGCGACATTTCACGTGCCATGCCCGGTTTATCAACAATCAAATTGGTGCCGGGCAGTTCGATACGTTGATCAACACCATGTTCACTCAAATAGTCATTGAGGAAATTTTGAATGCGCTGATCGGCAGGGCAACGGTAGGCCGATAACTGGCGGCGTTGGCGCGCATAACGTTTAAGCAGGCTATCGGCAATCGTCAGATAAGAATAATCACCATTATCCAAGTGACAGGTCGGCTGACCCAGTGCGGCCAGCTTGAGGTTAATCAGCTGATGCCAGCGCTGTGGCGGAGAGTTACTCGCCTGTTGTGCATTGTTCAATTCGTCCTGACTCATATCCACCCATCCAATTAATCTATTCAAATCTTCAAATCTATTCAATCTATCCATTGGCCTGCACGTACGAGCGCACTCAGCCAGCAGCGCAAGACTATCATGTGCCCTGCACCGAGGTACATCATCATGAACACCTACATCAATAAGGCTTTTGTGCAGGGCTCGATTGTAGTACGATTTTTCCGTATTATTTACGTTTGCATGGTAATACAGCAAACCTAGGAGCAGCTCATGTCTGATATTTTAAGTGCCGCAGAGCTGGCACGCTTTAATCGGCATATTATTTTGCCGCAAGTTGGCCTTAGCGGCCAGGAGAAACTCAAACAAGCCAAGGTATTATGCATTGGCACAGGTGGTTTGGGCAGTCCGATTTCACTTTATTTATCTGCCGCAGGTGTCGGCACCATTGGTTTGGTTGATTTTGATGTAGTGGATGATTCTAATTTACAACGCCAGATTGCCCACTCAACCGCCGATATTGGCCGCCCCAAAGTCGAGTCTGCACGCGATACGTTGATCGGCATCAATCCCTATTTGCAGGTTAATCTACATGGTGAAGGTATCAAACTCGATAATGCCCGCGACATCATCAGCCAATATGATCTCGTCGTCGACGGTACAGACAATTTTCCCACCCGTTATCTGGTCAACGATGCCTGTGTGCTGGAAGACAAGCCATTGATTTATGCTTCCATCTTTCAGTTTGAAGGGCAGGCAACCGTATTCAATTACGTCTCACAAAATAAACGGGGGCCATGTTATCGCTGCCTGTATCCCGAACCACCACCACCGGGGCTAGTGCCATCCTGCGCTGAAGGTGGTGTATTGGGTGTGTTGCCCGGCGTGATTGGTGTCATTCAAGCCACTGAAGCGGTGAAAATTATTCTGGGGCAAGGCTGCAGTTTGAGCGGGCGTTTATTGCTCTACGATGCCATGGCCATGAAATTTCGCGAAGTAAAACTACGCCACGATCCGGCCTGTCCGGCCTGTGGTGATCACCCGAGCATTGGTGATGTAAGCGAATATGCACAATTTTGCGGTTTGCCGCCAACTGAAACAACCGAGGAGGAAACAACCATGGCTGATTATGATATTACCCCGAGCCAATTGAATGACATGATGGAGAACAATCCAGAACTGTATGTGCTCGATGTGCGTGAACCGCATGAGATTGCCATTTGCGCCATTGAGGGCACGCATAAAATACCGCTGGGACAAGTTGCAGAAAGATACAACGAAATCCCCGCTGATCGCTCTGTGGTGGTGCATTGCAAGCTCGGTGGGCGCTCTGCCCAAGCCGTCGAATTCCTGCAATCAAAAGGTTATACTGACATTAAAAATGTTGCCGGTGGTATTTTAGGCTGGATTGATGAGGTCGATGATTCTCTGCAACGCTATTAAATAGCACCACCTACTCAAAACCCAAACCAATGTTAAGCCGGGCTATGCATGCATAGCCCGGCTTAACTATCCAGATACTTACTGCGGATTTTAACGTCAAGCCGTTGCGCAAGCTTGGCTGCTTCTTGCACCATGCAGTCCACACCAGCCAGTTCAGCCTCGCTGCTCACCGTTTCAATTTGCTGGCACAGCTCAGATAAAGACTGTGCACCAATCATCGCACTGCTGGACTTCAAGGTGTGTGAGGCATGCTTGACCTGATCAGCATCATGCTGCTCGATACCGTTCTGCATTGCGGCCATCAGTTCTGCTAGACTGGTTAAAAACATCTTCAATATTTTTTCAAGCATCGCCGACCCGCCCGGCAATAGTTTAAGCACTGCTGCATCAAGCAGCATGCTTTCCCGCTCATCTGTTTTTTGCCCATGTTTTCTGGTCGGGGGAGCGGCTGAAAACTCCACCTGTTTGCAATGATC
Source organism: Mariprofundus sp. (assembly GCA_030951025.1). Classification (GTDB taxonomy): domain Bacteria; phylum Pseudomonadota; class Zetaproteobacteria; order Mariprofundales; family Mariprofundaceae; genus Mariprofundus. Next base: position 7,202 of record JAUZQK010000022.1, on the reverse strand, counting down.
AGGTAAATGTAAATGCAGCATATTTAACAACTGTTCCCGACTGAATGGTTTGCTTAAATAATCATCCATACCGGCCTTTAAACACACCTCCCGGTCACCGCGCATGGCATGGGCCGTTAAAGCAATAATCGGCAGCTTGTCATCACGATAATCAGCCGCCTCTTGTTCCAGCTGCCGAATCCGTTTGCTGGCATCATAACCATCGAGCACCGGCATCTGGCAATCCATTAAAATCAAATCAATACCACCATGCAGATAAGCATGAATCGCTTCACGCCCATCCATGGCTATGCGTACATTGCAGCCAAATTCCTGCAACAGGGTTTTGGCCACCGTTTGGTTTACTTCATTATCTTCTGCCAACAATACACAGGCATCAAACACCTCAGCCTCAGCCGCCTGAACGCGAATATGTTGCAACTGCTGAACTGCTCCTGTTTTGCCTTTAGCATGGCATAGTGCCTGATAAAACCCTGCACGCCTGATCGGTTTTCTGACACAGGCATCAATGCCTGCACCAAATGCCAACACCTTTTCTTCATCCAGACCTGCCGACATCAATATCATGATAGCCAGTTTAACAAAGCGCCCATCGGCTCGAATCGCTTCACACAATTGCAAGCCATGCAATTCAGATGCCGGTCTATCCGGCATATGCATATCAATCAAGACCACATCATAAGCATCACCATCGGCAAGCCCCTGACTCAGCCTGGGCAACACATCATTGGCGAGCACCAGGGCATCACTGATCAAACCCCATGCCTGAAGCTGCCGCTGCATGCTTTTGCTGGCCGTCTCGTTATCATCCACAAGCAGTGCACGCATACCTTTGAGCGAATCATGCAAGATTGTTGCATCGCTATCTGCATCCGCAACCGACAATACAAGGCTAAAGCTAAACACCGAACCAATGCCAAGTTCGCTCTGCACCGTGATCTCGCCACCCATGATAGTCACCAGCTGTTCACAAATAGCCAGCCCCAACCCTGTACCACCAAATTGGCGTGTGGTTGATGTATCCGACTGGGTAAATGCACTGAATATAGTTTCTAATTTTCCCGATTCAATGCCAATGCCAGTATCGTGGATATTGAAACACAGCCTCATCTGATCAGCAGCATCATTCGCTGATGTCTGCAACTCAATCAGCACTTCACCATGGAGCGTAAACTTCACCGCATTACCCGCCAGGTTGATGAGTATCTGACGTAAGCGCCCTTCATCACCCAATAGTTTATTGGGTAAATTCAAAGGCAAATCAACAATCATTTCAACACCTTTATTCACCGCCTGTTCGGATAATATTTCCGCCACATCTTCAACCACAGTGCGCAAACAAAAGGGCTTATTCTCCAATTCCAGTTTCCCTGCTTCAATCTTTGAGAAATCCAGAATGTCGTTAATGATCAATAATAGCGAATCACCTGATCGTTTAATCGCCTGCACAAAACCATATTGTTTATGGTTTAATTGTGTACCGAGCAATAAATTACTCATGCCAAGCACACCATTCATCGGAGTACGGATTTCATGGCTCATATTGGCCAGAAAAGCAGATTTTGAACGCACTGCATCCAAGGCAATGTCCTTGGTTTTTTTAAGTATTTCAGTTTGACGTTCCAGCGCAATTTCATGTTCGAGATGATGGCAATAATCACGATGAATACGTTTACCCACATCCAAACTGAACAACAAACCACACAGCAACAAGATAGCCAGAGCCAGCGCCGTATGTGTGGCAATGAGAAACAAACCACACAGCAATGGCAGCAACATAATGAGTAAAAAGCGTTGCAACAATCCAGGTGACATGGCCAGCACATTGACCGCACCACCCGCGATCGAGAACAATAACAGCGCCATCATCAATACATCCTGATGCAAAACAGCGCCATCGAGCGTAAAGATAACCACACTGATCGCCAAAGCCGACCATGTCATTGCCACAAGCAAGGTGCAGACATTGAATAGCCTTACCCTAAACACTGGGGACATCAACGCGCTGCTCCACGCTAGACCCGTCGTAGCACGCGCAATAGATGCCAGCCCAATCACAATGCCCGACAATAGTGTTATTTCAAAATCATAATCGAGTAAACTGGTGGCATATAAAACCCAACAATAAAGTACGATATAAGCAATATTACCGGCCATTGCACGGCGTATCAGCTCATCATACAGCCTATCATCGACCGCCGCCTGAATGTCAGATTGTTTGGACGGCTCATCCAAATCAAACTGAATATGTTCTAGCCGGTGCATATTATTAACTTAATCGATGTGAATAACTTGCCCCAGCATAGTCACAGCCTTTTCAGCGGGAACCGGGGGGCTGAATAAATAACCCTGAATCTGATCACATTCCTTATCACGCAACCATTGCAATTGCGCTTTGGTCTCCACACCCTCAGCGACAATGCCAAGGTTCAAGGCTTTGGCCAACAGGATAATGGCATTGGTAATGGTCGCATCCTGTTCATCATCCGGCAGATCTTTGACAAAAGCACGATCGACTTTCAACACATCAGCCGGGAAATGTTTGAGATAACTGATGCTCGAATAGCCGGTACCAAAATCATCTATCGATACCTTTAACCCCATATCTTTCATTGCATTGAGAATAGCCAGCGCTTTATCAGCATCTTGCATCAACACTGTTTCAGTAATTTCAAATTCCAAAAATTGCGCCGACATGTCCGTCTCTTTTAAAATATCCCGAATCGCTGTCAATAAATGTTCATCTGCAAACTGATGGGCAGATAGATTCACCGATATACTAACCGCCGCTTTGCCCAAAGCGCGCCAACGCTGATGTTGACGGCAAGCCTCTTTAATCACCCATTTCCCCACCGGTATAATTAAACCTGATTCTTCAGCCACAGGAATAAAGTCCATCGGAGAAATCATGCCGCGCTCTGGATGAATCCACCGAATCAACGCTTCAAAGCCCAGCACCTCGCAAGTCTGCGCATCCACTTTGGGTTGATAGAATAGTGTGAGCTGATCCTGTTCAATCGCTTCATGCAACTCACTTTCCAACTGCACCCTGTGATGACTTTGTTTGCGCATGGCATCATCATAAAAACATATACCATTGCGACCCTTGGATTTCACCTCATACATGGCGGCATCGGCATTTTTTAATAAACTGCTAATATCTTCACCATCTTCAGGAAAAATAGCGATGCCAATGCTGGAACTTACGGTCACACGATTGCCGGACAACATCATAGGCTCGCTAATGCGATCAAGAATACGTCGAGCAACCAATTCTACATGTTTAATATCATGCAAGCCGCTCAACATGACGGTAAATTCGTCACCACCCAAACGCGCCAGAGAAGCACCCATTTCACCAACATCTCTAGCTGCCACATCGGATGCACGCACACTATCCTGCAAACGCTCCGAAATAGTTTTCAATAGCTTGTCGCCAGCCTCATGACCCAGGCTGTCATTCACACGTTTAAACTTATCCAGATCGAGGAACATCACAGCAAGCTTTTCATTGTTGCGGCCGGCATGATGCAAGGCCATGCTCAAATGTTCCTTGAATAAATCCCGATTGGGCAGGCCTGTAATGCTATCATAATAAGCTAACTGCCGGATCGATTCTTCTGCCCGGCGCTGCTCACTGATATCCTGGATTGTACCAAAAACACGATAGTTTGAGCTAGCTTGCTCAGAACTGCTATCGAGATGCATCAATATGGTTTTTTCCTGTCCATTGGGTAAACAGGCTTTAAATGAAATATCGGTAGTCTCTCCATCAACAGCCTTTTGCAGCGCCATATCGAAAGCCTTTTTATCATCCGCATGCACCGAGCCCAGCAATAGTTTATGAAAAACACTTGGCGCCACACGCGGCACACCAAAAATACGATAACTTTCTTCAGATACAAACAGTTCTTCGTTTTCCATATCCCAAGTCCAGTTACCCAACTTGGCCACGCGCTGCGCTTCAGCCAACAGATTGGAGTTCTGCTGAGCTGACAACATCATTTTGCTGGAGCGTAGAATATATTGGATACGGTGCCTGAAAATCACCCACTTGATCGGCTTGCTGATAAAGTCAGTCGCACCACAATCGTATGCCCGCTCAATGGAATCCACATCGTTCATGCCTGTCACAACAACAATTGGAATATCCTGACCGTCTGGAATAGCACGTAAACTTTTACAAAAGGTGTATCCATCCATGCCCGGCATTTGCAAATCAACCAGGACCAGCTGCGGTTTATATTCATTGAACAAGGCCAAACCCTCATGGCCATCACTGGCTTCAATCACATTGAAACCAGCCTCATGCAATGATTCAACCATGATCATCCGTGCCATCGGATCATCATCGATCACCATCACAGTCTCTAATCCCGGCTTTTGACCCATTCCACCCATTATTTCGCGTCTATCCATATCTAGGCGGACAGCAAAAAATATGCCAAACGTAAATTCTGGGAATATGACAGTGCAACATCACGGTGTAAAAATAAACCCCCCGTGCGATGAGCACTCCACCGCCGCCTGTTTGGGATCATCGGCATGCTCTACAATAACATGCTGCATCGATGTGAAACTCTCCAGTTTCACCGATTTAAAACACAACGCGATGCCATCATCGATCGAGCGTACCACAACAGCATCTGCAAGAATGGGCAGTTCATGTTGATAATGCCCCAATAAAATACTGACCTGACATTGACTATTCGGCGCTAAAGTTTGATCTGTATGCACAAATATACCGCTCATACTCAAATCCACGACTTCCACAGCAAAGGCCTTTCCCTTTTCCGGTGTCAATGTGGCAGCAATAGCTACTTTAGAACGGCTATATTGACGCTGATTATGATGCAATTTCATATTCTCTCCCCCGCGTAACCCTTGCATTACCAACAATTCCTTACCAACAAACCCTTACCAGCAAGCTCTTTCCAGCAACCCCGCTTACGACCCCACGCTTGGGTTAGCGTAGTATAGGCAAGTCCTATGCCAATCACGCAAGGAGACTGATTATAACAGACTCTCCGGCAAACCCTGTTTAATCTGATCAGAAGCCTTAAACCTGATTGCATTGCCGCCATATTAAATCAGAGAGTCTTTGATCTGACGATTTGATGTGGTTAAATACGCCGCAGAACAATCGCAGGAGATACAATCATGCAAGCAAGCGGTGAAAAGAAATTATTAATCGCCATGATTTTCGCCATTATTGCTGGTGGTCTGTCTGGTTTTATCTGGGGCGAAACCATGATGGCAGTGGCATGGCTGGGTGAATTGTTTCTTACTGCACTGAAAATGCTGATTGTGCCCCTGGTTGCAGCCAGCATCATTACCGGTGTAGCCGGCCTGGGCGATATACGCAAACTCGGTCGCATGGGCGGCTTTGCTATCTCGTATTATGCTTGCACCACGCTGATTGCTGTATCGATTGGCCTACTCATGGCCAATCTGTGGCAACCCGGCGTTGGTGTTGATTTTGCCTCGAGTGCGACAACAGCCAAACCTGAAATTGGCGATGTCAGCGTTACAGATTTAATTCTGTCTCTCGTACACCCCAACATCATTGATGCCGCAGCCAACATGAAACTCTTGCCGATTATTGTATTCTGCATCCTGTTTGCTGCTGCCCTCACCACACTCGGTGAAACAGGCAAGCCGGTAATCGCTTTTTTCGAGGGTTTGAACGAAGCCATGATGAAAATGGTCGGATGGATCATGATTTTCGCGCCCATTGGTGTATTCGCGCTGATAGCTTCCAAGCTTGGTTCCGCTGGTGGCGGTGAAGCGTTTTTCGCCCAACTGGCAGGCTTGGCCAAATATGCGCTAGCCGTCATCTCAGGTCTACTCACCCACGCCGTTGTACTATCTGCATTACTGGTGCTGCTAGCGCGCCGTTCGATCATGGATTATCTGCAACACATGGGCACAGCTCTGATGACAGCATTCTCTACCGCCTCATCAAGTGCCACATTGCCCTTGACGCTTGAGGGGGTAAAAGCCGCCGGTGTGGATGAAAAAGCCCGTCGTTTTGTATTGCCGCTCGGTGCCACCATCAACATGGATGGCACTGCCCTGTATGAAGCTGTGGCTGTTTTATTCATTGCCCAAGCCTATGGTATTGATTTAAGTTTCGGCCAACAAATGCTGGTGCTGGTCACCGCCACTATGGCCGCCATTGGTGCAGCCGGCATTCCTGAAGCAGGCCTAGTCACCATGGTGATTGTACTTGAAGCTGTCGGCTTACCACTGGAAGGCATTGGCCTGATTCTGGCGATTGATTGGTTTTTAGATCGCTGCCGTACCACCATCAATGTATTTGGTGATTCAGTCGGTGCTGCTGTTGTAGGAAAACTGGCAGTAAAACAATAGCCAACGATGCACCACACATGAAAACAAAACATCTGGAGATCAAAATGAAACGTTTTTTTATATTATCAGCGCTTGTAAGCGCACTATTATTACAATCCATACCAACCGCCCTGGCCGGACAAGTACAGGTGAAAATGATCACAACATTAGGCACCATCGAATTGGAACTCTATCAGGACAAAGCACCAAAGAGCGTTGCCAATTTTCTGCGTTATGCAAAACAAGGCCTGTATGATGGCACAATCTTTCACCGGGTCATGCCCAACTTCATGATTCAGGGTGGTGGTTACGATCAAGACATGAACAAAAAATCAACCTTCTCCCCCATCATCAATGAAGCCGACAATGGCTTACCCAATAACGTAGGCACGATTGCCATGGCACGCACATCCAGCCCGCACTCAGCCAGCAACCAATTCTTTATCAATACAAGCACCAATTCATTTCTCAATCATCGCGGCAAATCAGATGGTGAATGGGGTTATGCCGTATTTGGCCGAGTTACCCATGGTATGAATGTCGTACGCCAGATTGAAGCAGTACAAACAGGGCAACGCAACGGCATGAAAAATGTACCTGTGATGCCTGTATTTATTCAACAGGTAAAGATCACCGAATGGGCAGATACAGCTTTACCCGGCCCGCGAAAGCACTAATGCTGATGCCTGCATAATAAATATTTGCATGCAGCTTGGGGTGTCGCTATGGTTCGCCGCCCTATAAACAGGAAAGAGTAAACTAAGAGGAAGAACGTACATGTCTTTGGCGCTGGAAGAAAAAAACACAGTTATTGAAAAATTTCGTCTCTCAGAAGGCGACACAGGTTCCCC
>JAUZQK010000021.1 GCA_030951025.1 Mariprofundus sp. | reverse complement strand
CACACCTTGATTTTGACTGATACTACCATCAATAGGATCGGTATAAGAGAAATCATCGCAGCTTTTGATGCGACGGCCTGCAAGTGTTGTGCCGGGCAAGCTATCAAATTGATCGCGCACATTTTGCAATACTTGTGTGGCCGCAGCTGAATCAACACCTTCATAATCATGGCGTGAATAATAATTGCGGCCGTATTTCTGCCAATGTTCGCTGAGAATGGTAGCAACAGGTTGCTGACGTACAGCCAGAATATTGAGCCAGAATAGCACTGCCCATAAGCCATCTTTTTCACGCACATGATCAGAGCCTGTGCCGAAGGATTCTTCACCGCACAGGGTAACACGGCCAGCATCCATTAAATTACCAAAGAACTTCCAACCGGTCGGTGTTTCATAACAACTCAGGCCAAGGGCATCAGCCACTTTATCGGCTGCGGCCGATGTGGGCATGGAGCGCGCCACACCTGCGATGCCATCTTTATAGGCTGGTACCAAGGTGGCATTGGCAGCCATGATCGCCAGCGAATCACTCGGGGTAACAAAGAAATGATTGCCGAGAATCATATTGCGATCACCATCACCATCGGATGCCGCACCAAATTCAGGTGCATTTTCACCATAGAGAATATCCACCAGCTCATGCGCATAGGTCAGGTTTGGATCGGGGTGACCGCCACCGAAATCTTCTTTGGGTTCGCCGTTGATGACGGTGCCTGCAGGGGCGTTGAGCATGCCTTCGATAATGGCTGTGGCATAAGGGCCGGTGACCGCATGCATGGCATCAAATACCATGCGAAATTCACCAAATGATGAATCGCCAGACAGTAAGTTTCGAATGGCATCAAAATCAAACAGCTCTTGCATCAGGGCAGCATAGTCTGCGACTGCATCAATGACTTCCACCTGCATGCCAGCCAATTCAAAGCTGCCGATCTGATCGAGATCAGCATCACTGCAATCCGAGATAAGATATTGGTCGATATCGAGCGTACGATTAAAAATGGCTTCGGTGACTGCTTCCGGGGCAGGGCCACCGTTGCCGATATTGTACTTGATGCCGAAATCTTCATCAGGGCCGGCCGGGTTGTGACTGGCTGATAAAATCAGGCCGCCGTAAGCACCATATTTGCGAATCACACATGATGCGGCCGGGGTGGAGAGGATGCCAGCTTGTCCGACCAATACTTTAGCAAATCCATTCGCGGCCGCCATTTTGATAATAATCTGAATGGCCTCGCGGTTATAAAAGCGGCCATCACCACCAACAACCAGTGTTTGGCCAGCAAAATCACCAATTGAATCAAATACAGCTTGTACAAAGTTGGCCAAATAATGTGGCTGTTGAAAAACTTTTACTTTTTTACGCAGGCCTGATGTGCCAGGCCGCTGTCCGCTCATTGGCTTGGTAGAAATAATCTGTTTCAGCATGAGTTCCCCTCTCTAAGAGTCGCCATACTAGCGGAATTTATCTTTAAAACCACATAGCGAAATTTTTTTTTAACTGTTATGATGCGCCTCACGCTTGATCACGTTTGGGTTGAATTTTACTGATGCTGATTGGAAAGTGGTTCGCTAATAAGGTTTAGGTTTGAATTTTGAATATAACAAGGGGGAGGAACGCATGAGTCCGCAAATGGAACGCAATATCAGTACAATGACAGCCAATACCGTAGCACTGGTTTTGGCTGGAGGCCGAGGGTCGCGTTTAAAAGCTTTGACCGACTGGCGAGCCAAACCCGCCGTACCGTTCGGTGGCAAGTTTAGAATTATTGATTTCCCTATGTCCAATTGCATCAATTCCGGCATTCGCCGTATTTCAGTGATCACCCAATACAAGTCGCATTCCTTACAACGTCATCTGCAACGCGGCTGGTCATTCATGTCCGGTCAGTTTGGTGAGTTTGTTGAAGTGCTGCCTGCGCAACAACGTATGGGTGAAGGCTGGTATGTGGGCACTGCCGATGCGGTATATCAGAATCTGGATATTATTCGCCATTACAATCCTGAATATGTGATTGTGCTGGCAGGTGATCATATCTATAAAATGGATTATGGTAAAATGATTGCGGCTCATGTGGCCAAGGGTGCGGATATCACAGTCGGTTGTATTCCTGTGCCATTGGAAGAAGCCAAGGCATTTGGGGTGATGGCGATCAATGATGAATCACGCATTGTGGAATTCGCTGAGAAGCCGGATGAACCAAAATCCATGCCCGGTGACGATAGTCAATCGCTGGCATCGATGGGTATTTATGTATTCAGTGCGCAGTATTTGCGTGAGCGTTTGCTTGAAGATGCGAATGATAAATCATCAAGCCATGATTTTGGTCATGATTTGATTCCACATGCGATTGAGAATGCCAATGCATTCGCTTTCCCGTTCCTCGAAGGCAATACCAGTGCTTCGGGCTATTGGAAAGATGTGGGTACGATTGATTCCTATTGGGAGGCCAATATCAATCTGGCTGAAATTGAGCCGGATCTGAATTTGTATGATCAGAATTGGCCGATCTGGACCAATCAGGATCAACTACCACCTGCGAAATTTGCCTTTGATAGCAAAGAGCGACGCGGCATGGCAGTGGATTCGTTAATTTCTGGTGGTTGTTTGATCACCGGTGCGACAGTGCGTCATTCGGTGTTGTTTTCCAATGTGCGTGTGCATTCCTATTCAACGGTGGAAGATGCGGTAATTTTACCGGATGTTGAAGTCAATCAGAGTTGTCGCCTCAAACGCTGTGTGATTGATAAGGGTACAATTATCCCTGAAGGCACGGTGATTGGTGAAGATCCGAAAGCAGATGCTGAGCGTTTTTATGTGTCTGAAGGCGGTGTTGTGCTGGTGACACCGGAAATGCTGGGTCAGAATTTGCACGAACTATAATTACGCTGTCATGATTGGCATGACTGATGCTCAGGGCTGCTTATGCAGCCCTGAGCATTTGTGTTTGGAGTAATTGTAAGGAAGAGTTGAAAAAAGAAGTCGCTGTTCAGTGCTAAGCTGAATTGTTACACAAACGAGGAATCATCATGAGTCAACCATTATCTGTTATTTTTTATTGGCATATGCATCAGCCGTTTTATCGCGAAGCTGATACAGGTCGTTATCACCTGCCGTGGGTGTATTTGCATGCCATGAAAGATTACACAGATATGGCTGAGATATTATCGCAATTGCCCGGTGCCAAAGCGGTGATTAACTATGTACCATCGTTGGTGACTCAAATTGAAGATTATGCCGAACAGATGCGTGCCTATCTCAATGGCACACAAAATGAACTGAATGACCCATTGTTGGCCGCCTTGGCGCACAAGCCGGGTCAGTTGAAAAAACAGGATCATGCTTATTTGCTGGAATCGTGTTTTCGCCTGAATCATGAGCGTAATCTGCATCGTTATGATGCATTTTCGCAATTGTGGAATCTGGCAGAACATGCCAAAAAACATGATGTGGTGGAATATCTGGGTGAGAGTTTTTATTCTGATCTGGTGACCTGGTACCATTTGGCCTGGCTGGGTGAAACGGTGCGTCAGCGCAATTTTGTTGCACGCCGATTGATCGAAAAAGCCAAAGGTTTCACCTATCAGGATCGCCGTGATTTACTAACCTTGATTGCATCCTTGCTGGCTGAAATCCCCAGCATGCATCGGCGCTTGGTGAAATCAGGCAAACTGGAATTAACCACCACGCCTTATGCCCACCCCATTATCCCCCTCATGCTGGACTTTAATACTGCGCGGGAAACCGTCGCTGATGCCATATTGCCCGATGAACCTTATCCGGGTGGACGCGAGCGGGCACAGGATCATATTGATTTGGCACGCAGCCATCATGCGGAGCGTTTTGGCTCAGCACCTGCCGGTTGCTGGCCGGCTGAAGGGGCGGTGTCGGAAGATACGTTGGCCTTGCTGGGTGAGTCCGGCTTCCAGTGGTGTGCTACAGGTGAATCGGTATTGCATCATTCGTTGAAATTTAATTTGCGTGAACAGCAGGGGAATCGTGATTTGTATCATCCGTGGCTGGTGGGTGAGGGGAAACAGGAGATTACGTGTTTCTTCCGTGATGATCGGTTGTCGGATTTGTTGGGTTTTGAATATTCGCGCTGGGATTGTACCGATGCGATCAATAATTTCATGCATGAACTGGCGGGCATTCATCATCGTACGCAGGGTATGGATGCACCTGTCGTGGCCATCATTATGGATGGTGAAAATGCCTGGGAACATTACCATGAAAATGCCTTACCCTTTTTGACCAAGCTGTATCAATCGATTATAGAACATGAAGATTATAAGCTGACGACCTTCAGTGATTATCTGGATAAGACACCTGCGACGGAAAAACTCAACAAGTTAACACCGGGTTCGTGGGTGTATGGCAATCTATCGACATGGATTGGTGATCGTGCCAAAACACGTGCCTGGGAACTGTTGATTGAAGCCAAACACGCATTTGATAAACATGCCGAGTCGCTTGAACCACAACAGAAGGCTGATGCGGAAGAGCAGCTGCGAATCTGTGAAGGTTCCGACTGGTGCTGGTGGTTCGGTGATTATAATCCCGGTGCTGCGGTACGTGATTTCGATCGATTGTATCGTTTGCATTTGAAGAAGCTGTATCAATTGTTGGGCTGTGTTGCACCGATTTCGCTTGATGAAGATATTTCCAGGGGTGGTGGTGATGCCGAAGGTGGTGGCACCATGCGTCGTGGCGGTGGCGATTCGTGAGTGGCTGGATTGATCGCCGCAGATCGGCGGTGTTGTTACATATCACGTCATTGCCCGGTCCTTTTCATAAAGGTGTATTGGGCGCAGAAGCGAAAACCTTTATCGATGATTTGGCCAGTGCGGGCTTTACGGTTTGGCAATTTTTACCATTAGGGCCTACGCATGGTCATGGCTCACCGTATGAATCCTTATCCAGCTTTGCGGGTAATCCGGAGCTGCTGGATTTGCGTGATTGTGTGGCACAAGGCTGGCTCGATGCCGGTGTTTGGGGCGAGGATTGTTCTGCCGAGCAACATAAAGTATTGCGTTCAAACGCTGCACAGCGGTTTTGGCATGATGTTGAAGGTAAGCCTGCGCTTAAAAAAGAAGTTGAGCGTTTTCAGACAAAGCAAGCTTATTGGCTGCATGATTATGCTTTGTTCGCGGCATTAAAAGCGGCACTGGTTGATCATGCCTGGTGGCAGTGGTCGGAGGGTTTGCGGGATCGGGATGCAGAGGCATTGGATCAGGCACGCTTAGAACATGCGGATTTGATTCGACAGGTTATCTTCGAGCAGTTTTTGTTTGATCAGCAATGGCATGCTGTGAAAGCCTATGCTGAGTCTAAGGGTGTACAGATGTTTGGTGATTTGCCCATTTATGTGGCGCATGATTCATCCGATGTGTGGGCTGGTCGTGAATATTTCACGGTCAATGCCAAGGGTCTGTGCCAGGATGTGGCAGGGGTGCCACCGGATTATTTCTCTGAAACAGGTCAGCGCTGGGGTAATCCCTTATACCAGTGGGAGAAAATGCAGGCTGATGGTTTCAGCTGGTGGGTACGCCGTGTGGCGCGCCAATTGGAAATGATGCACATGCTGCGCATTGATCACTTTCGTGCTTTGGAAGCTTTTTGGGCGATTCCGGGTGAGAGTGAAGACGGTATTATCGGTGAATGGCGGCCAGCGCCCGGTGAAGCCATGTTGCAAACCCTGCAAGATGAATTGGGTGAACTGCCATTGATTGCCGAAGACCTCGGCATCATTACCGATGCAGTTACCAAGTTACGCGAAGATTTTCACTTGCCGGGTATGAAAATTCTGCAGTTTGCTTTTGATGGTAATGCTGATAACCCCTATTTGCCGGATAGTTTTGGACGGGATGCTGTGGTTTATACCGGCACCCATGACAATGACACCACCATGGGCTGGTTTGCATGCAGTGATGAACATGTGCGCAACAATGTCCTGCGGGAGCTTGATGCAACAGCCGATGATATGCCCTGGGCATTGATTGAATCGGCTCTGGCATCGGCTGCTGAGCTGGCGGTGATCCCGATGCAGGATTTATTGGCTTTGGGCACAGAAGCGAAATTCAATACGCCGGGTACACTGGAAAACAATTGGTCGTGGCGTTTGTCCAGCTTGCCGGATCAGGATGCCGAATGTTGGCTGCGTGCGGCCAAGTTAAATAAACAAACGCAGCGTGTTTAGCTTGTAGGCTTATTTGTAGGGTTTATTCCCCCGATGTGATCTCAACAAAGCGTTCACATTGTCTGTGAATACCGTTGAACAGGTTTTGATTTGAGGCCAGTTTTTCAATGCGATTGATGCTGGCCGTCGATATATTGTTATACGTTTCCATGAAGGTGGTTTTACTTTGATCTCCATCGCTATCTTTGCGAATGAATAATTTACCGCGCACATCGGCTTGATCATGCACCAGGTCCAGCCAGTTTAATAATGCATCTTCGCGCTGTTCATCGGCATGGTACCAGATAAATACATCAGGCATGACAAGCCTCCAGAATGGTGAGTTTGTTATTGGGCTCGATTGTTAAGCTGCTGTTTGATTCGGCTGTTTCGGCTGTTTCGGCTGTTTCGGAAGCTTCGAGAGATTCGACAGTCTCAATCGGTAACAACGCAATTCCAATATATTGATCTTGATCATCGCGAGCTGCAGATAATAGTTCGCCGATTTTGACGCTGCTGCGAATGGCACAGGGTAGCTCGGTGGGAGATTCTGCAAGTTTCACCCGATAGAGTTTCTTTTTGATGCCGCCGCGCCAGTGCATGCGGCTGGTCACCTCCTGGCCGACATAACAGCCCTTGTTGAAATCGACACCATCGAGTTCAACAAGGTTGGCATTGAGCGGATGCATACGCTCATTCCATTCGATGCCGAACACGGGCAGTCCATACAGAATACGCAAGGCTTCCAGTTCAGTATCAAGAAGCTGGTATTGATTGGAGAGATTCGGATCGGAGATGTGCGGCTCAATCTGTTTTGCCTCGCCGATCAGCCAGCAGTGTTGCGGATTGCTGTGCATGTGCAGGGCATAGAGATCGTCATCCTGCTTGCGGCTGCATGATAACCAGGCCGGTTCGGTTTCAGCCGAAGTAAAATCAGGCAAAGAGAATTGATCCAAACAAGCAAACGTAGCACTGCCATAGACCGCGTAAACCGACAGGCTATCGACGATGCCAATGCGCAGTTGATGGGCAATCGCAAATTGGCGCAAACGAGCCACAGTAGCTTCAGCATGGGAGCTGGGCGTGAGTATGATCAATTCATCATGCTGGCCTGCGATCATGAATAACTCCGACACAGCTTTGCCCTGCGGTGTTAAAATACAGCTGTGAATGGCTTGCTGGTTGGTGAGCTTGTTGATGTCCTGGGTGATTTGACCTTGCAGATAGGTGCGTAGATCAGAGCCTGATGCCTTGAGCACAGACCAGAGACTATTTTTAACGATCACATGGGCATGTTTTAAATGCTCTGATGTGGCTGTGGATAGGGTGGCTAATGACATTTTATTTAACCTCGATGCGTTGAACGCGGTTGCCTATGGCGGTGAACAGGGTGTAACTGATGCTATGCAATTGTGCGGCAACCTCATTGGCGGCGATATGTTCACCCCAGAATTCGACTTGCTCACCAACTCTGATGCTATCCTGCGCTTTGGCAAAGCAGCTGACATCCACCATGCTGTAATCCATGCACACAGCCCCGATGATGGGGCATCTTGTGCCATGAATATAAACCGATCCCTTGTTTGATAAACCGCGTGGCACACCATCGGCATAACCCAGACTGATGGTGGCAATCGACATGCTATGAGATGCTAAAAAGCTGGCACCATAAGATACCGCTTCACCCACCGTAATATCACGCAATTGCATGATGCTGCCGCTTAAAGTCATCACCGGCTTCAGTCCCAGTGGCATGCTTGGGATCGGTTCAATGCCGTATAGGGCAATGCCGGGGCGCACGATCTGCATGGCATGCTCGGGCATGCAGATGATGCCTGCGCTGTTGAGCATGGAACGTGGTAAATCTGCTGCGGTTTGATCGCATATCTGTGTGAATGTTTGCATCTGCTGTTGATTCATCGGGTGATCGGGTTGATCGGCACAGGCTAAATGTGATAACAGGCCGCAGATGGAAATATCAGCCTGTTTGCAGAGGGTGATTAATTGAGCCGGGTCAGATGCACCGATTCGGTTCATGCCGGAATTGATTTTGATCCATACCGCGCCATGAAAGTCGGCTGCTTGTAACCAGTCGATATGGTGTGGGGCTGAGATCAACGGAGTTAGTGCAGCACTGGCTGCGCATTTGGCATCGTCAATATCGAACAGACCTGATAACAGGGTGATTTCGGCTGTATGTTGATGTGATGACAGGCTTTGACGCAAAGCAAGGCCTTCGCGGGCATCGGTGACACCGAAATGTTGGCAGCCGGCATCAGCCAGTGTTAAAGCGACCGCCTGCATGCCATGCCCATAGGCATTGGCTTTGACGATGGCCATGATATGGGCAGAGCCACTTTGTTGTTTGAGCAGGGCATAATTATGGCGCAAGTGTTGGTGATTGATATACGCTACGGCAGGACGGCTGCTTGCTTGCAGGGTCGGAGACAGGCTGCTCTGATTCATGGAAACGTGCATGCTTGTTGAAAGATGGTTTTTCTCCGTCATTGAAGCTGAGCTGTGCTGTTGATATTACCCTGCATGGGGGTGACGTTGTACGATTTTAAGTCTTAGGTCAATGTGGGCGACTTGTGGGCTGACTTGCGGGTTGATTTATGTGCGGGTTTGTATGCATGCCTGTGATAAGTTGTTGTATTCAAGATTGTGGATAGTGTCATCACTATCTATCGTATATTGTAGGACTATAATTTACAGTGCTAACTAGTGGCACTAAATTTGCGTAAGCTTAAACGTTGATTTTTGAAAAGGGGAGATACGGTGGATAATGTGATGGTTCATCCATGAATATGCTGATGTTTGTGCGCCGATATGTGTTGTTTGTACTGCTATTAAGCATGCCTGTGCAAGCGCTTGCTTTGGGTTTTGGAAAGATTTCGCTTGAGAGCCATTTGAATCAGAATTTAAAAGCCACCATTCCTATGCTGCTCAATGCTTCAGATGATGTGAACACAATTCGCATTGAATTGGCCAGCGCCGTTGAATACAAGCAACTCGGCCTGCAATGGCAGCCGCAGTTATCCTTGATTCGCGTATCGCTGCATGATAAACATTCAGATCAACCCGTGGTGTATCTCTCTTCTGCCGTGTTGATGCACGCGCCGATGTTATCAATTTTACTCAAAGCCAAAAAATCCGGTCGTGGTACTTATTTCAAGCATTATCAATTGTTGCTGGATTCTGCCGAAATTAAGGCATTACGTGCAATGCAGCCTACGCTGAGAGCTATCACGCCACAGTCTGAATCGGTTGAGGCCGTTGCTTCGCTCGATGATGATCGCTGGGCACGTATCTGGCGCTATGGGCCGGTGCAGCGTGGTGATAGTTTGAGTGTGATCGCTTATCGTTTGCGCACGGATAAACGTTATAGCAATCGACAGGTCATGTTATCGCTGTACGAAAACAATCGTGCTGCATTTGGTGGCGGCGATATCAACCGTTTGATCAAGGGTGTTTGGTTGAATGTACCGAAAGCCGCCGTAGTGGAGCAGTATTCCAGTCCGGCTTCGATGCAGAAACTGGCGCAGTTATTGGCCAGGCAGCATGTGGCAGGCAGCCCTGCTGGCAGCGATAGCAAAGCAGATGTGGCCAAAGTAAGTGTGGCCAAAGTAAATGTGTCGAAAGTAAATGTGCTGGCAAAATCTGATGTAAAGAAAGCAGACCCGATCAGTGTGGCTGCAAAGCCGAAAGCTTCTAGCTCATTGCGTTACAGTGGAAAGATATCCATGCAAGGCATGGATGATGCCAAGACGATGACAGCCTTAAAACAGGATTTTGCCCAACAGTTCGGCAGTATTCATCAACGTCTGATGGCAGGTAAACTGCAAATGACGCATCTCGATGAAACAGTATCAGCTCTGCATGTATCGATGCAGGTGGTAAAGCAGGATATTCAAACTATCAAACACGACATCGCCATCATTAAAATGCACACCGATGGCCCATCGGATACGTCATTCATGACTTGGCAGTTGGTACTGATTGTTATCTTGATGCTTGTTATTGCGCTGTTGTTGTTAATGATGTTGCGTAAAAACAAGCATGATATGAAGCCTGTCATATCGGCAGCTCATCAATCTGATAAACATGCAAGCGATGTTGAGGATGTGCAGCGCAGTGATGCTCATGTCGATGTAGCTCATGAATATACTTCACAGTCCGATCCTGTTGAGCAGGAGCAGGAGCATAAACAGAAAGAAGGTCATGATGTTGAATTTACACCATCATCACTTGAACTGCCTGTTTTGAAATCTGCAGCGGATGCATCCGATACAGCTGAGCTTAGCCTGAGCACTGAGTCTGCACCGCTGGCTGAGGCGGTGATTCAGCTGTTGAATCAGATTGAAGAAAGTCTGGGTCAGTGTGATTTTGATAAAGCTGAAGAAATACTGCATCGAGTGCAAGACAAGTGGCCTGATTCACTCAGGGCATCGGCTTTGCAAGCCCAATTGTTTTATGAAACTGATCGCCTTGCCGACATGAATGATTTGATCAATAACATCAGCACCACATCGGATGAACAGCGCTGGGAACAATTTTGTTATTTTTTACCGTCGCATGTCTGGAACGCCTGTTTTGGCGATGGGGCAATACCGCCAACATCTCAGAGGCCGGATCAGACATAAAGCGAATGTAGTGGTGAGGTAGGGGACGATGGATCAACAAACATTGAATATTCCAGTGCGCAACAATCATCGCCATCAGGGTGTGACCATCAACCTGATGAATGGCGACAGCCTTGAAGGCCATATGCTGGGCTTTTCACCGATCATGAATGTGTTGCACTTTTTTGAGCAGCAGAGCGCGGCTAAGGCGATTTCGCGCCGACTGGATATTGCAGAGATAGTCTTTGTCGGTCTGCATCATCAGGATGAATCTAGCGCCGAGCCTCTGGCTCAGCAGCAGAAGATGGAAGAGCTCAAGGTGATTACCGTCAATCTTGAAAGTTTTGCTATCTTTGCTTCGCCTGCGGTATCCAACGCCCCCGGTTTTTTTGCTATCGGAGCGGATGAAAGCCTGCCTTATGAACGTGTCTTTTTTTATCATCATGGCATTCGTTATCAAGAGAAGCCCGAACGTCTCGGTGATTTGTTGATTGATCAGGAAAGCATTGATATAGATGACTTGCAGCAGGCTTTGAAAGCGCAGTCAGAAAGCATACCATCGTTGGGTGATATGCTGAAAGAACAGGGTAAAGTGAAAGACAAAGACCTTAAACAGGCGATGGATGTTCAACAGCGTCAGCGCATGAAAATGGGTGATTTGCTGATTGATCAGGCCGTGGTGACAGCCGATGAGGTGCAGGATGCGCTGGCCATTCAAGAGCTGTCAAAAGATAAACCATTGGGTCATATCCTGATTGCAGAGGGTAAGGTTGAGGAAAAGCATATTGATGGCGCGCTCAAGATTCAGGCGCGTAGAAAAATGCGTTTGGGCGAGATCCTGGTTGAGGCAGGCCTGATTAGCGAAGATGATGTGCAGTTGGCGCTGGAGGAACAAAAGCTGCGTGGCAAGCGCATTGGTGAAGTATTGCTGAGCTCGCATGTGATTACTGAAGCAGAGCTGCTTTCGGCGTTGGCGAAAAAGTTCCGTTTACCTACTGTTGATTTGGATGCTTATGAGATCAACCCTATGGCTGCGACTGAAATTTCTCGCGATGTGATTGAGAAATATCAGATTATCCCGATTGATACAGATAGCCATTCTCTGACCATTGCACTGGCTGATCCGATGGGGCTGGAAGCCTACGATGAGATCAGTTTCAAGACCGGAAAAAAAGTACATGAGGTGATGGTTAAATCATCACAGTTGAAAAATAATATTACAGCCTTGCTGCAGGAAGACTTGGCCGATGAAGAACTATCCTGTGAGTTTTTACATGAGGATGGCAACGAGGATGAGCCGCTCAATGAATTTGAAATCACCCAGTCGGCAGAAGATGCGCCGGTGGTGCGTTTGGTCAATCGTATTATTCGCAATGGTTTGCGGAAAAAAGCCTCTGATATTCATATTTTACCGCAGGCCAAGAAAATCATCCTGGCTTACCGCCTCAATGGCCAGTTGTTATCCGAAAACTCCTTGGAAAAGAGTTTAAGCAAACAAATTGCAGCACGTATTAAAATTTTATGTGGCATGGATATCGCCGAGCAACGTTTGCCGCAAGATGGGCGTTTGCAGTTGCGCGATGGCAAGAAAAAATATGAATTTCGTGTGTCATGTATTCCCAATGCGTTTGGTGAATCACTGGTATTGCGTGTATTGAACAAGGAAATGGCGGTTGAACTCGATGTGCTGGGGCTGCGCGAAGCAGATATGAAGCAGCTCTCGATCATGGCGCGCAAGCCTTATGGGCTGGTGCTGGTGACAGGACCTACCGGTTCAGGTAAATCCACCACCTTGTTTGCTCTGCTCAAATCGATTTCGCATTTACCGGCGCACATCTTAACCATCGAAGATCCGGTGGAATCGGAAATAGATGATGCCAACCAGATTCAGGTGAATCATAAAATCGGTATGACCTTTGCACGTGTGTTGCGCAATGTGCTCAGACACGATCCGGATATCATTATGATTGGTGAAATGCGTGATCCTGAAACGGCCGAGATTGGTGTTGAGGCGGCGCTTACCGGTCATTTGATGTTTTCCACCCTGCATACCAATTCGGCGGTTGATACCATTATCCGCTTGAATGATCTGGGGATTCCAAATTACCTGATTGCGCCGGCATTGCTGGGCATCATCAGCCAGAATCTATTGAAAAAACTCTGTGTGGATTGCCGCGAAGCCTTGTCTGCCGATGATCCGGCTTTTGAAATGATTGCTGATCTTGGTTTTGATGTGCCACAGGCATTGTATAAAGCGGTGGGTTGTGATCATTGTAATCAGACCGGTTATAGCGGTCGGGTAATGTCGTATGAGTTTCTGGTGGTCAATGAGAAAGTCCGCCAAGCTATTCACGATGGCGTGAAGGGCGCTAAGATGCAACGTATTGCAGCGGAGAGTGGCATGCAGCCCAAATCAATATCGGCCTTGCAGATGGCTGCTGATGGCACGATAGATTACAATGACTTTATTTATTCGGTGATGTGATTCGAGCCATCCATGGCTCTCAAGTTTTTATTCTAATAGCACCATAAGTTTGACCGGCGGCTATCGGCCAAACCCGGACGGTCAGAATTATATAAAAGTAGAAGGTGTCGGCCTGATCCTTGAGCTTTAAAGGAGCCCCAATTTCGCATAAAATTAAGTGTATTTAGTAAACTGTCGCCGTAATTCCATACCAAACATTAATCAACCTGTATCTCCGTGATTGCTCTATGCAC
>JAUZQK010000020.1 GCA_030951025.1 Mariprofundus sp. | reverse complement strand
CTCACACCTATCGCTCGGAAGGTTTTGTGGAAGTGCTTAGTATTCCCAGTAAGTTATATGCGGATTTTGTGCAAGTGAATAACCTGTATAACGATATTGAACGCTTGGGTGAGAGTTGGCAATTTCTGGAAAACCTGCCTTTATTAAATGAAGCAATCTCTCATCTTACCCTGAATAAACTGGTGAAACATATTGTACTCGGTGACTATCCTGCCAAACATCGCTTTGATGCGCATGATAATTGTCTGTATTTGATCAAAAGCGGTAAGGTTGAACTGCGCACTGAAACCCGATTTGAAACGATTGAAGCCGGTGACTTCTTTGGTGAGCTATGCATGTTTGGGGATGATCAATGTGCGCCTGTGATACAAACCTCTGAAGCCTCGGAGGTTTATCGTTTGCCGATTGATCTGCTGAAGAATATTCCTATTCTGAATTGGAAGTTATTTGAGCGGCATCAGAAACGCATACATTTTTTCAGCTCTGAACAGGCCGGCTGATCGGACTGTTTTGTTCTGTGAGTCGTTTATTTTTTGATCGGCTTTGCTGTGTTAGCTTATGCTGAAACTTCCGGTTCTGCATTGTGGTAGACCTTCTGCACATCGTCACAATCATTCAGCGCATCGAGGAGAGCTTCAAACAGTTCAGCATCTTCAGCACCAATCGTTGCCAGAGTCTGTGGCTCCTGAGAAATATCTTCGACTTCAAACGTAATATCAGGATTGCTTGCTGTTAATGCTGTTTTGATTTTGAAAAATTCAGTGTGTGGTGCGAGCACAGTGATGATGCCATCTTCAAGTTCAATGTCACTGACATCAATGTCCGCTTCCATCAATGCTTCTAAAATAGCATCTTCATCATCACCTTTGAAGGCAAATACTGCCTGATGATCAAACATGTGCGCTACAGCACCGGGCACAGCAATTTTACCGCCATTTTTGACAAAGCATTGGCGTACATCATTGTAGGTTCGGTTGTTATTGTCGGTCAGACAGTCGACAATAATCATGCAACCACCAGGGCCAAAGCCTTCATAGCGTGCACTGACAAAATCTTCACCGATACCTCCTTCAGCTTTTTCTAGTGCATTTTTAATCACATGGGCAGGCACTTGATCTTTTTTGGCGTTATCAATCAGACGGCGCAGCGATAAATTACCATCTGGATCGGTGCCACCATTCTTGGCGATGACATAGATTTCACGACCGTATTTGGAGTAGACCTTGGTTTTCGCACCGGCTGTTTTGGCCATGTCTACTTTCTTGTTTTGATATGCTCTGCCCATAATAAATAATCCTGCTTATGATTTTAGAAAATGATCAATATTGTTTGCTTGTTGTGTTGCGTTGCCGATATAGCTGGCGGGTGTCATATCGAGCAATAATTGTTTGGCATCAGCAGGAATGGCCAGTGTGTTGATGAAATCACGTAAACGATCCGGTGTAATGCCGGTGCCACGGGTCAATGCCTTCATTTGTTCATACGGGTTTTCCAGCCCATAACGTCGCATGACCGTCTGCACAGCTTCACCCAAGACTTCCCAGCTGGCATCGAGATCGGCATTGATGCGCGCCGCATTGATTTCAAGCTTACCGATGCCCTTCTGCGCGGAACTGTAAGCCAGAATCGAATAACCAAAACCGACACCCAGATTACGCAATACGGTAGAATCGGTCAGATCACGCTGCCAGCGTGAAATCGGCAGCTTTTCAGCCAGATGGCGCAAGACGGCATTGGCCAGACCAAGGTTACCTTCAGCATTCTCAAAATCGATTGGATTCACCTTGTGCGGCATGGTCGATGAACCGACTTCACCGGCAACGACCTTTTGCTTGAAATAGCCGAGCGAGACATAAGCCCAGATATCACGGCAAAAATCGATCAAGATGGTGTTAAAGCGTGCCAAGGCATCATTGAGTTCAGCGATATAATCGTGTGGTTCAATTTGAATGGTGTAAGGGTTCCAGGTGATGCCGAGTGACTCGACAAAGCCTTGAGCAATGGCAGCCCAATCCAGATCAGGATATGCCGCCAGATGGGCATTGTAGTTGCCTACAGCACCATTGATTTTGCCCAGCACGGGTGTGGCAGTAATCTGATCGAGGGTGCGCTGCATGCGGTAAGCCACATTGGCCCATTCTTTACCCATGCTGGTGGGGCTAGCTGTTTGCCCATGGGTGCGGGCCAGCAGAGGCTGGCTGGCATACTCTTTTGCGCCGCTGGCAATACTCGTGATGATATCGTTTAGCGCAGGCAGCAACACTGTGTCGCGTGCTTGTTTTAACATGAGCGCATAGGAGAGGTTATTAATATCTTCTGAAGTGCAGGCAAAATGGAAAAATTCAGACACAGCGTTCAGTTCTGCATGGGTGGAAACTTTTTCTTTCAACAGATATTCAACCGCTTTCACATCATGATTGGTGGTCGCTTCAATGGCCTTCACACGTTTGGCATCATCAGTGCAGAAGTCAGTAATAATGGCATCGAGAAAGGCATTGGCATCAGCAGAAAATGCCGCCACTTCAGTAATATCTTTATTGTTCGCCAGCATTTGCAACCAGCGCACTTCAACTGTAACACGTGCTTTGATCAGCCCGTATTCGCTAAAGATAGGGCGCAATGCAGCAGTTTTGCTGTCATAACGACCATCCAGGGGGGATAAGGCTGTAAGGGGTGAAACCTGCATGGGAACTCCAATTCAACGGTCTTATAAACTTTTGCAAGATTAAGCTCGCGAACGATACACAGAATTCCTTTTTTTTCCAAAGCCGTGAGTGGTTGGGTATGCGTGATCAGAAGTGGGTGGTCAGAAGTGGGCGATCAGTCGAAAGCTGGTTTATCCCGTCGTAGCGTTACTTGAGCATTTTATTGATCAGTTCATCCAGCTTGTCGGGATTGAAGGGCTTGCTGATCAAAATGGTATTACCCATCTTCCGCACATCACCGGTTACCAGTGACTGATCATAACCGGTGGCATAAATGACAGGTAAATCAGGCCGCAACAGGCGCATTTCTTTGGAGGCAGCCAAACCATCCATGTGCGGCATGACAATATCACTAATGAGCAGATCCCAGTGATCGACTTGCTGTTTGAATATATCGCAGGCAACCCGGCCATCGCAGGCTAAGGTGACATGATGCCCCATACATTCAAGCAACTCTTTGGTGGGCTCCAACACACGTTCATCATCATCAACCAGCAGGATGTTGGCGCTGCGTGTTGTGGCATGGCTGTTGATTGCAGAGGCGGCTGTGTTTGAGCCGAGTATGGGCAGAAATAGATGGAAACAACTGCCGCGAGTAAGATTACTTTCGACATCGATAATGCCATTGTGATGACGCACACAGCCCATCACCATGGCCAAACCCAGACCGCTGCCCAATTGCTTGGTTGAAAAGAAAGGATCAAAAATGCGATCCAGCAAGTGTTCAGCGATACCATTACCATTATCTCGAATTTCAATGTGGGAGAAATTTCCATGCCGAAGCACGGGGTACTTTTTCAAGAGGTCGTTATGACTGTTGCCATCAAAAGAACTCAGGTTTACTTCAATATGTGGCTCGTCGATGCCCGCACAAGCCTCGACGGCATTTTGAACAATATTGAGCAAGGATTGCTGCAGCTGATCAGCATCACCGCGAAAGTTCATATTGCTGGATTCGAAGGTGGAGGAGAAATGGATACTTTCAGGCACATTGTGGCGTGCCAGTTTAACAAATTCATTGATGAATGATTTCAGTGAAAACTCTTTGGCATGATGTTCACCCTGTCGCGCAAAGGTGAGCAGTTGTTTAACGATTTCAGAGGCATCCTGAGATGCAGCCTGAATTTTTTTCATACGTTCAGCGGTTTTGGGCATGTCGGCGACTTCACGCGATGCCAGATAAACCTGGCCGATGAGGCCGGCCAATAGGTTATTGAAATCATGCGCGATGCCACCAATCAGGGTGACCAGCGCTTCCTGTTTTTGGGTATGGCGGAATTTTTCTTCCATGTTTAACTGTTGGCTGATGTCTTCTTGAATGACGATGTGATGGGTGAGTTTGCCATCTTCACCAAAGATGGGTGCAATGCTGATGGAGCTGGTGAAGTGGGAGCCATCTTTGCGCATGATCTCTTTGCGTCCGGTCCATGTTTCGCCGCTATTAAACAGCACATTGAACTGGCTCTCAAGATGGATGTCATTTTTATCAAACAACGCATCATAACGGCTTAATTTTTTAATCTCATCTTCAGACCAGCCTGTTTGCTGCATAAATGCCTTGTTGGTATATTCAAGGTAACCCTGTTGATCGGTGATGATTATCGCTTCGCCGGCCTGATTGATGGCGGTGGCCAGTTGCAGGTTTTTCTGTTCCAGTTTCTGGCGTTGATCGAGCTCGATTTTCAGGGCTTGGGCAGATGTTTTGTATTGTTCAATCAAGCGCAGTTGTTCGCTTTGATCCTGAATGCTGAAGAGTGCAATTTGATGATCGTTCAACCAGGTGACGGTCACCAGTTGAGCCCTGAACTCACCATTGGCCTGTAGGCAGGGGATCAGGTGATGATGCAGTTGAGCTGAAAAAATAATCGGTGCACCACCGCGTAACACCTCATCAATACGTACTTTAAACATATCCTCAGCCGTGCGTGGGAAGAGTTCAAACAGGCTTTTCCCCAGTACCTGTTGCCTGGGCTGGGCACTCCATTGCTCCATATTATTGTTCCACAATACAATATTGGCATCACGATCAATAGCCAGAATACCACTGGCGATATGATCGAGCAGTGGGAACTGGCCTGCAAGACTTTGATCGGTGAGGTTTTGGTCGGTGAGACTTGGATTGCGTTCGCTCATGCTGTGACTTCCTCATCGATGGCTTTAAGCAGCGCATGAAATGATTCGAGTTCAAAAAATAGTATGATATTACCACTGATACATAATTCATCGATATAAAATATAGCACGAGCCATCAGTACCGCTTCAGCCTGTTGATAGCCTAATAAATTATTGAGATAGCCTTCCTGATATGTGGGTACGGAATAATCCAGGCTGGCGGCGAGCATATTGCTGAGAGAGCCCATCACGCCGTTGAGCAGGATATTACCCACTTCAGCCAGGGTGCCGGAGCGTAAATCATCCAGTTCGGCGGAGTCGGCGGCTTCACCAGTGAGTACAGCGACCAGCGTGCGGGCAGATTCCAGAGGGAAAGTCAATGAGGTGTTGCCACTAAAATCACCATGAAAGTTCATCGATACAGATGAGCTTTCTGCTTCAACCGGCGGAGCGCCCTTGAGCTCTTGCAGACTTTTTATTTCGATTTCAGGCACGGTCAGTCGAATTTTATGATCGATCAGGAAGTTTAGTGTGGAGGCGGCATGGCCAACACCAATATTGATCAGTTCAGTCAGTGCATCTTTTTGATTGCTGCTAATATCCATCAGTCTGCCGCCGGCTTGTCGAATACTGTATCCAGAGCGCTGAGTACCTCTTCTTCTCTGGGTGGCTTGTTGATAAAGGCGATAGCGCCGAGTTCCAGACATTCATTTCTGACAGTCTGTTGGATATCTGCTGTCAACACAATGACAGGTGTGGGGCTGT
>JAUZQK010000002.1 GCA_030951025.1 Mariprofundus sp. | reverse complement strand
CACAGGCCTGCTCAAACTCGATGCCATGGAGAATCCGTTTCCCCTACCCGATCATTTGGCAAAGGCTTGGTCTGAATGCCTGAGTTCAGTGCAAATCAATCGCTATCCCGATGCGGACATGGCCGAGTTGCGCGGCAAAGTTGCTGCACATGCAGGTGTGAATGCAGATCAGATTCTGCTCGGTAATGGATCGGATGAAATCATTCAAATGATTATCATGGCCATCAATCCGGGCACCTGTGTGGTGCCGTCACCCACCTTTGTAATGTATGATTTAATTTCACGCTGGTTCAAACGACCTGTTGCCAGCGCCCCACTCGGCAAAGATTTCAGCCTGAATGCTGATCAGTTCTTGCAAGTATGCGCTCGTGAAAAGGCGGAAATCGCATTTCTTGCCTGCCCCAACAATCCCACCGGCAATCTCTGGCCAGAAGCAGTTATCCAGCGCATTGCCTCAGGTTTTGATGGGCTGTTGGTCATCGATGAAGCTTATGGCCCGTTTGCCGAGCGCAACCATACTCACCTTTTGGCCTCCAATGTGATGATTTTACGCACCTTCTCCAAACTCGGCTGGGCCGGTTTACGGCTGGGTTATTTGATTGCTGAGGCAGAGGTCATTGCTCAACTCAATAAAGTGCGCATGCCTTACAATATCAATGCGCTGACTCAAGCTGCGGCACATTTCCTACTCGATCATTTCGACAGCTTTGAACAACAGGCCGCAGACATTCGCTCTGAACGTGAACGCATGATCACGGCTCTACAACAGCTTGCTCAGGTAGAAACATTTCCATCTCAAGCCAATTTCATTTTGATTCGTGTGACCGATGCCAATCACATTTTTGAGCAACTTAAGACACACGGTATTCTGATCAAGAATATGCATGGTGGCTCAGGCTTGCTTGCCAACTGTTTGCGTATCACGATTGGCAGCCCAAGTGAAAACGATGCGGTTCTGGCCGCAATGAAAGATATTCTCAAGGGGATTCCAGCATGACACGACAAGCAAGCATCAAACGCAATACCAAAGAAACACAAATCAACCTGTCGATTAATCTCGATGGCACAGGCATTGCCGAGCTGGATTCCGACATCCCTTTCCTCAACCACATGCTCGAACAAATTGCCCGCCACGGTCTCATTGATCTAACGCTCCAGGCCAAAGGTGATTTGGATATCGATGCCCACCATACGGTTGAAGATATCGGCATTTGCCTGGGTGAATGTTTACGTGAAGCCATTGGCGATAAAAAAGGCATCGTACGTTATGGCCATGCTTATGTGCCACTTGATGAAGCCTTATCACGTGTGGTGCTCGATTTCTCCGGTCGCCCTGATCTGGAATATCATGTGAACTTTCCCAAAGAGATGGTGGGCAACTTTGATGTTGATCTGTTTAAAGAGTTTTTTCAGGCGGTCGCCAATCATGCCCGCATCAGCCTGCATATCGACTCCTTGCGTGGAAAAAACAACCACCACATCATCGAAACCGTATTCAAGGCATTTGGTCGTGCGCTGCGCATGGCAGTAGAAAACGATCCACGCCAGTCTGGCATTCCATCCACCAAAGGCGCGCTTTAAGCCAGCCTCGCACAAACCGAGCTTGCACCAAGCAATAGGATTCATACACAATGACAAAAATTGGACTGATCAATTACGGCATGGGCAACCTGCACTCGGTTGCCAAAGCACTGGAAAAAGCTGGTGGCAAGGTTGCGTTGGTTAGCGATGCCGCTGATCTGAAACACTATGATCGCATTGTCTTGCCCGGAGTCGGTGCCTTTCGTGATTGCACCAGCGCCCTGAAAAACAGTGGCATGGACATCGCCCTGAAAGAAGCTCTGGCCACCGGCACCCCTTTTCTGGGCATCTGTTTGGGCATGCAAGTATTGATGGATGTATCGTATGAGTTTGGCCGTTATCCGGGACTTGGACTTATTCCCGGCGCAGTCAAACACTTCCCCGCCGATCACCCTGAGCGCGGCTTTAAAATCCCGCACATGGGCTGGAACGATGTGATTCTATCATCCCAAAAAGAAACCCATCCCGTGCTTGCAGTATTGGCCGGCCAGCAAGTTTATTATGTGCATTCCTACTGCTGCATGCCTAGCGACAATAATCATGTATTGGCTGCCTGCAGCTATGGCGAACATCCTTTTGCTGCGGCTATCGGATCAGATAATATCGTTGCCGTTCAATTCCACCCTGAAAAATCACAACGTGCAGGGCTCGCCATGCTGGAAGCCTTCCTGCAGTGGAAGCCATAGACTCAAACCCGGCCTGACTCTTGATGACAGATTCAAAAGCATTCGCCCCGAAGTACGCAGAGGAAAGCCTTAACATTATTTTTGTAATCTAAATCACATTTGTCTTGCCCACTGTTTCTACACTGCGTCCCATCTTGTTTGTGGGAGCTTCTTATGAAAACAGCCGTTATGAAAAAAACCATTTGGATAAGCCACCTTATGCTGGCTGGCATATTATTAAATGGCTGCAGCGATGCTGCAAATCAACAACATGCGCAGGCTGCCAACTCGGCAAGCAAGCAAATCACCGCACTGCAAGTCGCCATGAATCAAGCTGATGATGCGCGTCAGGCCATTATAACCGCCGACAACAATCAGCGTTTGGCACGGCAAGAAGCACAAAACAGACAGCAGGCCGTGCAGCAGGCCATTGCCCAGGCCAGCAAAGAAACACAGCAACTACGGCAAGATGCAGAAAATAAAGCACGCTGGGCCACCACCACCCACCACAAGGCCATCGCCAGTAGAGAGGCATTATTACAAGCTGCCATGCAGCAAGCCGATGCCAAACAACAGCTATTGAACGCTGAACAGGCAGTGCTGGACGCACGCCATCAATTTCAAATGGATCAACGCGATGCCGAACTCACCGCAAACATTCAACACGAGGCCAACAAAGCGTTGAGCCTTGTGCTTGAAGCGGAACAACTGGCGGCATTATCGATGCAGCAATTGACCGTCAAGCAATCAAACCCAAATCAATCAGACACAGCTCAAGCTGAAGCCACTCAAGTTCATGCAGAAAAAAACGTCACAGCTGCGCATAAAATACATCACAAGAAAAGCATTACAAAGCACAAAACTATTGCAAAAAAACACCGTGCAAAAACAGCCTCAAAGATCACAGAAACTGTCCGCAATACCACCCAGACACACCGCTCTCTTAAACTGGCCAGTCTAAACAGCATGCAGCCAGAGAGCCTGAAACGGGGCCGTGACCTGGCTCAGAAATGTCTGCTTTGTCACAACCTACAACCCAGTTCAAAAAAGAAATTCGGCCCCGATTTGTTTACTGTGTTTAATCAACCAGCAGGCAAAGCCAAGGGCTACAGGTACAGCAACACATTGGCCAAGGCGACATTCAGCTGGACTGAAGATAACCTGGCAGAATGGATTTGCCATTCAGGCGACAGTATCAAACAGCTCACAGGACGCAGTAGTGCCAGAACAAAAATGTCGAATCAACGCATCTGCGGGCAGGATGCCAAAGATGTTGTGGCCTATTTGCGCACCATTCAAAGCAGCAGTTCAATCGCTGTCAATCAAGCCACATCGGGTCGTAGTTTGCAGCTTGCAGGTGCAATCTAGCGTTACAATCTGCATCATTGGCGGCATGACAAATTCAAGCTCCATAGAATCGGTTGAAGCGAACAAATCAACCCAACAGACTCAAGCATTCGAACTTATCCCCGCCATCGATTTAAAGGGCGGACACTGTGTCCGCCTCAAACAAGGGCGCATGGATGATGCCACCGATTATGGTGATGATCCGGCCGCTATGGCCGCGCACTGGCAATCGCTCGGAGCCAAGCGGCTCCACGTGGTCGATCTCGATGGTGCTTTTGCAGGCAAGCCAGCCAATCAGGCTGCCATTAGGGCTATCTGTGCACAAATGACAATTCCAGTACAACTCGGTGGTGGCCTGCGTGATCTGAAGATGATTGAGGCCACCCTGAATCTCGGTATTCAGCGTGTGATTCTCGGCTCTATCGCCGTTTCAAATCCGGCTCTGGTGGAAGAAGCCTGTACAGCATTCCCCGGCCAAATCTGTGTCGGCATTGATGCCAAGGGTGGCATGGTGGCCGTACATGGCTGGGATGATGTCACCGATGTCAGCGCCGTTGATCTGGCACTCAAATTCGAGAACGCCGGTGTTGCAGCAATCATCTACACCGATATTGCCCGCGATGGCATGATGACTGGCCCCAATATTCCGGAAACGGTCAATCTCGCCCAGGCGATTTCGATTCCGGTGATTGTATCCGGCGGCGTAGCGCAGATGGATGATGTCACTGCCTGCGCAGCGCATGTGAACGATGGTATTTGTGGTGCAATCACTGGCCGCGCCATTTATGAAAAAAGCATTGATTTTGCTGCTGCCATGGCATTATTATAATGCTCAGCAAACGCATTATCCCCTGCCTCGATGTGGCGCACGGGCG
>JAUZQK010000019.1 GCA_030951025.1 Mariprofundus sp. | reverse complement strand
GTGGATCGCGGCAATAAAGAGGTAGTGAGGCGATTCATGCAGAGGGTGGCACCACAATTTCATACTCTGCTCGATCCGGATGGCGGTGTGCGCAATCGCTATGCCGTGCGCGGATTGCCAACCACCTATCTGATCAGATCGAATGGGCACATTATCGGGCGTATGATCGGCGAGCGGGACTGGTCATCGCCGGCGATGCATGAGATGGTTCAGTTGCTCGTCGCAAACGAATGAAGGAAGTGCGCGAAGCAAGCCCATCTCGAACAGCTGTAAGGACTTATGTTACGATTAAATCTATGTATTCGAGGTTGGCGAGCCATTAAAACTTGCTCTGCGGTTCGTATGGCAGCAACGTTTTTAACTTCATGCAGCGTTAAGGCAGGCGTGCCAGTTTGGCGTGGCAAAATCTGGAGTGCTGATTGGATAGCGACGTATGTCGCATTGCGAAAACCCATCTCTTGAATATCGTGTGTGCCAATGAGAAACGTTGTAAGTATTCAGCCGTTTATAAGTCTAATGCGACTGTTTCGCCTGCTGATGTGGTTGAAGGCAATGCAGAACGATGCCGCTTGTTGTTGTGAGCACGCTAACGCTGGCACCGGGCAAATCAGTGATGATCTGAACAGTTAGCAAAAATATTACACGTTTGGGAGTAAGAGAATGATTGAAGTTACATGGGCAGGAGCCCTGATTGCCGGGTTGTTATCGTTTTTATCACCCTGCGTATTGCCGCTGGTGCCGGCTTATTTGTCGTATATTTCCGGTGTATCGGTGGATGAATTGCGTCAGCAGGATGAGGCATCGTCAGGCGTGCGCCGGCGGGCATTGATTCAATCGCTGTGGTTCGTGTCCGGCTTTAGTCTGGTGTTTATTGCTTTGGGTGCTTCGGCGACATTGCTGGGTCAATGGATGCTGAGCCATATGGATATGCTGGGTAAAATCGCCGGTGGTATTATTGTCGTGTTTGGCCTGCATTATACCGGCTTGATTCGTATCCCGCTGTTGATGATGGATGCGCGTTTTGATGCCAATGGGGTAAATTCAAATAAAGGCTTTGGCGCTCTGGTGCTGGGTGCGGCTTTTGCCTTTGGCTGGACACCGTGCATAGGCCCTATTCTCGGAGCCATTCTTGCGGTGGCCGGTAGTCAGGGTGACATGTCGAATGGTATTTTCCTGTTGTTTGCCTATTCGCTTGGCCTGGCCATTCCATTTTTGCTGGCGGCATTGGCGACGGATTCGTTTTTACGCTGGTCACAGGGCTTTAAGCGTCATCTGGCCTTGATTGAGAAAATATCAGGTGTGTTATTAATTATTGTTGGCCTGCTTATTTTCTTTGGCAGCTTTAGCATGATCTCAGGCTGGATCATTAACTGGTTTCCGGCGCTGGCTGATATCGAAGGTGCTTTTTCAGGAGCTGCACAATAGATTGATTGAAGCTTTTGTGGTTTAGGGCTTTATTATTGGGCTATTGATTCAGCTTTTGTCGGATTGACTTTAGCATGGCTTTGGAGAGGTGTGACGATGTTTACTGTGTATGGTCCGGGCATCACCAATCCGGTTTCTCTGGAACAATTGTTTGTACGCCATGCGGTAGCGAAACCGGCTGCAGTTGCTGCCAAACAAGCCATCAAAACAACCATTGAAAGTCAGCCGGGTCATGCGCCTGCGGCCAGAGATTATCATTCTTCGGCAGCAACACAGCAGTATCAAAAAGCAGAAGCGATTCGCGAAAAAAGTAGATCACTCAAAGCCGGGCAAATTATGACAGCTCCGGTGGTATATGTGTTATCGACTGCAACCGTGGCGGTGGCGTTGGATGCTTTGGCTGATGGTAAGTTTCGACATATCCCTGTGTTGTCATCCGAGCAGCAGATTGTCGGTATGATTTCGGATCGGGATATTGTCAGCTGTTTGTGTGGATCAGCCGGTGTGTGTGTGCATTGTGCCAAGGATAAACAGGAAATATCGCTTGAGAGCATCATGAAAACGGATGTGCTTAGTGCCAGCATCGATACAGATGCCCGCTATATTGCCAGAGTGTTTGTCGAACAGCATATTGGTGCCATGCCGGTTACAGAAAAGGATCAGCTTGTTGGCATGATTACCCGCAGTGATATTCTCCGGGCTGTGATGGTGAATTTTGATCTGAATCTGTGGTCATGAGCAGGCTTTAAACAGCTTTTCTTAAGTTGAGATATGCGTGGAAGTGGCGTTAAACTCATGATGGGCGCGTGATTCTAAGGTAAAAGAGGGGTAATGATGAAGGTAATAATGATTGCAGCACTTGCCATTTTGATGCTCTGTGTCTCACTTTATATGTCCGGTATTTCTCAGGCAGGTGCGTGATGGTATAAAGTCCCCAGCTGTGAATGCTGCACGGGACGGGCGGATCACTTGCGATTGATTGATGGCTATGTCGGCTTTGTGACCTTGAAATAAGTGTTGATCGGCTTGTGGCAAACAGGGCATTTTTGTTCGGGTAATTGTGTAACGGTGGCACCGCAATTCCGATTGACAAAATAGCTGTTGGATTGCTTGCGAAAGCGTTTTACCAGCATGGAAAAGAAAAATCCGGTAGCGCTGTTGATTTGCTTAATCAGTTCTCGGTGTTGCCTTTCTGCATGCCAGCCGTAGTCGATGTACTTTAATGCTTCGGTATGATTTTCCTGTTTAATACGTTGAAGGTAACGG
Source organism: Mariprofundus sp. (assembly GCA_030951025.1). Taxonomy (GTDB): domain Bacteria; phylum Pseudomonadota; class Zetaproteobacteria; order Mariprofundales; family Mariprofundaceae; genus Mariprofundus. Next base: position 38,186 of record JAUZQK010000019.1, on the reverse strand, counting down.
GGATATTCGGTATCGATTTCCGCCAGTTCAACCTCGGTAGCAAAGCGCAGGTTTGCTTTTGTGCTTCCGGTTTGAACTGTTGCGATGCGTGTTGGAATATTATTTGCACCCAGACTGATGAGAATACGTTTGAAGTTGCTGGCGTGAATAGCTTCCGATTCAGCCAGCGCTTTAAACAAATAAGCGATATTTTCATGCTGTTCTTTTAAGGCTACACGGGAAAAGGCCAGGTAGCGTTGATGCGCAAGGCTTTCCGAATGGTAGAGCGTTTTCAATACAGCGATGGTCTCTGGATAGTGGCGCAGCGGTTGATTTTCACTTGCATGGAGCAAGGCAGTGCTGGCATTGATCGTCAGTAAGGCTGCGATGTATAAAATTCGCAGGAGCGGATGATGTAGGATCGCCATCAGCTTATCATACACCGATTTGGCGTTTTTGCATGGTACAGCTCAGGGCATGATTCAGCCGTTCGGGCTCTGCGGCTTTCACCGCCTCTGTTGTAGTCTTGTTGCGAATGATAATGATTATCATTGACACAGCATTGATAATCATTATCATTCGCAACATGGAGACTATTATGACAATAAAAACGATATCAAGGGCTATCATACCATCGTCCAAAAAAGCTGCGATGATGCTTGCAGTCTTGTGTTTTACAGCTGCTTTACCCGGCTTGGTGAGTGCGGCTCAATATGAAATCATCATTGAAAACCATCGTTTTGTTCCACAGCAGCTGGAAGTAACAGCCGGAGAAAAGCATCGCTTAATTATCATCAATAAGGATGCCACACCTGAGGAATTCGAGAGTTATGAACTGAACCGTGAAAAAATCGTTGCGGGAAATTCTAAAATCATCATTTTTTTACCGCCACTCGATGCCGGCATTTACCCCTTTTTCGGCGAATTTAATGAGGCCACAGCGCAAGGCCGCTTGCTGGTTAAATAACGCACTTAGAAAATCATAAAAAACACTAGAGGGTCTTATGTTATCAACATTAATTATTGTATTTCGAGAAGTATTGGAGGCGATGCTGGTCGTAGGCATTGCAACAGCTGCGGCACGTGAGGTGAATATTGGCGCACGCTGGATTTATGGCGGCATGTTTGGCGGTTTGTGCGCGGCATTGATTGTGGCCGTATTTGCCGAATTTATTGCCGTTTCTATGCAAGGCACGGGGCAGGAGTTTTTCAATGCATCGGTACTGTTATCAGCCGCCTTATTGATGAGCTGGACTGCTATTTGGATGGGCAAACAGGGTCGAGAAATATCGGGTCGAATTAAACAAGTCTGTCAGCAGGGGCAGGGCAACACATCAACCGCCTGGATGTTGGCCACAGTCGTAGGGCTGGCCGTAGCCAGAGAAGGTTCTGAAGTGGTCTTGTTTTTGCATGGTGTGGCTGCATCAAGTAACGGTGGTGCGGTGAATATGCTTAGCGGAGCAGCGGTCGGCCTGATTCTTGGCGTGGGTGTTGCAGTCATCTTGTATCGCAGCCTGATTCATTTGCCGATTCGACATGTGTTTTCAGTGATTACCTTTTTGATTGTATTGTTGGCTGCGGGCATGGCATCACAAGGTGTTGCTTATCTGGTGATGATCGATGAATTGCCTGCTTTGGGGCAGAGTCTTTGGAATACATCAGCTATCATTCCGCAGCAAAGTATTATCGGGCAGTTATTGCATGCCTTGATGGGTTATGATGATCGTCCAAGTGGTATGCAGGTTCTGGTATTCATACTGGTATTCTCACTCACATGGCTGGCAATTCGTTTGCAAAAATGGGCGCCCAAAAAAGCTGTCGTATCCGTTGCAGTGGTGTCGCTGCTGGCAGCAAGTGCAGTGATGATGCCCGTTGATGCAGAAGCGAAAAAAGTTTATTCGCCTATCGTTGAACAGGGAGAAGTCGAATTTGAATATTACCTCGATTACGACATCGATACCGATCCAACCAAGAACACCAATGCGCGGCACCAATTTGAACTGGAATATGGCGTAACTGATCGCTGGCTGACAGCTATCTATGGTGACTTCAGAAAAAGGCCGGGCAAGGCATTTGCATATCAAGGACTCAAATGGGAAAATATCTATCAGCTATTTGAGCAAGGCGAACGATTTTTGGATGCCGCTTTATACCTTGAATACATTATACCCCAGGGTTCATTGAATAAGCCGGATGCATTTGAATTCAAACTACTGCTCGAAAAAGAGACTGGGCGATTGATCAATACGCTCAACTTAATCAGCAAAAAAGAGCTGGGGACGAATGCGAAAAAGAATTCATCGGCAGAATATAGTTGGAAGAGTCATTGGCGCTGGAAACGGTATCTTGAGCCAGGCTTTGAAATATATGGGTCACTCGGAGAAATTGGCAACACCAAGCCTTTGGCTCAGCAGTCACATCAGTTTGGCCCGGTACTGACGGGCAAGTTTCATAATGGGCTGGGTTATGAGCTTGGCTATTTGTTCGGACTCACCACGGCCTCACCGCAGGGAGCAGTCAAATTTGTGATGTCTTATGAGTTTTAAGACTTAGCTGAAAACTTTCTGAAATTTGTCTTTAACGCCGAATCAGTGCGCCATGCAGTGATTCGGCGTTTTTTTGCATGAGCTGATGTTTACATCAAATCAATAATAGATTGATTTAAAGCCCTGGCCGAAAAAGGTTTTGTCATGACCTTGCTGCGGCTCAACAGCTGGTCAGATTTTCCTAAAACCTGTGAACGGTCATAGCCTGTAGCAAAGATAATGGGTACCTTGGCTGATATTTTTCGAATATCATCAGCCGCTTTTATGCCACCCATTCGGGGCATCACCACATCCATAACAATCAGCTTTATATCGGCGCAATCTGCTTCAAAGATGCTTACTGCTTGCAGGCCATCGGTCGCTTCGAGAACCCGATAACCCAGTTCTTCCAGAATCGCACGATTCACTTCACGCACAACCGGTTCATCATCAACCAGCAGAATGCATTCGCCCCTTCCAATGGGCAGAATATCGTTCTCCTTGGCGCTACTGACAACATCACCTGAATGATGCTCAGATAAAGGCAGGCAGAAGCTGAATGTCGTGCCTTCACCAACAATGCTCTCCACATCAATGATACCACCATGCGATTCAATCGTACCTTTTACCATCGCTAAGCCAAGGCCAGTACCCTTGCCGACATCTTTTTGGGTGAAAAAAGGCTCGAAAATATCGTTAAGATGATCGTCATCGATACCATGACCATTATCTGAAACAGAAATGCACGCCTGTTCTGTTTGCGACTTTGTCACGCTGATACTGATCACCGGCGTGGATGATTCATGCAATGCATCGCGGGCATTATTGACCAAGTTCATCAACACCTGCTGCAACTGGGTTGCATCGCCTTTAACAATCAATTCATCGGGACAAATATCAATGTTGATTTGAATATCTTCCGACGTGGCCATCTTGAACAGCTTGGTTGATTGGCGCAGCAGAGCGTTTAGGGATAATACTTCCATCTTGATGATATCTTTGCGGGCAAAGGCAAGCAGCTGCTTGACCATATCCGAGGCGCGTTCAGCTTGCAGTTCTATATGTCTCAGGTGTTTGCTTTCGCCGAGTTTTCTGTGCGCCAGAAATACAGAGCCAGTGATTGCCGCCAGGATATTATTGAAATCATGGGCAATGCCACCGACCAGCGCGCCTACAGCTTCCATTTTTTGGGCTTGCAGAAATTTCTCTTCCATGGCCATATAAGCCGTCATATCTCTCACATCACAGGTGACGTAGGTGATGCCATCCAACGTGACCGGGCTTAAGCTGATGGTTACAGGGAAGCTATGGCCATCTTTATGCTGTGCATTCAAACGCTGGCCTTCATGCATACTGCGGACTTCCGGAGCTGCAAAATAACTGTCAAATTTCGATTGATGATCTTGCCTTACAGGCATTGGAATCAGTATATCAATATGCTGATTGAGTAATTCATCTTTTTGATAACCGAACACCTGCTGCACTGCCGCATTCGCAATACTTATTTTACCCGCTTGATCGACCAACAGAACAGCATCCGGTGCGGCATCGAGCAGGCCACGGAACTTCGCCTCGCTGCGTTGAATGCTTTGAATATAAAGGGCGATATCTTGCGAATGTTTTTGATAGCGCCGGGAAATAAAGATAAACAGCAAGCCAGCAATGCATAATATCAACACCGATAAAGCCATCGACATGCGAATGGCATGGCTGCTCAACTGTTGCGCGCTTTGATGAAAATACATGGCTTTTTTGTTGGCAAACTCAACATATTGCTGAATGCTTAGCGTTAACGCTTTCTCCGCCTTCAAAATTGTATCGTGCAACAGCACATAAGCTTTGTCTTGCTGACCAGTCTCGGCCAGGCGGATCATGGCATGGCTGTTTTCCAGCCAGATAATAAATTGTTGGCGCGTTTGTAAAAGATCGTTTTTATCACCTAAAAAAGCCTTCAGGGCAACATCAAACAATGCCAGCACAGCACGCTTTTGTGTCTCAATGTATTCAACGGACTGCTTTCTGGCTGTGGCGTTATTTGTTAAGCTAATGTTTTGTAATTCGCCGCGTATGCTAATGATGTCTGTTGCGATCTCCCTCATAGCATTGCTCACGATAAACGGATGTGCATATATGCTTTCTGTATGTTGATTGAGTTGCTGTGCTTGATAAATGGAATACCCTCCAAGCAACACAATGCAAGCCATCATAATGGCAAAGGCCAGGTTAATGGTTTTCTTGCTCGAATGTTCGCATGGCGGGAGGGAGAGGGGTGATTGCATCATTGGCAAGGCAGCATGGCCATAAAAAAAACAAGGTCAAATGACAGGTCAATGACATGCCCGCTGAATGGTTGAATGAACCCGTTGAAACTCAGCTGGAGTTGACACCTTGCAGGTGTTTTGTCATCAGTACCGCATCTTCACGACAGCCAGATGCATCGGGTGCATAATAGTGTTTGCGATAGCCTGTTTCTTGAAAACCAAGCTGCGTATAACATGCGCGGGCAGCTTGGTTGGATGCGCGCACTTCGAGTGTGATGCTTTGCATATCCGTTGCCGATGCAATCAATTCATCCGTCATCCGGCTCGCCAAGCCTTGCCGCCGGTGCTGCTCCGATACAGCAATTTGCATGATTTGAATTTCATCCAGCACACTCAGGCTGAGCAGATAGGCAATGATGTCGCCATTCAATTCACACAGTAGAACATCGTAACCGGACTCCAGTGATGAATATAACGATGCCCTGGACCAGTGCTCTGAAAAGACATCTTGATTAAGCCGGTATATCGCTTCGACATCTGCAATGCTGCCCGGCCGAAAGCTTATATTGTTATCTGCATCCATGTGATGGATTGTGCGGCCGCCTGCTTTATTGGCAAGCTTGGGTGAGCGCTATTGTAATCCTGTGATCAGCCTGGCGACGAATCAGGGCTATGAGTTATTAGCATGGGAGCAAGCCACCCTGCGGCATGCCTTGGTCAATGAACTTATTGTTTCTGCATAAGATGTTGGAGGTGTGTGATGCAATTTAACAAGCAATCAAAATATGTGTTCATGGCAGCAGTTGCTGCTGCAGTATTTACAATAACGCCTGTCATGGCTGGTGAATATGCCGATGATGCCGGCTCAAAGTTTACCCGTGGCTTGGCCAATACAGTAACGGGCTGGGGTGAAATCCCCAAAAACATTGCCAATGAATCACGCTCCAGCAATGTCTTGGTCGGCTTTACCTGGGGCGCTGTCAAAGGTGTAGCTCATGCGATTGGGCGTAGCAGTGTCGGCGTGTTTGATCTGGCTACATTCTTCGCACCGAGCGCTGAATATGTGCATTCAACCTATGTATGGAACGATGCCCGCAGGGATACCACCTACGGCGCCTATTGATACAGCTATGCCAAGCGGCTGTGATGCAGCCGCGTGGCATGTGTTCTTATTCAGCTACGGATTCTTTCCAGCCACAACCTTCAGTCGCACAGACAAGCTGTTTACCGTGGCGTTTGGTTTCTTTTTTGGTCACAAATGGTGCTTTGCATTGCGGGCAGGCTTGATCAATCGGCTCATTCCACAGCGCATTCTTGCATTTTGGATAACAGGAACAGGAATAAAATATTTTTCCACGGCGTGATTTTTTCTCCAGAAATGTCCCCTTGCCACATTGCGGGCATGGAATTTCAGTGTCTTTGGGTTTTTCCAGCGGCTGGATGTTTTTGCAATCAGGATAGGCCGAGCAGCCCAGAAACTTACCATAACGGCCTGCTTTGATGACCATGTGTTCACCGCAAAGTTCACACTTCTGATCGGTTTTTTCAGGCTCGGCCTGCTCACCTTCTTTGCCGGGCAACGGTTTGGCGACCTTGCATTCCGGGTAACCCGTACAGGCCAGAAATTTACCATAACGACCTAATTTGATGGCCATCGGTTTGCCGCATTCCGTACAAACTTCATCGGTTGCTTCAGATGGGCGTTCAGCGCTTGCAGCTATATCGACAGCGGCCTTGAATGGTGTCCAGAACTCACGCAAGATCGGTTTCCAACCACTATCACCGCGAGCCACGGCATCGAGTTTATCTTCAACAGAGGCGGTGAAGGCTGGATCTACGATGTCGCCAAATGATGAGACTAGAAACTTATTGACCCAATCACCGGTATCGGTGGGCACAAAGCGTTTCTTCTCCATTTCCACATATTCACGCACACGCAAGACATTCAGAATATTGGCATAGGTGGAGGGGCGACCAATGCCATTGGCTTCGAGTTCTTTGACCAGCGTCGCTTCAGAGAAGCGTGGTTTGGGTTCGGTGAAATGTTGTTTGGCGTTGGCCTCTTTAATGTCGATGGCATCACCGATCGCCAGAGCCGGTAACAAACGATTGCTGTCATCCTTGCTGCCCGGTTCATCGGTGCCGATGATGTAGAGCTTGCGAAAGCCAGGAAAGGCCAAGGTGGAGCCGGTGGCGCGCAGGCTTAAATCATCGCAAGAAATATCAGCCCGCACTTGATCGAGTACCGCCGGTGCCATTTGAGAGGCAAGCGCACGTTTCCAGATCAGGCTATATAATTTCAAGGCATCGGCATCGAGCTGTGATTTCATTGCATCGGGGGTACGTAAAATCGACGATGGGCGAATGGCTTCATGCGCTTCCTGGGCATTTTTAGATTTGGTTTTGAAGCGGCGGGCTTTTTCCGGCATGTATTGGGTGCCGTACTCGCTGCTAATATGTGAGCGCATTTCAGCAATCGCATCTTCAGAGAGATTCACCGAATCGGTACGCATATAGGTGATCAAACCGACCAGTTCACCATCGACTTCAATGCCTTCGTATAATTTCTGGGCGACTTGCATGGTTTTTCTGGCCGTGAAACCCAGTTTACGTGATGCATCCATTTGCAGGGTCGTGGTGATAAATGGTGGGGCTGGCTGCTGCTTGGCCTGCTTTTTTTGCACATCGCTAACTTCAAAACTGGCCTTGGCTACCCGGCGCGCCATGACCTTGGCGCTGACACCATCGGTAATGGAAAACTTGGTCAGGGCTTTGCCATCGACAGCTTGCAACTGCGCCTGAAAAGCTTCGCCTCGAACACTGCATTCATTATCGATCGTCCAAAACTCTTTCGGTTTGAAGGCTTTGATCAGCTGTTCGCGTTCACAAATCAGACGTAAAGCCACCGATTGTACGCGGCCAGCGGATAAACCACTGCGAATCTTGCGCCATAATAAGGGTGATAAAGTAAAGCCCACCAGATAATCGAGCGCACTGCGTGCCTGCTGGGCATCCACCATTTTCATGTCGACTTCAGTTGGATTCTCAACCGCTGTGGTAATGGCTTTTTTGGTGATTTCATTGAAGGTGATGCGTTGCACTTGTTTGTCTTTTAAACTACCGCGTTCGCGCAAGACTTCGGCCACATGCCAGGCAATGGCTTCACCCTCGCGGTCCAAATCGCTTGCGAGAATAAGCGTATCAGCGCGTTTCATGGCTTTATCAATGGCATCAAGGCGTTTCTTTTTATCATCGATGATTTGATACTTGATGGCGAAATCGTTATCTGGATCCACCGATCCGTCTTTCTTGGGGAAAGCACGCACATGGCCGTAGGAGGCCAATACTTTATAACCTTTACCCAGATATTTTTCGATAGTTTTTGCTTTAGCGGGAGATTCCACTACAACGACTGCGCTCATGTTTGATCCAACTCCACAGATAACAAATATCGGCTACCCGGCAGGCGTTCAATCACACCCTGTAGCTCAAGGCGCAGCAAGATGGGGGAAAGCTCAGGCACGGTCAAGCCAGAAGATTCAGCCAGATGGTCGAGATGCATGTTTTCGATGGCCAGCGCTTGTAAAATTTTCGATTCATCGGCATCGGCGGCATGGTAGCTTTTTCTATGTTTTGAAGTGGCAGAGCCTGACTGCCACGACATGGCGCTGAGGATATCATCAGGCTGTGCAATCAGCAGCGAACCATCACGAATGAGCTGATGACAGCCGGCATGATTATCACCCAATACCGAGCCTGGCACAGCCAATAGCTCACGCCCATATTCGAGTGCTTGCTTGGCGGTGATCAACGAGCCTGAGCGCACATCAGCTTCCATGACCAAGGTGGCATGGCTAAGGCCTGCAATGATGCGGTTACGGCGCGGGAAGTTTTCAGGCCGCGCAGTTGTGAGCGGTAAAAATTCGGAGACCACACAGCCTTGGGCGGCAACAGCTTGTACTTGCTGAGTTTGCAGTTCGGTTAAGGCGGCCAGACCACAACCGAGTACGGCAATGGTGGGTGAGCAGCCTTGCAATGCGCCGCGATGTGCGGCGGCATCAATGCCATAGGCCATGCCGCTGACAATGCTGATATGATGATCGGATAAATAATGGCACCAGCGGCGGGTAATCACACAGCCTTCACGGCTGGCTTTGCGTGCGCCAATGACAGCCAGCGTTTGCTCACCGTTTAAGCTGCTCACATCGCCCTGCACAAAGAGCACTAAGGGCACATCATCAAGCGGTGATAATAATGCCGGCCATTGATCATCTTCCGGGCATAACAACGCGATCTGTTGTGTTTCGCATAGCTCAATGACATCGGCGATGTGCTCAGCCCGGCTTTGGGTGAGTGCTGCAATCAATTGCGGACCGATGCCAGGCAGTTGCCGCAAAGATGATTCCGATTGTTGCCAGACGGCATCGATAGAGCCGAGGCTTTGAATGAGTTTGCGCCCCAACAAGGGGCCGACACCGCGCACCATGGCCAGCCTGAGCCATTGCATGGCACGATTAGAAATCATAGTCGTGTCCAGACTCGGCTATCACAGGGGTGGGCATGAGCCAGTACGCCTGCTGATTAAGGCGTTGGGCTGGTTTTAATGCTATCGCCGAGATGAATCGGCGCTGTTGATTGGGTGATCAGAGCGATGGATGCATGTTGTTGTGGTACCAGTACCAGCAATTCACCGACTTTTTCTGACGGCAGCAGCACGGCTTTATCATTGATTTGATTGCTTACTATGCGTCCACTCTTGTAAATGGTCATGATGGTGCCTGCTTTTAAGCCATCACCGAGCCCGAGACTGATGCCAATCACCTGATTTTGGGCGGCTTCACGGGCGTTGTTGCGAATGTACATGACATTGCCCGATAAGGTTTGGGTGGATTGGATGGGGGTGATATGATGATCGATGCTGCGAGCCGGCTTGAGCCGGTCACCACGCGAAATCTCTTCAAAGGATTTGACGATCACACCACGGTAAACGCCATTTTCAACCGATGTAATGCGTACTTGCCCCATGTGTTCAACCAGAATGCCTGCAGCTTTACCAGTCACCGGATCATGAATGACATCGCTGTTGCGAAAGATATCAAATAATGCACCGATTTTGCTTGGCTGGTTCATGTGTAGATAAATATGATCGTTCACCCCGTAATTGAGGCGATCATCGAGAGAGTCGAGCACATGACCCACACCGTGATCCTGATCGGGTTGGATAAAATCCTGCCTGGCCAGTGCGGTTAATAATACTGAGGTGTCGGCATGAGCCTCCAGGCGTTCGACCGGCTTGATGATGACTTTCGGTACCGGCTTAACCAGGCTCAGACCACCGAGCCTTAGGCGTGTACCATCAAACCAGATCTTGTTGCCGGGATAAATTAAGTCGGGATTGGTGATGTATAGATTGCGTTCCCATAGTTTGATCCATTGGCTGGGGTTCTGGAAAAAGTAATCGGCAATATGCCACAGTGTATCGCCTTTTTTGACCACATAAGGTTGTTTGATGTCGGCTTTTAAAGCGCTGCTGTTGGTATCGTGCTTATAGTCTGCGGCTTGAAGCATGGGTGAGGCAAGCAAACACAGGGCTGCAAGCAGCGATAAGATCAAGGTTTTGAATGGCATTAGTTTTCCCCTGCAGGAGCGTCAGGAGCTCGTGTTATCTTTTTTTTGGCAGTGATGGATGATTCGGTTCCATTCATCAAACGTGTGATGTTGCCGCTGTGTTTGAAGGTTACCAGCGCGGCAAACAACAGGCCGACCCACAGGGCAGGCATTGAGTTATTGCCCATCAACAGCAATAAAGGCAGAGATATTGCTGCCAGGATTGAGGCCACTGAAACATAACGGCTGATCAATAATGCGGCGATCCAGATCAGCAGCCCAAACAAGGCGGCCAAAGGCTGCCAAGGCAGCATCACACCGAGCATGGTGGCGACACCTTTGCCGCCCTGAAACTTCAAATAGACAGGGAAGATATGGCCGACAAAGGTGGCGATGGCAATGGCTGCAATCCACCATTCAGAAAATTGAAAGATAATCGCCAGCGCAATAGGCGCAGCGCCTTTGCTAATGTCGGCCAACAGGGTGAGTGCGCCAACCAGCTTGCCACCGGTGCGCATGGCATTGGTCGCACCAATATTACCGCTACCGTGCTGGCGTGGATCTTGTCCGGTCATCAAACGGGATAATACCAGCCCGAAAGGAATCGCGCCGAGCAAATAAGCTGCGCATACAGCTCCGATTAAATCCAACATTGCAGGATTCAAATGCCACCCTTGCGATAGTGGGTGCGGCAACCATTCATGCGTATTTGCGCGCCTTCGACTTGAGAGTCTCCGATAAAGCCGGGTAGAATATCTTCCAGTGCTGCAGCCGTGCCGAACAATGCAGGGAATGCTTCGCCTGTAACCACATTATCATGCTTCAGTAGTTTGATTTGATCGAGTGTGATCGGTGGCGTAGGCATGATGGAAGTGAAAACAGCCATTGCTTTTGCTGCAATCGTAGGCAGGGGAATAAACACGCGTTCACGCCCGAGTTCAGCCATCAATAGTTTTAACATGGCTTCAAAGCTGTACGTTTTCGGGCCGCCCAAATCATAGACTTGGCTGTGTACATGCGGGTTGCCAATCGAGCTGACAAAGGCACGAGCCACATCTTCAACCCACACCGGCTGAAATAATGAGCTGCCGGAAATCACCGGCATCACCGGCAACGCGGCCGACATGGCTTTGAATTGATTGAAGAAATTATCACCTGCACCATAAATAATCGAAGGACGGAAAATAGTCCAATTGAGTTCGGAATTGCGCACCAAGCTTTCAGCCTCAGCCTTTGTGCAGGCATATTCACTCTCGCTCACATCACCTGCACCCAAGGCGCTCATGTGTAGATATTGCCCGACACCAGCCTGTTTGCAGGCGTTGAGTACACGTTCCACGCCGTCTCTGTGTGCAGCAATAAAATTCTGTTTACCTTTTTCAAACAATAAACCGACCAGATAAATCACCACATCCTGATTGGCAACGGCAGCTTCAATGCCTCGCCCATCGGTGACATCGGTGCCTATCATTTCGACACCTTTAACCATCAAATCACGGGCTCGTTCAGGGTGCCTGCAGGCCACCCGAACCTGATGTCCGGCAGCAATAGCCTGATCTACAATGGAGCGACCGACAAATCCGCTACCCCCGATAATACACACGCGCTGACCCATGATTAGCCTCCCCAATCTTAAGAGTGTAAGTATGAAGCCCGATGCGCCAAGGTCAATGTGTGATAGGGTTATTTAAGTAATGAGCTGTTTGATATGCTGTTGCAAGATCTCCGGCATATAGGGCTTTTGAATAAAACCGGCGGGTTCATGAGCGCTGAATATTTCACTGATCTCCTGTTCGCTGTAAGCACTCGATAATAGCACTTTCACATCCGGATTGATTGATTTTAGTTCGGCAAAACAGCTTTTTCCATCCATATTGGGCATGGTTAAATCTAAGATGACAGCACTGATCTGCTGGTGCTGCTGGCGGTAGATTTCAACGGCCTGCGCACCATCACATGCTTGCATGACAGTGAGTCCCATGTGTTCGAGCGTGGTGCAAGCCATCTCACGAATGTTATCTTCATCATCAACCATTAAGATGAGGCCGGATGTTTGTTTGACAGCTGATGTGACAGCGCTGCTTGGTTTTTGGCTTGCGGCTGGTGTTTTATTACTTTTGCTGACCGGCAATAAGATGCGGAAGGTGGTGCCTTTGCCCGCTTGGCTTTGTACAAGAACGGCACCGTGGTGAGCCCGCACAATGCCGATCATGGAGCTCATGCCCAGCCCGCGACCAATGAATTTGGTGGTGAAGAAGGGGTCAAATATTTTTTCCATGGTGTTTGCATCCATGCCACAGCCGGTGTCGGAGACTTCGAGGTAGACATATTGTCCAGTCGCCAGGTTTTCATTGGTGCGTGTGGCCGCGAGTTGCTGCTGGCTGGCTTGCATGTGACCGGTGCTGAATGTGATGTTACCGGTGTGATCGCCAATCGCATCATTGGCATTGGTGATTAGATTGAGCACCACTTGCTGGATTTGGCTGGCATCGGCTTCGATCCATGGCAGATCTTGACTGAGTGCAAAGTGTGTGCTGACTTGTTTGCCGATGGAGACTTCCATCAAACGTGCCATATCCTGGATGAGATCAGATACATTGATGGCTTCGATGACGAAGCGTCCCTTGCCGGCATAATCGAGCATTTGTTTGCACAGCTCGGCAGCCTGCTGGCTGGATTCACGAATACGCGAGAGAAACACTTGATTGTTTGCTGCATCAGGGTTGTTTGATGAGGTTAAATAAAGTTCTGCCAAGGCTGCATTGCCCATGATGACAGCCAGTAGATTATTGAAATCATGTGCAATGCCACCAGCCAATACGCCGAGACTTTCCAGTCGCTGGGTATGCTCGAGTTGCTGATTGCGCTGGGTGACTTCAGTGATGTCATGATCAATGCAAATTTGATGATGTACGTGTCCGGATTCATCCATGATTGGTGAGATGCGGCGGGCAATCAGACGATGTGTGTTATCCGGACTTTGACATTGTAATTCACCATGCCATGTTTCACCTTGATTGATGGTGGCGATAATATCCTTGTATGTATCATCGCCAAGTTTGCCGCCGCGCAACAAAGCAGCATTACTGCCGAGGATTTGTTTTAATGGTTGTTGGTACAGGGCTTCTGCAGCGGGATTGGCAAATTCAATCGCGCCCTCGGCATTGAGCACAAGAATGGATTCATGACAGGCATCAATGGCTTGCATGAGCAGAGCCAATTTAGCTTCGGCTTTTTTGCGTACGGTGATGTCACGCGCAATGCCGCTAATGCCGGCAGGTTGGCCGTCGCGGATAATCAGGCTGGAATTGATTTCAAGATGATGACGCTGGCCATGGCTATTGATGACATCGAGTTCATAAACAGTATTTTTGCCGCTGTTTAACTTTTCCTGAACCATTGTGCGCGCCAGTTGCAAATGATCCGGAGCAACGATTGCACTGATGTTTTTGCCGATAATATCACTACCAAAGGTAGCGTTGCAGGCATCGTTGGCGCTGGTAATTACACCATCGGTATCATAGACATAAATCATATCGGAGCTGTGTTTGATTGTATCGACGAGCGCAGCCTGTTGTTGGCGGGCGTGATCGAGCTTGATGCGGTTGTCATGGTTATCAATAGCAATGCTGGTCAGGCTGGCAATGTGTTCTATCAGGCTAATGTCGGCATCTTCAGGTTGGTGGATTTCATGGTAATATATAGCAAAGATACCCAACACATCACCATTGGCATCACGTATTGGTTCCGACCAGCAGGCCTTTAAATTAAAAGCCAAAGCGGCATCGCGGTAGTCTGGCCAGAGTGGATCACTGGCAATATCACTGGCAATAACACGTTTGTTGCGAAATGCCGCAGCGCCGCAAGAGCCAGCCTGTGGACCTATTTCTATTCCATCAATGGCTTTATTCCATGCTGTAGGCAGGCTTGGTGCAGCACCTTTGTCGAGGTGTTTGCCATCTTCAGAGAGTAACAATATTGAAGCGTTTATAGCCGGATTATGGGCTTCGACTTGCTCTACGATGGTGGTGAGAATATCCACCAGGTCACCTCGGTGACGGGCAATGGCATCGAGAATGCGCTGCTGTAATTCGAGCCGTTGTTCATGTGCTTGGCGCAGGCTAATTTCATTGCTCAATTGAATGTTTTGACTGATGCTACTGGTTAATAAATGAGTATTGCGTTTGGTGTAAATGGATAAAGCTAGAATGTAGATGACGATAATGATGCCGATGGTTGAATAGACGTTATCGTGCTGGAGAAATAACCAACCGCTGAGGGATATGAGAATAGGCAACATGAAAGCATAAAAGAGTGGCATGCGCCCGGCGTAGGAATTGCTAGAGCCTGCAACGATGCCAATCAACACCAAGATCAATAATAGCTGATGATGTGTATCGAGTGTGGGCAGAAATAATGGCGCACTTACACCCCAAATTAATCCAGCGGCGAAGGTCAGCGGTAGTTGTGCAGCTGGTTTATAACTGGCCAGGGAGGGGGTGCAGATGCCTAAACGCAAAACAGATACCGTAAATATTGCCATGAACCAATACAGGATATGATGGTTGAGGCTATGCGATAATGCTGAGGTCATGAGTGCTGCAATCATCAGAGCAATGAGCACAGAAGAGGTCATCTGACGAGAGATGATAGCATCCAGCTCTGCGTCCAGTTTTAGGGGTGAGGGATTCACCGGCTTGCTGATTGACTGGATGATAGGAATCGCATGGTGGCAATGATAAGAAGTTCATCTGCAAATGAAAGCGCGTGAGAGCCGATAGCTATTGCGTTCGCTGGCCTGAGATGCTGGAGTCGGCTTATGAATACACGATATGATATGATTGTGGTTGGCGCGGGCATTAGCGGTCTGGCGATGGCCTTTGAAGCCAAACAGGCCGGTTTGAATGTACTGGTGCTGGAAAAAGAAGCACAGCTTGGTGGTTGTTTTCATTCGGCTCTGGTGCTTGATCATGCGCAGATCCCCGATGATGAGCAGGGTTTCTGGCTGGAGATGGGCACGCACACCTGTTTTAATTCCTATGGGCGTTTGTTGAATCTATTGAAACGGCTGGCTTTGATTGATCAGATGCAGCCGCGTGAAAAGCTGCGTTACCGTTTATGGGTTGATGGGGCAATGTGTTCGATTCCTTCACGGTTACACTTTTTTGAATTGATCCGTCATGCCTGGCGCATGTTTTCACTCGAGAAAAAAGATATATCGGTGGCGGATTATTATGGCGCGGTGGTAGGTCCAGCGAATTATGATGAGGTTTTTCAGCATGCTCTGGCTGCGGTGCTTTGTCAGCCGGTGGCGGATGTGCCCGCCGATATGTTGTTCCGCAAACGGCCACGCGATAAATCGATCACACGCAGTTATACCTTCGCGGGCGGTTTGAGTGATATTATTACCGCACTGGCTGAACAGCTGACGGTGAAAAACAATCAACAGATCAGCTCGATTCAGTTTAATGGCCCGGATCACTCTGAGCAGTGTTATACAATAGAAACTGCAGCAGGCGTTTACCATTGCAATCAACTGGTCTGTGCTACACCGGCATTGGCTGCATCGCGGCTGTTGAAAGATGCCCATGCCGATATTGCCGAGCAGTTGGGCTGGGTGCATGAAGTCGAGATTGAATCGGTGGCTGTAGCGATTGATAAAAAAGATTTATCATTGCCTGCCATGGCCGGTGTGATTGCGATAGATGGTGATTTTTATTCTGCTGTATCGCGTGACTTTATAGAGCATCCCCGCTGGCGAGGTTTTACCTTTCATTTTAAACCGGGTGTGTTGAATGAAGCGGAGAAAACACAACGTATCTGTGATGTGTTGCAGCTGAAGCAGGCTGCATTGGCACATGTGTTTCATCACACCAATCGGTTGCCCGCGCCGGATATGGGGCATCATGCCTTGACCCATGGGCTCGATGCGGCGCTATTGGATCAGCCGCTGGCTTTGGTTGGTAATTATTTTGATGGTGTGGCGGTAGAAGATTGCCTGGAACGTGTTGAAAAAGAATTTGCACGTTTGTCCCGATGAAAATGATAGCGGCTTTGACATTGTCCGTGTTGCTCAGCGCTTGCAGCGGCAATAAAAAAACCGATGTGATGTTTGAATGCCCATCACCATCAGGTGAAAAAATCGCCACATTGTATCGGATCTCGTATGATGATAATCCCATCCATCATGAAATGAAGTTCAATATTCGCAAGGCGGATCGTGAATTTGAAGATAGCATGGCCAGTTTTTCATTCAAATATGGTTATGATGCCATCATGCATTGGCAATCTGATCATGCGATGACGATTGAATATCCTCAAGATTCTGCCTTGACGCATCAGGAAACGGTTATTTTTGGCACCAGTCATAGGTTCAATGCCGAGGATGCGATCATGATTACTTATCAGCAACGGCCATCGAGCCACGGTTACTTTCTGGTTGAACAGCGTTGTTTTAATGCTCCTCATCAATAAGATGATGCTTTGCATTTCAGTCAATAAAAGCCAACAAGGAGATCATGAATCATGCCTCTCTCAGATTTGAAAAAACCAATGCAGGTGGGCTTATGAGTCAGCATAAGCTTGGCCAGCAAAGCTCTGGTCTGGAATCACTTGGCCTGAACAAGTTTGAAAGCGCCTGGTGGAACTTGCCCACCGCCACATTGTATGAACATGCTCTGCATAATCGTGAAGCGGAACTGACTGAGGCTGGTGCCCTGCTGTTGCGTAAGGGGCATGCAGGTAATCAGCTAGCGCAATGGTACCGGGTTGAGCATCACAGTGGCGATCGGTCAGGGGGGGAGCAATACAACTTATCTGAAACGCAGTTTGAGGCTGTGTTTGATCGGATGCGGGCTTATTTGGTCGGGCGTTCTGTGTATGTCGAAGATGGTCTGCTGGCGGCACAATCAGCTTATGAGCAGCCGTTACGGCTGATTACACAATCAGCATGGCATGCTTTGTTTGCCAAAAACATGTTTATGGCTCCTTTAGTCACTGATTCAGTGGAGGGGGCAGAAGCCGATGCGAAGCTTAATGATTCAGCCTTGACCATTATCCATCTGCCGTATTTTTGTGCCGTGCCGGAGCGCGATGGTCTGCATGGTGGGGCTTTTGTATTGATACACACAGACCGGCGCATGGCTTTGATCGGTGGTTCTGCTCATGCGGGAGATATTAAAAACAGCGTGGCTGCCATGATGGAATACGTGCTGGCAGACAGCGATGTGTTGCCATTGCATGCGGCTTCTTTTGTGGCTGAGGATGGAGCATCTGCTTTGCTGTTGGGGCCTGAAGGCAGTGGTAAAACAACACTTGTGGCTGATCCTGAACGACCTTTTCTTGCTGATGATGCTCTCGGCTGGAGCGAACAGCATGTGTTTAATTTCGAGGCTGGCTGTTATGCCAGGATAAATCATTTCGATCAACAACATGACACCCCAGTGTATACTGCCAGCCAGTCTTTTGGCACGGCTTTAGAGCATGTTGAGCTGGATATGCAAACGCGACAGATGTGTTTTGATGATCGGACCGGGGCACGTGCAGCTTTTCCTCTTGCCAGCCTGGCAGGGGATTCGGCCATGCTTGGTAGTGCCAAGCATTTGGTTTTACTGGCCTGTGATGGCTTTGGGGTATTGCCTGCTATTTCGCGTTTGACGGCCGATCAGGTGATGTATTATTTCTTACTTGGTTATGCTTCAGCGGCGGTGAAAAATCCCGAGTCCGGGCTTGTCGAATGCACGGCCACATTCAAACCTGGCTGTGGCATGGCATTGATGGCGCATGATGCCTCGTTTTATGCAACCGCATTGGGTGCCAAAATACGCATGGGTAAAGTGCAATGCTGGCTGCTCAATACAGGCTGGAGCGGTGGTCCTGCAGGCATCGGAGAACGCATGGGTATTGATCTTACACGCACCCTGCTCAATGCTGCTTTAAACGGAAAGCTGGATGGACTGAGCTATCAAAATCACCCTGTGCTGGGCTTGAGAATGCCCGATCAGCTCGATCCGATGCATACCTGGCATAATCAGGATGATCCGAATGATTATGTCAGTGCAGCCAGAGCTTTGGCGGAAAAATTCAAAACTGCATTCGCGCCGTTTGCAGAGCAGATGTCGGTTGATGTATTAAAGGCAGGGCCTCAGTGAAAGCGATGACGATGCAATATGTGAAAGACAATAAACAGTTAAAAGATAGTGATAAGCAGTGGAATACATTAAAACGACGTGGCTTTTTGCTGGGGCAAGTGAAGCAGCTACAGCGCCCCGCGATGCCGAGCCCGGCTGAAACGATTGCCCGCTGGCGTAAACATCAGGCCATCATGTTGCCTGATCTGCTGAATACACAGGACTGGCAGACTGAGATTGCACAATCGCACCGACTAATGTGTGATGTGCTTGAATCAGTCGAGCTCTCTCCACACCTGGATCAAGCACCCTATGTCGAACGCCTGACTGATC
The DNA here is from genome assembly GCA_030951025.1 of Mariprofundus sp. Classification (GTDB taxonomy): domain Bacteria; phylum Pseudomonadota; class Zetaproteobacteria; order Mariprofundales; family Mariprofundaceae; genus Mariprofundus. The sequence goes on along the minus strand of JAUZQK010000019.1, from coordinate 19,352 downwards.
AGTTCCCCTTGCTGGCAAGCTCGATGGAAGAGCACGATGAGCAGGGCATTGAAAAAGTATATTTTGATGCGGTTGGTGAACATCAACAGCCTGATGATGAGGCTGTGGCTGAAGATCTGTGGTGCAAGGCATCATGGTTATCTTTTCTGGATGATGATGCATCGCTGCGTTTTCGTTTTTCGTTTGGCATGGAAGCGCTGGAAGATGTGGCAGCTGATCCGCTGCGCCAGTTCTGGGCGGGCAAACTATGTGATGCCATATTTCCGGAGTCGGCGGTTTTAACGCAGAATCATCAACTGCTGCAATTGTTGAAAGAGTTGCTCGGTGGTGATCCTGCTTTTGTTGAACGTATCGTATATTTTAATGCGCCCGGTGGCGGCGCACAAATGCACCATGATGTGGAACGTGGGCATGATGGTGTGGTCTTCGGCCAACTCTCCGGTAGCACCTTTTGGCTGGCGTTGAGTAAACCGGAGCTGATGGATGAGCTGGTCGAATTTTGTGCCAATCCAGCCCATCAGACAGAGATTGTTGCGCTTTTACCCGATCACAAGGCGCAAACAGCGTTGCAGACTTTGCTGCAGGATCGCAGTGCATTGTCGGCCTATATGGAAGACAATGATCATGAGCTGATCGAAGCGATCATGGATCGCAGCCCGGCTTTTGTTGAATACCTGTGCGGGCTGGGTTTTGCCCATATTTTGCATGCCGGAGATGTATTGTTGATGCCGCAGGCTGATCTTGAAAACTGTGTTTGGCATTCGGTCTGTTGTCTTGGCGATGGGCCGGGAGAAGCTGTTTCATTTGCCATTCGAAAAGATGTTTAAATGTATTGGCTCATGCCTGTTATCAATAGGATTGATTGCAGTCGCCAATGCTCAAGGGGTGGATGTGCAGGCCGAAACAGATAAAAAGCAGCATGTTTATAGCAATGCCCTGATTCATGAATCCAGCCCTTATTTGCAACAGCATGCCCATAACCCGGTCAATTGGATGGCCTGGGGTGAAGATGCATTTGCCTTGGCGCGTTTGCAGGATAAACCTATTTTCCTCTCCATCGGTTATTCGACTTGTCATTGGTGTCATGTGATGGAGAAAGAATCGTTTGAAGATGCGCAGGTGGCAGCTGTGCTGAACCGTTATTTTGTAGCCATTAAAGTGGATCGCGAGGAGCGGCCGGATATTGATGCGGTTTATATGCATGCCGCGCGTATGATCAATGGCTCCGGCGGCTGGCCATTGAATCTATTGTTAACACCGGACAAAAAACCTTTTTTTGCTGCCACGTATATGCCCAAAGACGGTCGTTTTGGTCGTATGGGTTTGATTGAGCTGGCAGAGCGTGTTGGTGCGATGTGGCAGCAAGATCGCCAGCGTATCGAAACATCAGCCAATTCAATTGCGGCATCATTGCGCCGCAGTATCAATGTGGCCGCTGCCGGTACAGATAAGCTTGTTGATACTACAGCAGCACAGGCTATTACGGCAGATATCATCGATCAGGCCTATATGAGCACAGCCAAAGCTTTTGATGTTAGTCATGGTGGTTTTGGTGCTGCACCTAAATTCCCCAGTGCACAGCGTTTATTGTTTCTGTTGCGTTATGCCCTGCTGAAAGATCAGCCTGAAGCGTTGAGTATGGTTGAGAAAACCTTAACAGCCATGCAACGCGGTGGCATTCATGATCAGCTCGGTGGTGGATTCCATCGTTATTCTACCGATGCAGACTGGTTGTTGCCTCATTTTGAAAAAATGCTCTACGATCAAGCCATGTTGATGATGGCTTATGCCGAAGCTTTTCGTGCCACGGGCAATGCGCGTTTCAGCCATAGCGCGCGTGATATTGCCGAGTATGTGTTGCGTGATATGCGTGATGCTGGTGGTGCATTTTATGCCGCTGAAGATGCCGATTCGGCCGGTGTGGAAGGCAAGTTCTATGTCTGGACGGCAGCGGAGATTAAATCAGTTCTGGGTAAATCCGCTGCTGCGTTCATGCGTGCTTATGGGGTGAACGAGCAGGGTAATTTCTCGGATGAAAGCAGCCATAAAAAAACGGGTGAGAATATATTGCATCGTAACGGCGCGGTTGATGTGGCTTACTTTCAAGCTGATATTAAAAAACTCATGGCTGTGCGTGCCAAGCGCGTACGCCCCTTTCGGGATGATAAAGTATTAACCGACTGGAATGGTTTAACGATTGCAGCACTGGCCATGACTGGGCGCATACTGAATGAGCCACGTTATGTTCAGGCCGCCACACAGGCGGCTGATTTCATCCTCGGATCATTACGTGATAAACATGGTGGGTTGTTGCATCGCTGGCGGGCTGGAGAGGCTGCCATCCCTGCACAACTGGAAGATTACACTTCGATGGTCTGGGGTTTGATCGAGCTCTATGAAGCCAGCTTTGAAACACGTTGGTTAAAATCTGCAGTCGATCTTAATGCCAGCATGCTCAAGCAGTTCAAGGGTGCTGATGGCGGCCTTTATCAGGTGGTGCAGAGTGATGATTTGATTGCTCGTCCGATGGAGATTTTCGATACTGCGCTGCCATCGGGCAATGCGGTTGCAATGCATAATCTGCTGTGTTTATCGCGTTTGACTGGCAAGGCTGAGCTGGAAGCTGAGGTGGCGGATCTGGCGGGGTATTTTGCCCATATCGCCAAACGGGCACCGGATGGGGTGTTGCACATGCTTTCAGCTGTGATGATGGCTGCAAACACAGGCAAAGAGATTGTCCTGGCGGGTGATAAAGATTCTGATGATGCCGCCAAAATGCTGGCTGTGATTGCACAACACTATCATCCTAACACTGTGGTGTTATGGCACGATGCAGCGGTTGAGGCTCTGGCTCCCTTCACTGAGGGGCAAATAGCTATGCATGGCAAAGTAACCGCTTACGTCTGTGAAAACTTTCAATGCAATCAACCCACCACCAGCTTAAAAGAGTTGCAACAATATTTGCAGTAAAGTCTGAACCGCGAGCTTTGTGTGGCGCGAATTTGGTTTAGATTTGTTTGGTTTAGTTCTGTTTGCTTCGGTTTGTCTTGATGTGGCTCGGTTTGTTTGTTCTCAGAATCAAATAACCCGCAATGCCGGATAAGAACGATGCGACGAGAATGGCCAGTTTATCGGTGTATTGAAAAAGCTGATCACTTTCAAAGGCCAATGATGTAATAAATAAACTCATGGTAAAGCCGATGCCGGTTAATATCGACACGCCATAAAGCTGCATCCAGTTACTACCCTCCGGCAAGCTCGCCAGTTTGAATTTGATAGCCAGCCAGCTAAAACCAAACACCCCTAATTGTTTACCGATAAACAAGCCGAGCATAATGCCCATCGGTACAGAACCGGTCATTTGTGCGAGTGAGATTTGAGTGATATCGACACCGGCATTCACAAAGGCGAACAGGGGCAGGATAAAGAATGCCACCCAGAAATGCAGGCCATGTTCGATGTCTTTGAGTGGTGATATAGCTTGATTGTGTGCGTCTTTGGCGTTTAAAGGGATGGTCAAAGCCAGTGCTACGCCGGCCAGAGTGGCGTGCACGCCGGACTTGAGTACGCTGACCCAAAGAATGGTGCCGATAATAAAATAAGCCGCCTTTTTGCTGACACCAAATATATTCAGGGCAATTAAACTCAGCAATGAGAGACTGGCCACAACGATAGAAAGCACGGATAAATCGGTGGTATAAAAGATGGCGATAATGACGATGGCTCCCAAATCATCGATAATGGCCAAGGCCATCAAAAATATTTTTAGTGATATCGGTACCCGTTTACCCAATAAAGAAAGAATGCCCAAGGCAAAGGCAATATCAGTTGCCGTTGGTATAGCCCAGCCATTGATGGCGATCGGGTTATCGGCATTGAAAGCCAGATAAATGGCGGCAGGAACCAGCATGCCGCCCACCGCCGCGATACCCGGCAGGGCGATCTGGCGCATGGATGACAAATGGCCTTCGAGGATTTCCCGTTTGACTTCCAGACCAATTAATAAAAAGAAAATAGCCATCAAACCATCATTCACCCAATGGTATAAGGATTTATCCAGATGCAGTGCGCCAAAACGCAGCTCTACTGGGATATGCAAAAATGATTGATACCAGGGTGAGAGGAAAGTATTGCTTAACATCAGTGCCAGCAGCGTTGTGAATATCAATAAAATACCACTGGCTGACTCTTGTTTGATGAATGCTTCGATGAATTTCATATTACTCCTGCCGCCTGCTAATAGATGGTTATTGCAGTCGTGCTGCGTTTATTTGTTGGTTTGCATCAAGGGAAATTAAGTCATGAGCGTTTGATTTTTAGCGCTTGAAACACTTCATCGGCATGGAAAGAGGAGCGCACCAAGGGGCCGGAAGCGACCATGCCAAAACCCTTTTTCTCAGCCAGATACTTAAAATCATCGAACTCCTCAGGTGTCCAGTATTTCATCACCGGATGATGGCGTTCACTCGGGCGCAGATACTGGCCGATGGTCAGGATGTCGATTCCTGCTTCGCGCATATCATCCAGCACTTGCAGCACTTCATCACGCTGTTCACCGAGCCCGAGCATAATACCTGATTTGGTGACCACGGCAGGATTGATTTCTTTGGCACGTTGCAACAAACGCAAGCTGGTGAAATAGCGTGCGCCGGGTCGAACTGAGCGATACAAACGCGGTACGGTTTCGAGATTGTGATTAAAGATATCGGGCTGTGAATCCATGATGGTATCCAAGCAGCTATTGGCTTTACGCTGAAAGTCAGGTGTGAGGATTTCAATCGTCACATCGGGCTGACGCATTTTGAGTTCACGAATGACAGCCGCATAATGGCCTGCACCGCCGTCTTTTAAATCATCCCGGTCAACCGATGTGATGACCACATGTTTTAAGCCAATCTGCGCTACCGCTTTGGCCAGATTCACCGGCTCATTGAGATCAATGGCATCTGGACGACCGGTTTCAACATCACAAAAGGCACAGGTGCGGGTGCATACTCGTCCCAAAATCATGAAGGTGGCCGAACCCTGTTTCCAGCAGCCGCCGATATTCGGGCAAGATGCTTCTTCGCACACCGTATTCAAATTCAGTTCGCGCATCATGCGTACAATCTTATTGTATTCTTTCGACATCGGCGCGCGCACTTTCAACCATGAAGGTTTACCGATCATCGGCTCACCTTGGACTTGCTCTATTGCGCTGTTCTGCGATTCAGTTTGTGCATTATCAACGTGGATAGGGATCACTTTACGACTCATGCGCTGCAGCCTAGCGCATCTTCACAGATTCAGACAAGTCATCAGGCTAGCTTGGTCTGACTGAAAGCCGTGCTTTTTAGCGCCATTGTTGGCATTCTTCGCAGCTAATTTGCTGCGCTTTTTTGCAGTCTTGGAGAGATGTTATGAGTGGTTCATGTTTTATTAAATTATTGGGCGTTGCCTTTGTGCTTTCGTTGGTGGGTTATTATATTGGTGGCGCGCTGGGCTTTGAGGGCGTGCCTGCCGCGTCTGTATTGGCGACAGGCTTGTTGATTGGCTGCATCTTTGGTGGTTTATTGGTGTCGATGGCGGCATCAAAATGTACTTCTGGCAGTGCTGCCGTGGCCTCGAGTGATGGTGAAAGTAGTAATATTTATGTTGGTAACCTGCCATTCAATGCCGGCGAAGATGATGTCAAAAACATCTTTTCACCTTATGGCGAAGTGATTGCGATTCGTTTGGTAAAAGATCGTCGCAGCAAACGTTTCAAGGGTTATGGTTTTGTCGAAATGTCGGTCGCAGGTGCCAAAGCAGCGATTGAAAATCTGGATGGCACCGATTACGCCGGCCGTACATTGCGCATCAATGAAGCAAAGAAAAAAGATGAGGGCTGATCGCTAAACAGATGCAGAGGAACTAACGCCCTTTTGAACGCCCTCTTGAGCGTCCTTTTTGTTGAAATGCGGGTGAACAGGGTGTGCGTTTTTTTTCAGCGCAGTTTTTATCTGATTGTCGCGCTGTCATTGCTGTCCTGCACATCGGCAGCGCAATTGCCCAGGCTATCACCGCATGCAGTGATTTTGGCTTTCGGCGATAGTCTGACTTATGGCACTGGTGTGACGGCCGATCAGTCTTATCCTGCTGTATTGGCAAGGCTGAGTGCTCATCGGGTGATCAATGCAGGTATTGCGGGTGAAACAAGTGGCTCTGGGCTTGCACGTTTGCCGGCGCTGCTGGATGAAACGCAGCCGGAGTTATTGATTCTATGTCATGCAGGCAATGATATATTGAGGTCTATGCCGCTTGCACAGGCCGAAATGAATCTGCGCAAGATGGTTGCCTTGGCCGAGCAACGCGGCATTGCTGTGATGATTGTGGCCGTGCCGAAGTTCAGCATCATATTATCTGCGGCTGATTTTTATGCCGTGATTGCCCGAGATATGCATATCCCCATTGAGGCGGATATTTTAAGTAGCATATTGGCTGATCGCACACTCAAATCAGATCAAATTCATCCGAACGTGCAAGGCTATCGCTTGATGGCAGAAGCCGTATTTCACCTGATGCAGCAGGCCGGTGCGTTGTGAGGGTCAGGGTTTTCTGATTATCCCAGACGGCGTTTGCGCACAGCTGCGGCCAGCCTGTTCAATAGTGCTTCGGAATCATCCCAGCCCAAACAGGCATCGGTGATGCTGATGCCGAAGGCTGGTTGCTCTCCAGCGACAACATCCTGCCGCCCTTCATGCAAATGCGATTCAATCATGATGCCTGTAATCGAACGATTACCAGCTGCAACCTGAGCTGCCAGATCTTCTCCGACTTCAATTTGGCGTTTGAACTGTTTGCGTGAATTGGCATGACTGCAATCGACCATCAGATTACTGGATAGGCCAGCGCTTTCGAGTTCAGCCATGGCGCGCGCTACATTCTCTGCATCATAATTGGGTTCTTTGCCACCGCGCAGAATGACATGGCAATCTTCATTGCCGGAGGTGGAGAAGATGGCACTATGGCCTGCTTTGGTTAATGATAAAAACACATGCGGATGGCGGGCGGCATGAATGGCATCAATGGCGATACGGAAACCACCATTGGTACCGTTCTTGAAACCGACCGGACAAGACAGGCCACTGGCCAGTTCACGGTGACCCTGTGATTCGGTTGTGCGCGCTCCGATTGCACCCCAGCTGACCAGATCAGCAACATATTGCGGTGTGATCAGATCGAGGAATTCAGTGCCGGCAGGCACACCCATTTCATTGATGTCGAGCAGTAGTTTGCGAGCCAAGCGAATGCCTTTATTGATTTCAAAGGATTCATCCAGATTGGGGTCGTTAATTAATCCTTTCCAGCCTACCGTGGTGCGGGGCTTTTCGAAATAGACACGCATCACAAGCAATAGATCCTGACCGAGTTCCTGACGCATGCGGCAAATATGCTGCGCATACTCCAGGGCTGCATCCGGATTATGCACCGAACACGGGCCAACAATGATCAACAATCGATCATCATCACCTTGCAGAATATCGTGAATGGCATTGCGGGTATCATGCGTGGTGCGGGCTGCTGTTTCAGTGATTTGATGTTCGGCATGTACCTTTTCAGGTGCTGCGATTTCGCTCATGCCGCTAATGCGGATATCATCGGTATTGTATTTCATGGCCATGGGTTTATGCCTTCCTACTATCATTCGTCAGCTAGTTTCACCAGCGGCGGCGCAGTATCGCAGAAATTAAGACTATTTAAACAACGGAAACATTTTTGCGCTGGGCGCTCTTGGCGCGTCCATTATCCTGGATCAAAGCGACATGCAGGCGTAAATCATATAACTCTTTGGCATAAGACAAGGGCACATGCACTTTTCTGATTTCTGATTCAATGCGATTCAGGTCATCGAGCAAGCTCTGATCAAAGCTATCGGCCAGCATCGCATCAATACGATGCAGCTCATCATACCAACGATAAATGCGTGAACGAATGCGCCAGCGGTATAAGGGCGGCATCACCTTGATCAGCGGCAGCAACAGCGCAATAAACGGTAGCAGCATCACCTTTAAACGATCAACCAGTGTGGCAGCCCAAAAGGGCAGAAAGCGCTGTAAAAAGGGCGGGCCTGATTTATAATAATTCTCGGCCACCTTGCTTAATGCGATGCCTGCATGTTGCTTTGAGGGAAAGGTGGCAGCATCAGAAAACAGACTGGCTTTGGCATGAATATCTGCTGCTGCCTGCATCAACAGAGCCTGCAAGGCTGGATGCAGGTTTTTATTGATCATGAGCGTGGCGGTGCTGGCCAGTAAGGCTGTGTTGGCAGGTGGAGTATTGCGCGTAAGGTTCAATGCGCCTTGCGGCAGTAATACCGAAGATAGTGATGGCATGGTGCGTGTATAGGCTGTGGCGCGCACATTGGACATCAGCGGCACATCAGCATGTTGTAACATTTGCACGGCTTTACTACTGGCGGCTGAAACCATGAATATGGCATCGATTTGGCTGTGATCAGCTGGCATATTATCAACTTTTTCAGCAATCAGGGCTTTGGCCGCTTGTGTGGCAGGCATCGCTAACAGGGTGCTGTTGCTTTCATCAACACCATTTTGTTGCAGTAGTTGTAAAGCCAGCGCACGCGTACCACTGCCGGGCAAACCGATAGCGATGCGTTTGCCTTTTAATTCAGACAGAAATTTAAGCTGCACATTTTGGCCTAAAAAGATCCATAATGGCTCATAATACATGCTGCCGAGTGATTGCAGCCCGTCTGAACCTGTGGCAATACCGCTTTGCACAAAGGCAATGTCTGCACTGCCTGCTTTGAGTCGTTTGATATTATCCAATGATCCGGCCGATTCTAATATGGTCACTGCAATGCCGCGCTGCTTAAGGTAGTCGCGATAACGTTCTGCATTGGCGTAATAAGCACCACCCGGTTGGCCTGCAGAAAAGATCAGGCTCGATGGCGGGGCTGGATCAACAAACTGAAAAGCAATCACAAACCCCAGCAATGCGAGTAGCAGAGCAGGGATATAGATTTTTAATTTATCGTGGCGCATTTTTATTGTAGCCCTTTTTATCTCTTGGGATAATCGTAATCAATGAGATCTGCCCAGTTGCCAGCATCAAGCCAGTCATCAATGGGCAATTCAATGCTGATGACTGCGCAGGTGGGCACATCGCCGAATCGTTCGCCGGTTAATTTTTCGGCCAGTTCGCTAATGCCGGGGTTATGCGCCACCAGAGCAGCAGTGGTGATGTTGTTGGGCAGGGCTTGAATGATACTCAACATAGTCTGTGGATTGGCCAGATACAATTCGCGGTGCCAGTCAATGCGATCGGTTGGAAAGCCGAGGCTGGCGGCCAATAAATGAGCTGTTTGATCAGCGCGTTGGGCGGAGCTGCACAATAAGGCATCGAGTGGCTGATTTGCATTGGCCAAGCGCTGGTTTAAGCGCTCCCCCATAATCGGGGCATCTGATAGTCCGCGTGCATTTAAGCTGCGTTCGAAATCGTTTAAAACCGCATCATTCCAGCTCGATTTGGCATGGCGAATTAAAATCAGTGTTTTCATGATCAGCCTCCTTTACGCGGTGGTGCCCGGATTGCATAACTGCTGCGCAGTCTGTCGGGGATCATTGCTTTGAAGCAATGCACTGATGACAGCCAGGTTTCTATCCTGCAGCGCGGCGTAATTTTTTAACGAAATACCACCAAGCGCGATGATAGGCAGTTGCGCAGCATCAGCCAACACATTGAATGCATCGAGCCCCAAATGTGCTGCGCCGGGGTGGGAAAGGGTTGGGAATACGGGCGAAAGCATGGCGTAGTCCGCTCCGAAGCTGTGCGCAGCCTCCAGTTCATCGGCATTGTGGCATGAGACGGAAATGCTTTTTGTTGCTTGCGTTGCGGTTTCTTCTGAAAATGGTTTTGAGGGCTGATCAGGAGATTGGCCTGGTTGTTGCCCTTGCCCGGACTGTAGCCTGAACCACTGTCGCACAGATGGGATGCTGTTGATCCCATTGCTGGCCAAATGCACGCCATCGGCATCCACGGCATCGCAGATATCGGCTTGAGAATGGATAATGAGCCGGGCTTGATGGGCGCGTGTCATTTGTCTGAGGCGTGATGCCAAGGCCAGTAACTTGGCTGAAGTCATATTTTTTTCACGCACCAGAACGGCATCCACACCGCCGATCAACGCTTGCTCTACGTTCTGAAAGAAAGCCTCACCACTGAATCGGGAACTATCTGTGATCAGGGTCAGGCGAGGTGGAGGTAGATGGGTTTGTGGCATGAATCACTGTCCGGCGCAGATGATGGGGGCTTAGAATTCTTTTAATATCCAGCTCGGTGGAACAGTTGGTTTTGCACCGCTAATGCGGCGACGCTCAAACTGACCGTTGGGATTGCGGTACAGGTAATAAGCAGGCATACCACCGGGCGGCTGTACTTTAATTTGAAATACTTGTCCTTTGGCACCGTATTCGGTGATTTGTGTGCCATCTTTGCGTTTATAAGAACGGATATCCACGGCTGTGTTTTTATCCGGCTCATGCAGTTCATCACGCAAATTCGGCGCTTCTTCAAGCGTTTCTATTGGGTTGTCCGGCAGGGTTTGGCCTGAAGATGTGACTGTAGGTGGTGCCATGACCTGATCATCAGCCATCAGCATGCCGGGCATCATCAATAAAGCCGCCGAGAGTAAAATAGGGAAGCGAGAGCGAGGGGAGAGGGGTCGGAAAATAGCCATGCAAGCAGTATAGCGTTGAAAACAGTATTGGTAAGGAGAAATGTTTACAGCAACATGTTAGTTTGCTGCATGGTCATGGATGGGCGCACAGATGTTTTTATCTAGAAGATTATTGGATAGGGGGTTGAGTCTGTGGCTGATGCTGTTAATCAGCGCCTGTAGTCCAGGTTTGATCAGTAACGAGCAAACTGCATCGAAGTCTACTGAACCGATGGCTTCGGTTTTAAAACAATCGAGTTTTATATCTTTTGATGGCACATCATTACCCTTGCGGAGCTGGTTGCCAGCAGAAAAACAGGCGACAGCGGTGATGGTTGCCGTGCACGGGTTTAATGATTATAGCCATTTTATTGATGGCGCAGCGGACTATTTCGCAGCGCAGGGTATTGCCGTATATGCCTATGATCAGCGTGGTTTTGGTGCTGCACCTGATCATGGCCTATGGCCGGGGAAAGATGTGCTGGTGGCTGATTTGCATGCATTTGTTGGACTGATTCGGCAGCGTTTTCCTACCAAACAGGTGTTTTTATTGGGTGAAAGTATGGGGGCGGCGGTGGTGCTGCATGCGTTGGATCGTGGTGATGTCGCGGTTGACGGCGTGATCTTGTCGGCACCGGCGGTGTGGGGCTGGGATGCCATGCCATTTTGGCAGCGCTGGGCATTGAAGTTGGCTGTACGCATCATGCCTGCGAAGCAATTTACCGGCGAATCACTCGGTGTGATTGCTTCGGATAACCGGGATATGTTGATTGCGCTTTCACGTGATCCGCTCATCATCAAAGCCACACGGGTAGATAGTATGTATGGCCTGGTGAATCTGATGCAGGCCGGTTATGACGCGGTGGATGCATTGCAGTTGCCAGCTTTGATTGTGTATGGCGAGCATGATGAAATTATTCCCAAGCAGCCGGTGCTGGAAACCTTTGGCCGCTTAAGCAAACAATCGAATCAACAGCGGTTGTATGTGTATAAACATGGTTACCATATGTTGTTGCGTGATTTGCAGGCCAAGGTGGTGTGGCAAGATATATTGGTGTGGATGCATGATCACCATGCGCCACTACCATCACAGCAGCAAGGGTTATCATCTGCCATACAATAGATGATGGCAGAGATTTAAGATCTTTTTTATTTTGGCGATATTTATCATAGCAGCATGAACAATGCTGTTATCATGTCAAAAGGAGGTCGCCAGCCATGTCATCACAATCTTCTGTGCAATTAAGCGGTATTTCGTCATTTGGAAAGCATTGGATCGCGGCCATGGGCGAGAGCTGGCATGTCTTGAAAATCACCGATGATGTGCTCTTTTCAAAGCAATGTGGCCCTTGGATGCTACTTGAACGCAATCACTTTCAGCGCTGGGTTAACCTTAGTGCAGACCCGAACTTTTCCGTCAAATGGGCTGGCTGGTTTTGAGCGCGATCACGCAGCTTTACGTTTTGCTCATAAAAAAAGCCACCCCGAAGGGTGGCTTTTTTGTTTGTTGTTTCTTTTTGTGCCATTAGCAGGAGTAGTACAATTCCATTTCCATTGGATGTGGACGCATGCGTACTTCATTCACTTCTTCCATCTTCAGCGCGATGTAAGCATCAATCATATCGTCATCCATGACTCCGCCGACTTTCAGGAAGTCGCGATCGTTACCCAAATATTCCAGTGCCTGCTCTAAACTTTCACACACTGTAGGAATCAACTTACCTTCTTCTGGAGGTAGATCGTACAAGTTCTTGTCTGCAGCTTCGCCCGGATCAATCTTGTTCGCGATACCGTCAAGGCCAGCCATCATCATAGCAGTAAATGCCAAATATGGGTTTGCAGAACAGTCGGGGAAACGCACTTCAATACGACGCGCCGGATCAGAGCTTACAACCGGAATACGGATAGAAGCAGAACGGTTACGGTTAGAGTAAGCCAGCATGACTGGCGCTTCAAAGCCTGGAACCAGACGCTTGTACGAGTTGGTAGATGCGTTAGTGAATGCATTCAATGCGCGCGCATGTTTGATGATGCCGCCGATATACCATAGCGCTTCCTGAGACAGGTTGGCATATTTATCACCAGCAAACAGGTTGGTGCCTTCTTTCCATAGTGATTGATGCACATGCATCGCCGTACCGTTATCGTTAAAGATAGGTTTAGGCATAAATGTGGCAGTCTTACCGTGTGCATCAGCTACATTATGTACAACATATTTGTACCACTGGCACTTATCCGCCTGCTCAATCAACTCACCGAACTTCATCGCCAATTCACACTGACCAGCCGTTGCAACTTCATGGTGATGGCATTCCATATCCATACCCAAATCAGTCATCACCAATGACATGTCGTTACGAATTTCGTGTAGAGAATCAACCGGAGGAACCGGGAAATAACCACCTTTCACACGCGGACGGTGACCGGTATTGTTGCCACCAAATTTTTCATTCGAGTTCCATGCAGCTTCTTCAGAACCGATTTCATAACCGGATTTACCCATTTCATTGCTATAGCGCATGCTATCAAAGATGAAGAATTCCAATTCAGGACCAAAGTATGCTGTATCAGCAATACCAGCAGAGCGGATGTAGCTCAACGCACGCTGTGCTACCTGACGTGGGCAACGGTTATAATCCTGACCAGTAATTGGATCGATCACCTGTGCAACCAATACCAATGTCGAAGCTTCAAAGAATGGATCGATATTAGCACTTGCCGGATCCGGGATCAGTGCCATATCGGAGTTATTAATTTCACACCAGCCAGCGACAGAAGAACCATCGAAGGCGAAGCCATCTTCAAAATTATCTTCACACAGCGTATGGGCTGGGAAGGTTACGTGCTGCCATTTGCCCTTGGTGTCCGTAAAACGAACATCAACAAATTCGCACTCATTTTCTTTAAGCAGGTCAAAAACCTTTTTAATTGCGTCACTCACAACTGTTCTCCTCTTTTGTGTACAGAAAATCCCACCCGGTAAAAATAGGAAGCGGGACTGTGTCATAAGATAAAGAAAATGGCAATAATTCTTGTCGCAGTTCATTTGACTTGCCGCCAAACTGATCAAAGGCTTGTTTTGACATCTGGGTGGACACTGATTTATAAGCTGGCGATGTTGTGCAATTGCGGTGTAAGATGCGCCTTTGTCGGCTCATGCTGACGCGAATGAAAAACACAGGAGTGTTGATGCAGCAGCAGGTTACAGTCATAAGCTTGCAAGGTGATCAGGCGCTGGTGCGTGGTCGCAGAGCGAGTGCGTGTGGTGGTTGTGCCGGTAAAACATCGTGCAGCACCATGGGTTCATGGGTGGAGCGCTTTGTTGAGCTGCGCATCAAAAATACGCTGGCGGCACAGGTTGGTGATGAAATATTGCTGGAAGTGCCGGATAGCGCAGTTATGACGGTGGCGTTTAGATTATATGCCTTGCCGATGCTGGCCTTTGTGCTGGCGGGTCTTGGTATGCGCTCGTTGGCGCTGTGGATGGATTGGTCTGCGGTTGAAGGGCTGGCAGCGCTGGCAGGTTTTGCTGCGGTCGTGGTTTATTATGTCTGTTATAAATTGTATTTATCTGATCGCCAAAATGGTCTTGACGTGCGGATGAAACGTGTACTTTATACTGCGCCGGCAACGGCATCTGAGTGTGCTGTTTCACATCATAGCTCTATTCAATTGTCGCATTCATCGGATTAAGTGTTATCGAATTCATATCTTTTATTCATCTGTTGTTCATCTGTTCGCTTTAAAAAGTGCCCTGAAATTATCCCAAGGAGTTGAGATTGAGTCATATCAAACGTTTATTGCCTGTTTTATTTTTAGCCTTTTTGTGGGTTACGCCGGTTCAAGCTATGCCGGAAAGCTTTGCCGACCTGGCTGCAGCACAAGCCGATTCCGTGGTGAATATCAGTACCACCAAACGTGCAAAACAGCGCACACAAGGCTTGCCTCCTGGCTTTGGTTCTCCACATGGCGGCGGTCCATCCTCACCGTTTGATGAGTTTTTTAATGACTTCTTCCGTAATATGCCACGCCAACAGCGTGAGCAACATGCACTCGGTACGGGGTTTGTTTTATCATCCGATGGTTATATTGTGACCAACAACCATGTGGTTGATGGGGCTGATGAAATCATTGTTAAAATGCGTGATGGCACGGAACATGAAGCAACGGTAGTCGGTACAGACCCGAAACTGGATGTAGCGCTGCTTAAAATTGAAATGAAAAACCTTAAAGCTGTGAAGCTGGGTGACTCTGAACGTTTGCGTGTGGGTGACTGGGTGGTGGCAATTGGTAATCCATTTGGCCTCGAGCAGACCGTGACCGCAGGCATTGTCTCGGCCAAGGGCAGGGTGATTGGTTCTGGCCCTTATGATGATTTTATCCAGACTGATGCCGCGATTAATCCGGGTAATTCCGGTGGCCCGTTATTTAATACGCGCGGTGAAGTGGTGGGTATTAATACGGCGATTTATTCACGCAGTGGTGGTAATAATGGTATCGGTTTTGCGATTCCAATTAATTTGGCGCGTTCGGTGTTGGATGAGTTGCGAGAAAAAGGTCATGTGACACGTGCGCGCCTCGGTGTACACATTACCGATGTGGATAAAGAAACCATGCAGGCGCTGGGTTTGAAAGATCGACAGGGCGCGTTGGTGCCACAGGTTGAGGCGGGCTCTGCAGCCGATAAAGCGGGCATCTTGCCGGGCGATGTTATTGTATCAATTGATGGTTTTGAGATTCATAAAGCCCATGATTTACCGATCCGTGTGGCTCGACATGCACCGGGTGACAAGGTTAAAATCGGCTTGATTCGCGATGGCAAGGCGAAGACGATCACGGTTAAAGTGGAAGCCATGGTTGATGAAGAAAGCGCGAAAAATGGCAGAATTTACAACGATAAAAATAAGGTTCGCCTTGGCCTGGTAGTGGAAAACCTGAGCCCTGAGTTGGCGGCGCGATTGCAGACACGGGTTAAAAAAGGTGCGGTGGTTAAGCAGTTGCAGCGTGGCATGCCTGCAGCGCGTGCCGGCATTCAGCGTGGTGATGTGGTTTATCGGGTGAATGGTAAAAATGTGACTGGTGTCAGTAGCTTTTCCAAGCTGGCGAAAAAATTCAAGGCAGGCGATGTGTTGCGTGTGATGCTGGATCGACATGGTGATCAGGTGTTTGCCCTGGTGAAATTGCCCAAGACTGAACGCTAGCGGATCACACCGTGCCTACCCCCCATTTGCAACTCTTAAGTCGTAGCAATTGCTGTTTGTGTGAAGATGCCAAGCTGGTGCTTGCGGCACTGGCTGCGCAGGATTTGTGCAGCTGGGAGACGGTCAATGTGGATCAGGATAAAACCTTGCTGGTACGTTTTGGCATGCATGTGCCGGTGCTGATGATGGGTGACGAGGAGCTGTTCCGGCATCGTCTGGTGGAGGGAACATTGAAATCAACATTGGTGGAGTTACAAACATGAATGATGCTGGCGATAATCAAAAAAGCATGGGTTCGCGTTGGCTATTGGTGCTTGGGCTGATTGCAGGTATTGGCACGGCAGTCTGGCTGACCTTGCCGGAAGCACCTGGTAAAATGGATAAGGGGGCATTGGCGACTGATTATAGTTTGCCGGATTTAACAGGTGAATTGCAAGCCTTACCCAAAGGCGAAGTTATTCTGTTGAACTTTTGGGCGACATGGTGTCCGCCATGCCGTAAAGAAATCCCATCCATGGCTGATTTGCATGATAAATATGCCCCTCAGGGCTTGAAGATTATAGCTATCTCGGTTGATAAACGCAGTGATGATCTGGCCAAGTTCGTGGCTGAATACCGTATGCCGTTTCAGGTGTTGCATGATGCAGATGGCGCGGTTGCCCGGCGTTATGGGGTGTTTCGTTATCCTGAATCATTCTTGATTGATCGTGATGGTAAGGTTGTACATCATTTGGTGGGTGCGGTGGAATGGATGTCTGTATCGGTGACAAAAACGGTTGAAAAAATGCTGCAGAAAACAGCATCGACCACGCATGATAAACAAGTCGAAGGCTGATCAGGCTCTGAGTCTGAATCTCTCGATCGAAGCGCTGCGCAACAGTCTTAAAGAGCATAATTATCGTTATTACAGGCTCGATGCACCGCTTATTCCTGATGCTGAATATGATCGATTACTGCGCCAGCTTGAAGCTTTGGAGGCTGAGTCGGGCGAGCCTGTTCCGGCTGATTCACCGACTCAAACGGTGGGCGCACCACCATCACACACATTCACATCACGCCAGCATGGTGAGCAGCTATTGTCGCTGGCCAATGCCTTTGATGCCGAGGCTATTGAAGCCTTTGTAGAACGTAATCGTGAGGGCTTGGGTCTTGAGGCGGATGATCAGTCTGTGCAATTTATTGTTGAACCTAAAGTCGATGGTCTGGCGATTAACCTGCGTTATGAACGCGGTGTATTGTGCATTGCTGCCACGCGTGGTGACGGTACGACTGGTGAGGATGTGACGGATAATATCCGTACCATTGCTGATATTCCCTGGTGCTTGCAGACCGATGCCGAATCTAATGCTCAAACCAATGACATCGTCATTCCTGATGTGCTGGAAGTGCGTGGTGAAGTGTATATGAGCAAAGCAGCATTTGCTGATCTCAATGCACGTCAGTTGGCCGAAAAGGCTGAACCATTTGCCAATCCACGCAATGCGGCGGCTGGCTCATTGCGACAGCTTGATGCAAAAATCACCGCCCAGCGGGCTTTAAGCTTTTTCGCTTATGGCGCAGGGCTGGGGGCACGTGAACTGGCAGCTAGCCAATCGGCTCTATTGAGTAAGCTGCATGCATTCGGCTTTGCTGTGCAGCAAACAGCCATGGCGGTAGATGCTGCGGGTTTGTTGCAGCGTTATCAGTCTGTGATGCAGCAGCGGGCATCGATGCCGTATGAAATCGATGGTGTGGTTTATAAGTTGGATGATTTTGATTTACAGCAACGCCTTGGTGCGGTGGCACGTTCACCACGTTGGGCTATTGCGCATAAGTTTCCGGCTGAAGAAGTGGTTACCCTGGTGGATAATATTATTTGGCAGGTTGGGCGCACTGGTGTGATTACACCAGTAGCCGATTTGCAGCCGGTGGCGGTTGGTGGTGTCACGGTATCGCGTGCAACACTGCATAATATGGATGAATTGCGCCGCAAGCAGGTCTATGTCGGAGCGCGGGTGATTGTGCGCCGGGCGGGTGATGTGATTCCGGAAGTGGTGAAAGCCATTGATGTGGATGAACAGGCTGTTTTTCCGGTACAGCCTGATGTGTGCCCTGTGTGTCAGGCTTCGGTGTTTAAGCTTGAAGGTGAAGTGGCTTTGCGTTGCAGTGGTGGTTTATCCTGCTCGGCACAATTGATTGAGCGCTTGCGTCATTTTGTTGCGCGTGGTGCGATGGATATCGAAGGCATGGGTGATAAACTGATTGCCAGGTTGGTTGAGGAAGAAAAGGTATCTGATATTGCGGGGCTGTTTGAGCTGAATTATGCTTCGTTGAGCGATTGGACGGGCATGGGTGAAAAGAAAATCACCAATTTACAAACATCAATACAGCAGAGTAAACAGCGGCCACTAGCACGCTTTTTACATGCGCTGGGTATTCGTCATGTCGGTAGTGCGACAGCGGCGGCATTGGCCAGTCATTTTGGTTCTCTCGATGCCTTGATGCAGGCAGGTGAAGAAGCGCTGATTGCAGTGCCCGATGTCGGGCCAGAAGTGGCAGCCAGTATTTGTAGCTTTTTTGCTGAGGCGCATAACCTCGATGTGATTGAGCGATTGCTGGCCGCAGGCATTGAGCCGAGTGTGCCAGAACAACAGGTGAGTAATCATCCACTGGCTGGCAAGACGATTGTATTGACTGGCAGCTTTGCAGCTATTGCGCGCAGGGCTGCACAAGAGCAGTTGCGGGCGTTGGGTGTGAAACCTGCGTCATCGGTGTCAAAAAATACCGATGTGTTAATTGCCGGTGAAAAAGCAGGCGCGAAGCTGAGCAAGGCACGTGAATTAGGTATCGAAATTGCCGATGAGGCGCAATTGCTTGTCTGGTTAAACTGGCAATAAGATGGTTTGTTGGGTTTAAAAACACAGAATACTTGCTATAGGTGGCTTGAAATATAAAATCGCGCCCCTTATAATACAAGAGCGCCATAAGCAAGATAGATTGTGGAGGTATTGAGATTGGCTACAGCAGCATTTGAATTGAACAGTATGGCATTGTTTTCGCGCGATGTGCGCAAAGCCCCGCGTTTTGATCGCGAGGAAGAATTGCGTTTGGCCAGACTTTGGCGTGATCATGATGATCGTGATGCGGCGCGTCAGCTGGTTGTGGCCAATTTGAGTGGTGTATCTGCCATTGCGCGTGAATACCGTCATTTTGGCTTGCCTGAAATGGATTTGATTCAGGAAGGTACAATGGGTCTGATGCATGCGGTAAAACGCTTTGATCCGGAACGCGGTTTTCGTTTGATGACCTATGCATCCTGGTGGGTACGTGCATCGATTCATGATTTTATTCTGCGTTCGTGGAGCATTGTAAAACTAGGCACCAATAAATTGCAGCGCCGTATTTTTGCCGGTTTGCAGAAAGCCAAAAATGCTATTGCCGCTATCGATGGCCGCAAAGCCGATGAAGTGGCC
>JAUZQK010000018.1 GCA_030951025.1 Mariprofundus sp. | reverse complement strand
TTTTGATTCACCTTTATCCTGTTCAATTCCCAAACGCGCTATTGAAGCAGGGCTTGTCTCTGTCGATCTGATCCAGATTCGTGATTTTGCTACTGATAAACATCATAAGGTTGATGATTCACCCTATGGTGGAGGGCCTGGTATGTTGATGAAAGCAGGACCTGTGGTGGCATCGATTCGTGCAGCACGGGAAAAGCAACCGGATACCCATGTGGTGATGCTGACCCCCTCAGGCACACGCTTTAGCCAAGCCAAGGCTTTGCAGTTTACTGAAAAAAAAGCAGGTATCACGCTGCTTTGCGGTCGTTATGAAGGTTTTGATGAACGCATCTGCGATTATGTCGATGAACAGATCTCGATGGGTGATTATGTGCTGTCCGGTGGTGAGCCTGCCGCATTGAGTGTGCTCGATGCGGTGATTCGTTTGTTACCCGGTGTGCTCGGTAGCCCTGAATCGGCAGTGCTCGATTCATTTACAGCCGATGGCTTGCTCGATTGGCCGCATTATACACGGCCAGTGGAATTTGAAGGGAAATCGGTGCCAGCCGTTTTGTTATCTGGCAATCATGCAAAAATTGAAGATTGGCGTAAGCAGCAAGCCCAACAACGCAGCAATAAAGAACGGGGCTGATGCCATCTGCCTGTGCAGTACTTGCATGTCGCTGTTGATTATTTTTTGGAAAAGCGCTGACTACTGATACAGTGCGCCCATGTCTGAATGTGTTGAACAACTATCCAAACAAATTATAAACGATTTATCGCATCTTAAAGGGGTGCGGGTGATTGCCGCCATGTCCGGCGGAGTAGATTCATCGGTGATGGCGGTGTTGCTGAAAGAAGCGGGGCTGGATGTGGTCGGCGTGTTTCTCAATGTGTGGGATTATTCGCGTGATGAAGTCAGTGGCCATGGCTCCTGCTGTTCGCTGGAAGATTCTTATGATGCGCGGCGTGTAGCTGATCATATCGGTATTCCATTTTATGCCATGGATATGCGCGAAGAATTTCGCCGTGATGTGATTGATCCGTTTATTGCCGATTATGAAAATGGGCGCACACCGAATCCGTGTGAGCGCTGTAATCGATTTGTGAAATTCGGTGCTCTGCTCGATGCCGCCGATCAACTGGACGCAGCCTATGTGGCCACAGGCCATTACGTGCAGCGGCGTGACGCGGCAGATGGCATTCATATTTACAAAGGCAGTGATAATAAAAAAGACCAGAGTTATTTTTTAGCCACGACGCGTCGTAAACAGGCGGAACGTATTTTATTTCCGGTTGGTAATCTGGAAAAGAATGACACCCGTGAGCTGGCACGTTATTTTAAGTTATCGACAGCAGAGAAACACGAAAGTATGGATATTTGTTTTATTCCGGCCGGTAACCGGATCGAATTTCTCAAGCGCGAAGGCGCAACTGCCGGTTTTCGTGCCGGTGATATTATTGATCTCGAAGGCAATTATCTGGGTAAACATCAGGGCATTGCCCATTATACGCTGGGTCAGCGTAAAGGCTTGGGCTTGCCGGATGGGCCATGGCATGTGGTGGCGCTCGATGGTGCGACTGCGCGGGTAACAGTGGCGCATCCTGAGGATGCTTTAATTTCAGAAGTGGATGTGGTCGAACTGGGTTGGATTCGCTTGCCTGTTGAGGGTGAGCAGGTGACGGCCAAAGTGCGTTATCAGATGCAGCCGGCGCGGTGTGATATTCATATTGATGGCGAGGCCTTACATCTGTGTTTTGAAGAAGCACAAAAACCCACCGCACCGGGGCAAGTGGCTGCATTTTATGTGGCTGATGAATTGCTCGGTGGTGGTATTGTGAGTCGTTCGGCATGAGGATTGATATGAGGGTTGGTATGAGGATTGATAGAAAGATGGTGCCAGTGATATGAAAACAACGCTGGCCAGCGAGCAACCGGTTTCGATCAGTCAAACAGATTTTGATGTGATGCTGGAGTTTTCACGTACGGTATTTGCACTTAAAAACAATAGCGATTATTTGGCGGCGCTGTTTGCCGACTTGCCGGATGCTGCACATATTGCAAATGATTGGCCGAGTCTGTTGATGGGCTTTGATTTTCATTTGACACCCGATGGACCGAAATTGATTGAGATCAATAACAATGCTGGTGGTTTGTATGTCGGCGAGCAGCGCTGGTTACCTCAGCCTGAAAAAATGTTTTCGGATGTGTTGCAACAGCGTTTATTGGCGATGTTTGCAGCCGACTGGCGAAATATCGCAATTATGGATGATGATGTGGAGCAGCAGTACATGTATCCGGAAATGTGTGCTTATGCAGAGCTATTGCGGGCGGACGGACGTAATGTCTGGGTATGTTCAGCGCATGATTTGCAGTTACAGGCTGATGGGCTATACATCGAAGGTGAAAAAATCGATGCGATTTATAATCGCCATACTGATTTTTATCTTGATGAGGGTGCTTTGCAACATATCCGCAGCGCGTATCAGCAGGGGCAGGTGGTGCTCAATCCGCATCCACGCAGTTATGCGCTGATTGGCGACAAATCACGCATGGTGGATTGGTGGCGTGATGGTTTGTTGGAGCGCTGTGTCGATGCATCGCTGGTGAAGAAAATTCGGGCGGTTACCCCTGAAACACATCAATTATCTGAAATGGATATGGATCAGGCATGGACTGAGCGTAAAAGCTGGGTATTCAAGCCATCGGCACGCCATGGTGGTAAAGGCGTGGTATTGGGCAAGGCCATGAGCCGAAAACGCTTTGCGACCCTCGATGTGCCTGAAACAATCGTTCAGCAACTGGTTCCAGCCAGTGTGGTTGAAGTTGAGGGCAATGCAATGAAACTGGATATTCGTTTGTATATGCATGGCGAGCAGTTGATTGCTGTGGCCGGTCGGGTGTGGCGTGGTCAGCTGACCAACTTTCGCGAGCCGGGCAGCGGTTGGGTATCGTTAACGATTGAAACTTGATGATTTGAAATCAATCAACCGCTTGGAAGCTCCCCATTACTCACTTGCCATTGTTGTGCCCGTGTTCAATGAAAGGCCGACCTTGCGAGATCGGTTGCAGGATTTTATAGCTTTGGGAGCGGATGAACTGGTTATTGTCGATGGTGGGTCAAGTGATGGAACGGCAGCTTTGTTATCGGAGTCTGGCGTGCAATGGCTGACATCGGACTTGGGTAGGGCAGCGCAAATGAATGCCGGGTCTAAAGCAGTATCATCTGATATTCTTGTGTTTATTCATATAGATACCATCATAAGTGAAGGTGATTTATTGCTAATAAAATCCAGTTTGGTTGATTCATCGCTTGTGGGTGGTCGTTTTGATGTGCAGTTATCGGGCGGCCATTGGGCATTTCGTGTGATTGAATGGATGATCAATGTCCGATCCCGATTAACAAAAATAAATACCGGCGATCAGGTTCAATTTGTACGCCGGCATGTGTTTGAAAGCATGGGTGGTTTTGCCGCCATGCCATTGTTGGAAGATGTGGAGTTTTCGAAACGCTTGAAGCGTGAGGGTAGGGTTGCATGTTTGCCGCAGCAGGTGATGACCAGCAGCAGACGTTGGGAGAAGCATGGCATTGCATCTACAGTGTGGCTGATGTGGAAAATACGTTGGTTGTATTGGCTCGGTGTTGCACCAGAAAAGTTGGCAACATTGTACCGGGATGCGCGTTGATGTTCATGATTTCTTTTGATTTTCCTTTGTGCCTTTGCGCCTCTGTGGTCAACGTTTTTGAATGTTCTTTTGAAACTGTTGTTCAAGAGGATCAGTGATGGGTATTCGAGTTATTATCATGTGCAAAGCACCAACCGCAGGCCAAGTGAAGACGCGTTTGATGCCGCACTATTCAGCCGAACAGGCAGCAGCTTTACACATGGCCATGGCAACAACCGTGATAGAACGAGCCAAGCGTTTGTTTGATGATGTGGTGATTGCTGCCGATGATTGTACTCACCCTTTTTTCAGTTCGTTTACAGTACCATTGCAGCCACAGGGTGAGGGTGATCTGGGTGACCGTATGCAACGTTTGGTGCAGCGCGCATTTGCCGACGGTGTGGATGGAGTCATGCTGTTAGGCACAGATTCGCCCCACATGACCGATACGCGTTTATTGAGCGCGGCATCGTCATTGCAACAGCATGATGTTGTCATCGGTCCGGTAGAAGATGGGGGTTATGATTTGATTGCCATGTCTCGACCTTTACCCGTATTTGAGGCTGTGGCTTGGTCGTCTGATCAGGTGTTGCAGCAGACGGTATCTCATATTGATTCTCTAGGTCTGAGCAGTCAACAGATGGAAATGTCTTTTGATGTCGATTTCCCCGCCGATATTGAGCGCGCCCAACAGGCTGGTTGGCACTGTGATTGTGGGGTTGTGCCATAAAAGGGAAGCGTGATAAGCTCCCTTTCTGTATGTTTTTCAACGACTCAGTAACACGAAACAAAAAAAGCACCCACGGTTTCCCGTAAGTGCTTGGTTTATTTGGCGTTCCCAAGGGGATGTATTCTAAACACCAGTGGCCCTTGTTTTTAAACAGTTTTATTTTTTATCCGGACATCTGTCCCGAAAAAACAATCATCCCTTAATCTTATTCAAATTGCATACCGCACATCATGCGACCCAATGTGTCGCATGATGGTTTATTCTCTCCTTATTAGCTAATGAGAGGAAAAATAATGAAGCAAAAGACCAATAGGAAATTCACCAGCATTAAACTCGATCATGAAGCTATCAAGCCTGGGGCGGGCATTATCGAGCTGTGGTGTTTGCGGATGCTAGTTCAGCATGGAGGGCATCGAAAGTTTGTGACCAAGGATAGCTTTAGTAGTGATGAAGTGCTCTCTGCACTTTCCCTTGAGGAATACGGCGAAAAGGATTTGGATCGCCCGGCTTTTATGAAGCTGCTTAAAGAGAGACATGCATCGGTTGAAAAGGCTGCTCATACGCTTCCGTCAAATTTGAAGAGCAATGTTGCTGTTGTTCAAGAGCAGTTATCCCTCAATGACGTTGAGGCATCTATTCTTGCATTTACTATCATGCTGCACACAGAAGAGGCTCTTGAGGAGTGCACTGATACTTTAGGTCAATTGGATAAGAATAAGCTGATTAGAGCGCTTTCAACTATTCTTGATTACCCTCAGCAAAAGATAGCAAGTGCTTTGGCTGTTAAAGGCCAGCTTGCACTCTCTGGTTTGGTCAAGCTGGATCAGGACTGGACCAGAGACATGAAAAGTAAATTGGATTTAATGTCCGGGCTTGCAGACAACTTGATGTCACCACGCGTGGACCCGGGGAGCCTTTTTTCCAATTGTTATTTCGAAGGACTTTCGCCCAAGCTGAATAGTGAAGATTTTATGCATCTGAAAGAACATTATAAGATGGTGAAAAAATATCTGGAGGGTGCACTTGCAGACCGTACGGAAGGTGTGAACATTCTTGTTCATGGGCTGCCAGGTTCTGGGAAATCTGAGATGGTTCGTTCGATTGTTCATGAGATGGATGCACAGCTATTTGAAATCAGCATGGAGGACAGTGATGGAGATGCTCTTAGCAGTAATGCGCGTTTCTCCGCATATCAGTTGAGCCAGCAGATTTTAAAGAGAACTGAGCCAGCAGTAATCCTTTTCGATGAGATTGAAGATGTATTCCCTGATGAGGGTAGGGGTGAAAAAAAGGGCTATAGCAGTACGACAAAGAAAGCCTGGATTAACAAGCTAATGGAGACCAATCCGGTGCCAGCCCTATGGTTGAGTAACAAGGTTTATCATATTGATCCTGCGTTCTTGCGCCGTTTTGATTATGTACTTGAAATGCCGACACCGAATAAAAGTGGCAGGAAGCGTATTCTCGATCATTACCTTGAAGGCATTACTGTTTCCGCCCAATGGATCGAAAAGATGAGTGAACATGAGCACCTGTTGCCAGCTCATGTTGAGAAGGCAACAAAAGTTGCCGGTCTCCTCAATCACGACGATGCGCACGCAAACGAGAAAGAACTTGAGAGGGTTCTGAACGGCATGATGAAGATTCTTGGCAGGCCAAAGATTCAGGAGAATATCAGGGTAAAGGCAAGTACCTCTTATAGTCTGGACTATTTGAATACGAATGTAGATATGCCAAGACTGGTTGAAGGGCTTAAGCGCAGTCAGAGGGGCAACCTCTGTTTTTATGGGGCTCCAGGCACCGGAAAGACCGCACTGGCTGGATACATCGCCAAGCAGATGGATAGACCGCTGCTGAGCAAGAAGGCCTCAGATATCCTTAGTATGTGGGTAGGAGGTTCAGAGCAGAATATTGCCAAGATGTTTGAGGAGGCCAGAGAGGAAAAGGCTGTGCTGGTTCTGGATGAGGCAGATTCGCTGCTGCGTGATCGCCGAAATGCCAACCAATCCTGGGAGGTTACACAGGTCAATGAACTGCTGGTACAGATGGAGAATTTTGATGGCCTGTTTATCTGCTCTACCAACCTGATGGATGATCTCGATCAGGCCAGTCTGCGTCGCTTTGCGATCAAGGTGGAGTTCGATTTCCTCAAGCCTGAACAAGCACTGGCCATGTTGAGGAAGGAGAGTATTGCTGAACCTAGCATGCTGGATCGTCGTGCCATCACCTCCATGAATAGCCTGGCTCCCGGTGATTTCGCCGCAGTGAAGAAACGGTTGGATATATTAGGTCTGGATGCAACACCAGATGTGATGATCACTGAATTGCGAGCAGAGGTTGCAGTAAAGAGCGGAACGAAAAACTGTGCAATTGGTTTTCTGTAACGAACGAAACAATGGAGGCAAGCATATGAATCAAAAACGGATGATATTGATTAGTTTGGTGGTGGTCACTTGTTTGGGAGCTGGAGGCTTTTGGGTCATGGGGAAACCAGGATCGCAATGCGAGGCATTTACTCAAGCGAATGAGGCTGAGAAAGCCTTTCCAGTTTGTCTTATCGCGGCAAGAAAAGGTGATGCTTATGCCCAGAATATTATCGGTGTGAGCTATGCCAGCGGCGATGGTGTTGCACTGGATAGCAAGGCTGCGCTGCTATGGTTTCGTAAATCGGCGGCGCAGGGCTTTGCCAAAGCGCAGAGTAATCTTGGGTTGGCTTATCTTGACGGAGCGGGTGTGTCCCGTGATCAGGCAGCAGCCAATCACTGGTGGACTCTGGCGGCGGCACAGGGTGAGCCGCATGCTCAGTTCAATCTCGCTGTCAGTTTGGGCAATGGATATGGAATCAATCAGAACACGGAG
>JAUZQK010000017.1 GCA_030951025.1 Mariprofundus sp. | reverse complement strand
TGACTGATTCATAATCATCCTAAGCTGAAAAAAGGCCCGCCTTTGGCGGGTCTTTTTTTGTAATGCGAGTAAATTAAAAGCCCAAGTACATTGCGAAGTGGGGTGCTGTTTAACTGTAATCCGCCCAGAATTCGCTTTGTGATGTCATATTGCCAATGCGCTCAATTAAAATATCAATTGCATCGGCATTATCGGCAAAGTTGATGCAGTCAGTTTGTACAATCAATAAAGGGGTTTCCTGATAATGGAAGAAATACTGATCATAAGCGGTGATGACCTGTTGTAGGTAATCCATTTTGAGGCCGCGCTCCATCTGACGGTTGCGGCGGCGGATGCGTTGCATGATAACATTCGCTTTGGATTGCAAATATATCACCAGATCAGGGCGGTGCAGATCGACTTCTATCAAACGCGACACTTGCTCGTAAAGGGCGAGTTCCTCATCCGATAAAGTGACGGTGGCAAAGATATGATCTTTGGCAAACATATAATCGCTGACCACACCCTGAGTAAATAACTCTTGCTGGTGCAGGGACTGCCAGTGTTTCAGGCGCGAGAAGAGAAACGATAATTGCACGGATAAAGCGTGGCGGGATGGATCCTGATAAAATAATTCAATGAATGGATTATCATCGACCTGTTCAAAAAAAGTATTGGAGCCGAGCTTATCCGCCAGTTTTTGTGTTAAGGTGGTCTTGCCCACACCAATTGCGCCTTCAATGGCGATATGACATTGGTCTAAATCTCTGCCACGGCTCGATAGAATATTGGGTGTTACCATGCTGTTCCCTTTGGCAAGGCTGTTTCTCCATGTTGAAGTAGTGTTTGTAACATCTGCGAGGCACTTTTTAGCAAACGGGGATGTTGCCAGTTTGGCGCGATATCGCAAAGGGGGCGCAAGACAAACTGGCGTTTGTGCATCTCGATGTGCGGGATATTCAAACGATCAGTAGCGATGCTCTGCTTGCCGATGATTTGATTTCCGATGGCGATGATATCCAGATCAAGTGTGCGAGGCCCCCAGTGTTCTGCGCGCATGCGTTGGTGCTGCTGTTCAATGTGTTGCAGGGCATCGAGCAGTTTTAATGCAGACAGCCTTGATTCGATGGCGATGACAGCATTCAAATAATCAGCCTGACCAGCAGGCCCCAGCGGTGGTGTGCAATAGATGTATGATGAAGCTATGAGGCTTGTATGTTCAAGCTCAGCTATGGCTGTGCGAGCCGAAATGAAGTTGGCCTGTACATCTCCCAGATTGCCACCAAAGGCGATATAAGTGAGTAATGGATCAGGCATAAGCTACCGCACCGCCGCGACGTGGGTCACCACAGCCAGATAAGCCACCATTGGCATCGCGACTGATGGCATGCACGCCACCAAAATAAACGCTTTGCTTTTGCCATTGATTCAGTTCCCACCCCATTTGCATGCACTGGGCTTGATCGTGTTCAGATAAAAAACCGGGTTCGATATCGAGTCTGTTGGCCTCATTGTGCAAACGTGGTGCATGCACTGCTGTATCAATATCTTGCCCCAACAGCAGGTGGCGGGTTAAGACCTGCAAGATCGCACCGCGCAGGCGATTGGAGCCGCCGCTACCGAGTATGACAGCCGCTTTGCCGTGTTTCATATAGATGCACGGAGCCATCATCGATGGCAGGGTCAATCCTGCGGGCAGGCTA
Organism: Mariprofundus sp.; assembly: GCA_030951025.1. Lineage (GTDB taxonomy): Bacteria > Pseudomonadota > Zetaproteobacteria > Mariprofundales > Mariprofundaceae > Mariprofundus. The sequence continues at coordinate 7,565 of JAUZQK010000017.1, read as the reverse complement.
TGCAGGCCCAGTGGGTTGATGTCCTCTTCACCGAGCATATTGTTTAAATGAATACCGGTGCCGGGCACGACAATGCCGGAGCCTTCACCATTGCTGCTGGTCAGCGATACCGCCATACCATCTTTATCGATGATACTGATATGGGTGGTGCTGCCATGGCGGTTTGATGGCTCAGCGCGAGCTTGCCTGTGCAGCGCTGAATCAGGCCCAATCGATTGTGCTATCTGGTCAAACTGTTGCGCGATGTGATTCAAATGCTGTTTGATGCGTTCGGGCGCGAGTATATCTGCTGCAATGCCCTGCTCATGGATGCGTTTATCCAGCCCCGGCTGTGATGATTCATCATGACGAATACGGCTGGCAATGCGCAGCACTTCAGCCATGAGTACAGGCCAGGGTTTATTGTTGGCGCTTTTACCTGAAAGCATGAGTTGCTCCAACAGGCTGGCGGCAAGCGAAATCAAGACACCACCGGATGAGGGTGGAGGATTACTTAATAACGAGCCATCAAATAGCGGGATAGAAAGCGGCTCTCGGATGACAACATGCTCGCCTCGCATATCATCCATATTGAGTAAGCCGTGCGGCATACATGCGGCGACAATATGGCGAGCCAGATCACCATGATACATTTCATCAATGCCTTCATAACTGAGCATTTCAAGGCTATTGGCCAAATCTTTATTTTGAAAATTGTCACCTTCGGTGAGCAGTGTGTTGTTCGGTGCATGGATGGCTGCACAATGTTTGTCGCTGGTCAGGATGGGTTTTAACAGCTTGATGAATGAGGCTTGCAAGTGATTTAAGCGTACACCGCTTCTGGCCGCATCGATGCCGGGAGCCAGTGCATCACGCAAAGGGATGTTGCCATGCTGGCGGTGGGCGGCAAACAACATGGCCAATAAGGATGGCGTGCCGACCGATGCAGAGCCAATGTGAAAGGTTTGAACTGAATCACCAAAATCAATTGGAATGGCCTGCAATCCTGGCGATGAATCTGATGAGAAAAATGGCAAACCTGAGCTTAATGATAAACCTGAAGGCATACGCGCAAAGCCATCATAAAGCTTGGCTTTTCCACCATCGGCGATAAGCATGAATCCGCCACCTCCGGCAGATGTCAGTACCGGTTCGGCACAAAATGAGGTGCATACAGCGGCCAGTGCTGCATCAACAGCATTGCCTCCAGCCCGCAAAACAGCAGCTCCGGCATCGGCAGTGGCGGCATGACCGGCCACAACAATGCCCCGTTTACTGCTCATATTCTTTTGTTACTCATGTATTGTTTTGTACGATAAAGCCTGAGCTTTTCAGCTTGTGTTGAATGTTTTTTAACAGTTTTTCAGCTTTCTTATGGCTGGATTCAGGCCCTATCCAAACAGCATGCAGGCCAGCTTTGCGGCTGATCACATGTACATTCCAACCTTTTTTCTTGAGTTTGTTGTGGAAACGCTGAGCCCGCTGCCTATCTTTAAATGCACCGAGCTGAACATAAAAACCCTTGGCAGTTGTATCGTTCTTGGGTGTTGTGACTGGTTTTTTTGCGCTTGTTTTATGAACCTGTTTGCTCTTGATCTTTGCTGCTGTTTTGTGTGCTGTTTTGTGTGCTGTTTTGTGTACTGTTTCGATGGGCGCTGTTTTTGTGATGCTTTTTGAATGGCTTGTTGGGGTGGTTTTTTTCGCGACAGCGGTGTTTGTTTTGCCGCTTGGCTGTTGGCTGAGTGGCTGAGTGCTGACAGCTTGTTTATGGACTTGCTGCTGGCTTGTCGGTGGATTTGTAAATTCAAACCACTGCGGTTGTGAGGCCGCAGCTACAATGATGATAATGGCGCAAGCCGCGACCGCCCAAGCCGCGCGTTGTTCGTTAAGGCTAGCCTGCCATTGTGTTTTATCCATGCTGTCGCTGTCAGTCTATGGTGTTGTTTATAGGGGTTTGATCAGGCCATCCAGTTTTTCAGCGAAGGTGTTGTAACGAAATGGTTTTTGCAGCACATTCAGTTTTTTGTCTGGAAAGCGTTCGTACAAATCTTCCGGATAGCCGGTCACAAACATGATACGATCAAGAATATCCGGATTAACCTGTTCGATGGAGCTGTAGATTTCATCACCACTGAGTTTGGGGATGCGCACATCAAGCAGCACCAGCTGATATTCATGGCCACGTGTGGTCAGCTCAAACAGACTTTGAATCGGATCGGACATGCTTTCGATATGACTTTGCATACCATGTTCACTGACATAACGGTGCAGGAATGCAGTCAGTATGCTTTGTACCGAATCTTCATCATCAATAATTAAAGTTTTGATTTCCATGTGATGTAATCTCCTAATCTATCCTGTCTGTGTTATCCGCGTCATCTTATACCATCTGCAGAATACGCATTGTGTTTAGTGTTTCAATATCTGCAACATGCTTGCCGGATTCACCCGTGCTGTGTTGAAACGTACACCCCAGTGCAAATGAGGGCCGGTAGCTCGTCCTGTAGCACCAACCTGACCAATCTTCTGTCGCGTTTCAATCCAGTCTCCCTGTTTTACAGCAGTCGATTGCATGTGTGAAAAGATGGAGACTAATCCATTGCCATGACCGATGGCTACCGTTTTTCCATTCAAATACATATCGGCTACCAATAATACCCGGCCAGCCAATGGTGAGACAATAACGGTGCCGGCAGGGGCGGCAATATCAATGCCGGAATGTGGGGATTTGGGCTTGCCATTGACGATGCGCTGGGCACCGAAGGGCGTGGATTCAATGCCTTCGATGGGTTTGCCGTGCATGATGATATCGGGGTTGGCAGAGACCTTTTCGACATAAGTGGCTTTGAGTGCTTTCACTTCGCGCCAATAACGCGGCAGGATATCTTGACTCAAACTGGCCATCTTGCTGGCGACCTCGATGCGCGAAATACGAAACACTCCTTTCTGCACATTGAGGAAATCATTGGCAATGATGTTTTTGCCTGAGCGCCACATGATGTTGTGGTTGCCGGTGTCTTTTTTCAGATCAATACCAATCCAGCCATGCCAGCGGCCATTGCCGAGATCTTTGAGAGGCCAGCTTTTGCCAAAGCAGGTAAGTGATAATGTCTTGCCTGTGTAGTTTGTCTCCACACTCACCACTTCACCTTGAATGCCAGACCATTGGCTGGCTTGAGCGGGTATCAACCACAGTGTGGCGGTAATGAAAATGAGTAATCGTAATATCGTCGCTGTCATGTTGTTTTCCTCGTATTGTTTTTCTGGACTATGCTTGAAATAACCTTGCTCTGTACCGTTCCATCACGGAAACGAACCAACATGTTTTCACCTGGGCTGATTTGAGATGCCTGGGTAATGAGTGATCCATCGGCGGCATAAGATATATTATAACCACGATCAAGCACACGCGATGGATCGAGCTCTTTGAGTTCACCACTGAGCACGGCCAGTTGTTGACGTTTCAATTGCAGTTGTTTTTTCTGTTCGTGTAGCTGTAGGCAGCTAGTGTTTAAACATTGCTGTTGATGCTGCAAACGTGCTTGCATGTGTTGGCTTAATAAGCTGGATTGATGGCTGTGCAACAAACGCTGCTGCTGCAAACGTTGAATGGGCTGTAATGGCATGAGTCGTTTTTCCAGCAAACGCAATGGGCTGCGTATGCTGCCTACGCGGCTATGAAAAGCATGTGTTAAACGCGATGTCAGTTGCACACTAACATGGTGACGACCATCGCTATGGCGTTGCCAAGCCTGTAATTGGCGCTGTTGCATGGCCTGTTGATCGCGTTTCTTTTGATTCAAGCGTTGCGTGAGCAGCTGACTTAAACTGGCTAGGCGCGGCAAACGCTGACGCAGTTCATGGCGCGATGGACAGCACAATTCGGCTGCATTCGATGGTGTGGCAGCCCGCAGATCTGCAGCCAGATCGGCCAGCGTGGTATCGATTTCATGGCCGATGCCGCTGATGATTGGAATCGGGCAGGCAATGATCGCCTTGACCAGTGCCTCATCATTGAAGCACCATAAATCTTCCATGCTGCCACCGCCGCGCACCAGCAGGATCACCTGCGGTGCTTGTGTCATATTGGCGATGTTGTGTAGTGCCTGAATGATGGCAGCCGGTGCACTGCGGCCTTGCACGATGGCCGGCGCAAGGGTGAGTTGCAGCCATGCAGGACGAGTGGCCAAGACCTTTTTAACATCTTCAAATGCGGCGGCTGTGGATGAGGTGATGATGCCGATATGTTGGGGCAGGGCAGGGGTGGTTTGCTTGCGTGTTGCATCGAAATAACCCTGTTCGGCAAAGCGTTGTTTGCGGCGTTCAAATTCAGCGGCAAGTTTGCCAGCACCAACTGCTTCCACGCGATTGATAATGAGTTGATAACTGCCACGTGGTTCATATAAGCTGATATGCCCGCTAAAAATAAAGGCTTCGCCTTCTTTGACGATCTGATTCAAACGCATGGCGGTCGAGCGCCAGATGACAGCGGAAATAGCCGCATGGGCATCTTTGATGGTGAAATAAAGGTGGCCGGAAGATGGCCGTGTTAAACGTGAAATTTCACCGCTGACTTCGACTTTGGCAAAACCAATCTCCAACATCTGTTTGATGCGGGCAGTCAGTTCGGTAACGGTGATCGGAGTATGTTGATGATCGTCAGGCACGGCTGTAATCATGTCGTAAGTGGTGGTCGGGTCAATCTGTTTTATTGGCTCTGTTGTATCGGCCAGGATGGTGGGCATCATATCAAGTGATCTCCGAGATCGGGGTTTCTGTTCTGGCGTGGTGTTGAGTGGATGTTTATAAAGGATAATATATTGATGAATATGATGGAATCTCGCCTCTTTGACGTTGGCGATAATACGTTTTTTGGAACCAGACGTTTTGACAGGATCGGAAATGAAAGAGTTCACATGCATTCGGTTGCAAATCTGATTGATGCAAATTTCAGAGAGCCTGCCTTGGACTATGAGACGCTATGCAAAATGACTTCGATGTTGACGAAAAACCATCAGGATTTATTGATGATGTATCGTATCATGGTTTTTAATGTGGCGATTGAAAATCAGGATGATCATGTCAAGGATTTTTCCTTTCTTATGGATGATAGTGGTGAATGGCGACTTGCTCCTGCATATGATCTTACGCAATCCATTTTGGCTGCGAATGAACATTCAACGTCAGTGGCTGGAAAGGGCAGTGGTATTACACATCAAGATATGCTCAAACTTGCAAATAGCACAGCTATCACGGCCTCAGAGGCCAATGAGATTATTGACCGAGTTTATGATGTTGTTTCAGATGCAGAGGCTTATGAATAACAGATTGATTCTGTAGTTGAGCTTCCCCAGCCACCAAGAGATTTTTGTTCATTCGTGGACTTGATTTACTGTAAGCGTTAACGTTCGCGACGTTTTAGGTGCCCGAACGTTTTTCGACCAAGGGTGAAACGGGAAGTCCGGTGCAGTGTGTTGATATCAGCCACTAATTCCGGCGCAGCCCCCGCTACTGTAGACCTGACAACGCTGTTTTAAACCACTGGGATGTTCTCATCACCTGGGAAGGAAACAGCTGCGGATGAAGGTGAGCCAGGAGACCGGCCTGAAACAAGGAACCTGCGGGTTTCAGACAGGATAGTCTCGGAGGGAGGCTGGCCGTGTATGTTGGGTCATTTTACCGTCGTTAAAAGCTCCCGTCGTTGAAACTGGCAAATCATGTGCGTCTACATTTCTCCGAACTTTGCCTGATAATATAATATGCACGGCGGGTGCAAGCGGAGAACAATGAATAACACGATCCATAGAAAAAACAGTAAAATAAAACATATCACAAATAAACATATCAACATGGCTTTAGCTGCCATGCTATTGGCTTGGCCAATCCATGCCCATGCGGCAGAACAATTGCCCGGCATGGTTATTACAGCTGATAGAATAGGCCAGGATGCAGCATCGGTCAGTGCCGATGTCACAGTCATTGATCAACAGGCCATTGAACAATCGCAGGCAACGACTGTAGTCGAACTATTGAGATCACAGGTCGGTGTGGATGTCGCTTCTTCAGGCGGCCCGGGCAAAGCCACATCGGTGTTTTTGCGTGGTGGTAATAGCGGCCATACGTTGGTCTTGATCGATGGTGTGCGGGTAGGTTCCGCTACACTGGGCAGCTTTGACTGGGGTAATCTGTCAGCTGCAGATATTGAGCGTATTGAAATCGTGCGTGGTCCGCAATCCTCATTGTATGGTGCCGATGCGATGGGTGGTGTGATTCAGATTTTCACTCGTCGTGGAACGGTTGGGACACAGGTAAGAGTGAGTGCGGAAGCAGGCTCGTATGGCACATCTTCCGGCAGCATGAGTGTGACCGGACAAACGGAATCAGCGGTTTCGTATGCGCTAACTGCAAATGGTCTGCGTACTGGTGGTATTTCTGTTGCCGCCAAGGGCACGGAGTTAGACCCTTATCGGCAGTTTACGGTATCCGGTCGCATCGGTTTGCCGGTGGGTGATGGCGAGTTGGAACTGATTGCCAGAAATGTCGATGGTAAAAATGGTTTGGACGGCGGCTTCCCTTTTGGTGATGTGGTGAATTTCATCAGCAATACCAAGCAATCTGTTGGCAGTGCTAAATTAACCTATCCGCTTAGCGACTGGCTTGAAAGCAGCCTGCAATTATCCCGTTCCCTCGATGAAGTGATTGGCCATGATCCGGCCGGGGGCTTCAATAATTCAGACTTCCGTACCCGCATTGATCAGCTGACCTGGCAGAATCATATTGACCTGGATGCAGTGTCATTATTGGCCGGTTTGGATATGTATCGCAGCAAGGGAGTCAGCGGTAGTGCCAAACTGAATCGGAAAATCAATCAGACAGCAGGCTTTGCCGTGATGAGCTGGGGTGGAGACTGGATCGATGCGAATGCATCCTTGCGTTACGATGCCAATTCCACATCATCGAACCAGACGACATATAAGTTCGGTACAGCGCTGCACCCATTGGACGGTGTGAAAATCACTGCCAACTATGGCACGGGTTTTAAGGCTCCTTCGATTAATGATTTGTTTTTCCCTTTTTTTGGAAATCCGAATTTGCAGGCTGAAAAAAGTAAAGGTTGGGATGCCGGTGTACATTACCAGTATAAATCCGATGATCTGAATGCGGCTTTTGGTGTTGTATGGTTTGATCAGCGTTATACGAATTTGATTATATTTCAGACGGCTCCAACCGTCTTTTTAGCTGCTCCTACAAACCTTGCTAAGGCACGCACCAAAGGTCTCGAGCTATCTGCATCTTTAGCGTATGGGTCATCTTATATCAATGCCAACTGGACGTATTTGAATGCGAAAGATACAGCAACAGGTAGTTTGCTTGCACGTAGAGCAAAAGATTCGGGCAATGTAACTGTTGGTGCGACGTTGGCGGGACTCAATGCCGAAGTAACATGGCATGTGGTTGGGCCGCGTTTTTCTTCGGCCTTTAATCAGAAGCCTATGCAGGGTTATCAAAAGACTGATATTCGGGCAAGCTATGCGATCAATAAAAAATGGAAGCTGACAGCCCGTGTCGATAATGTGGGGAATAAG
>JAUZQK010000163.1 GCA_030951025.1 Mariprofundus sp. | reverse complement strand
CATCCAGCCGGTTGGTGACACGGATCGTCACCGTATCACCTTCTTTCAACTTTAAGACAGGACCGGGCAACAGGCCGTTGACGGTGGTAGCGGTGCGTTCCTTGCCTGTGAAATTAACCTGCATGGGCGCAATCACCACATCAAAAGTGGAACCATCCAACTCAGCTCCGGCCTGCATGGCATCATAAGCCCAGGCAACTGAAGAAAATGCACCAGCCAATGGCAATACAACACCTGCTGTTGCAATGCCTTTCACAAAACGCCGTCTGGCTAGAAAAAATGAATCCTGTTTCGTCATATCTACTCCTGTATCGTTACCATTGTGACAAATTCAGCATCACTGGAGGTGCTGCTTTAGCTGCGCATTTTTCCAATGTTAGCACGACGAACACCCCAAGCCGCTCTCTCTGCTGCAGACAGCATTCACCTTGCGTCGCCTCCGAGGCGTGTAATGGCTAGCAACGTTCATCCTGCAGGCACTGCAAAAACAAGCACAAACAGTAATACCAGCCCAACACCAATAAATCGTACCCGCTGGCGATAATTGCTACACACCGAATAGCCTACAAAACATTGCAGCAGGTAATACAAAGCGAAAGCGCGCGATGCCAGGGTAATAATTTCAAACGTCGAACTCGACCAGGCCAGTGCCATGGCGATGCCACCGACCAATAAATAACCCCAGCGCTGATTCACCCTGCCGTGTGTGATCTCTGCCATATTTTCCGCTGCGGCCAGCGTATCGGCGACTGCGGCTGAAAACTGCGATAAACCTGCCGCAATAATTAATGGTGCGACCAATAACACAGATACTTCTGCAGCCAGCAGAATCAAACTATTCTCGGCATAGTCGCCATTCAGTGTCGCCACAATCGGTAAGGCCAATGCTACAAATACAATATACACCGTCAGAGATAAATATTGTGACCAGCGTGAGGCGAGAATTCTTGTCCAGGTATCAAAGCTGCGGCCGAGATAGCGGGTGGTTTCAAAGCCCTGCACCACGATCAACGTGCCTGCAACGATGGTGATCATTTCCCATGTTGAGCGTTGTGGCATGGCAGGCATGCTAAAGCTGCCAGCTTCCACATAGCTGCTGATGTCATAAAAAGCGAAAGCAAATAATAACACCGTCAGGATGAGCAGGGTCAGGTACAGCGCCCAGCTTTCCATTTTCTCCAATGGTTTTAAGCCGCCCATCACCCCAATCAAAGTAATCACGCCAATCACCAGTGTGGTCAATAGACTCTTGTTAAACGCCGTGTCCATCTCGAAAAAAACCAGTACGAATGAGCTTAAAATATGCACATACAAACATACCGATACAATATAGGCCGCCACCAGTGCCAACGATGATAAGCGCTCCAGCATGATGGCCTTGCGATTCTTACCCGCCGCCAACACCGGCTCCGCACATAAAATATTGTGCCGCACAACAGCACCCGCCTGAAAGGCGACAAAGGCCACCACCACCATGGCCAACAACGAATAGGCTCCGACACTACTGGCCAGTACCGGTACGATGACCAAAAACCCACTGCCAAAAATAGATGCCAGCGGAATACTCATGGCCGGAATCACCTGCCGCAGTGTGCGGGATTCCGATTCACCCGCGCATGGATGCGTTTGATTACGCTTCATAGGCCGTATTCAGCAAGGTAGTCATTCGTTAAAACCTCGGAGGTGCGACGCAAGGTGAATGCTGTCTGCAGCAGAGATAGTACCCTGGGGTGTCAGTCGCGCTAAAACCGCAGGCTGCGCAGCTGAAGCAGCACCTCCAGGGCGAGCTGAATCAGTTAGCATATATCTTCAGTTCGCTTTGTCGTGATATCGCGAAGTCGAAATCATGAATACTACAACTTCGCATTGCGTAGCCTAAGTGCATTCATAATCACCGAGACAGAACTAAAGCTCATAGCCGCTGCGGCAATCACAGGGGACAATAACAGCCCGAACACCGGATAGAGTGCTCCAGCGGCAATCGGTACACCGGCGGAATTGTAGATGAAGGCAAAAAATAGATTCTGGCGAATATTTTTCATGGTCGCGCGTGATAAACGGCGTGCCCGCACAATCCCGGTCAAATCACCCTTGATCAGGGTCACACCGGCAGACTCCATGGCCACATCGGTTCCTGTGCCCATGGCAATGCCGACATGCGCCTGTGCCAGCGCCGGTGCATCATTGATGCCATCACCGGCCATGGCGACTGTTTTCCCTTCCGCCTGCAAGGCTTTGATCACAGCCGCCTTTTGATCCGGCAACACATCGGCTTCAAAGCGTTCAATGCCGAGTTTCATCGCAACCGCTGCAGCGGTATTGTGATTATCACCAGTCAGCATCACCACTTCAATGCCTTCAGCACGCAGCTCTTTAATCGCTGCAGGTGTTGAAGCCTTGATCGGATCAGATACACCGATCAAACCAATCAATTGCTTATCTGCCGCCAGATACATCACGGTTTCACCTGATAATTGATGGCTTTCGACATCGGCTGCAACGGCCTGAATATCAATCGCATGATCCTGCATCAAGCGGGCATTACCGAGCAGAATAGCGCGAGAACCAACCTTTGCCTGCACACCTTTTCCGGTCACCGCCGTAAAGTCTTTAACCTCTTGCAAGCTTAGTTGGCGCTGCTCAGCGCCGGCAATAATCGCAGCAGCCAACGGATGTTCACTGGCGCGCTCCATACTTGCAGCCAATCTCAGCACCTCATCTTCATCATCGTTCGCAGTGGTGAGTACCGTACTTAGGCTCGGTTTTCCTTCCGTCAGCGTGCCGGTTTTATCCACCACCACAGTGTTGACCTTTTCCATGATCTCCAAGGCTTCGGCGTTTTTAATCAACACACCTGCCGTAGCACCACGACCTGTACCGACCATAATCGAGATCGGTGTCGCCAGACCCAAGGCACACGGGCAGGCAATAATCAGCACGGCAACTGCATTGATGATGGCATGCGCCAAACGCGGTTCGGGGCCGATAAAAAACCAGAAGCCAAACGCAATCATGGCAATGCCAATCACCACCGGCACAAAATAACCCGCCACCGTATCGGCCATCTTTTGAATCGGTGCACGCGAGCGCTGGGCATCGGCGACCATCGACACAATTTGAGATAGCAGCGTATCAGCCCCGACTTTCCTGGCCTGCATCAACAACGAGCCATTGGCATTGACCGTGGCACCAATCAACGTTTCTCCGACGAACTTTTCAACCGGCACAGGCTCACCTGTCACCATTGATTCATCAACCAGGCTTTCACCCTCAGTCACCACACCATCGACCGGCACTTTTTCACCCGGACGAATACGCAGCACATCACCGACCTGCACATCTTCCATCGGCACATCGATCTCCGTACCATCGGCTTTGACCAAGCGAGCTGTTTTGGGTGCCATGCCGAGTAATAATTTAATCGCTTCATTGGTGCGCGAGCGTGCGCGCAATTCCAGCACCTGCCCCAGCAACACCAGAGTAGTAATCACTGCGGCTGCTTCAAAATACACATCAACGATTGGTTTCCCGATGGCGCCTTCCATCTGCATCAGCAGTGGAAACAGACCGGGCAACAGCAGCGCCACCATGCTGTACAACCATGCCACGCCGACCCCCAAACCGACCAGCGTGAACATATTCAAATTCCAGGTTTTGACCGACAACCAAAAACGCTCAAAAAACGGCCAGCCACCCCACAGCACCACCGGTGTCGCGAGCGCAAATTCAATCCATTGCACCAGCCCCATATTCAAGACATCCGGCAACCAGGATGGTGCCAAATCTGCCACCATGGCCAATATAAATACCGGAATAGACAATACCGCACTCACCTTGAAACGGCGGCTCATATCATCAAGCTCGGCATGATTTTCTTCCACCGTCACCGTACGCGACTCCAGCGCCATGCCGCACTTGGGGCATGAACCCGGCTCATCGCTAACCACTTCCGGATGCATCGGACAGATATATTCAGTTTTTTCATTCAGGGTCGGTGTGGCCATCGGCTCTAACGCCATACCGCAGACCTTGCAGGTACCTGGCCCCTGTTGTTCCTGACCGGGACACATCGGGCAAAAATAAGTCGCATCGGGATTATCGGTGCTGGGGGTTTTAGCCTTTTGATGATGACCATGATGTTTACAACATGATTTTTTGGTTTCAGTGAAGCTGGCAGGTGCGGCAACAAATTTATCTTTGCAGCCTTCACTACAGAAACGGTAGGCCAAATCCGCATGTTTGACGCGGTGTGGCGATTCAGCTTTGACATGCATGCCGCAAACCGGATCGATGCTGTACTGATCGGGGTCGACTTTAAATTTCTCAGCACAATGCGCACTACAGAAGTGCCAGTCATGACCATCATGTTCAGCCTTATGTGGTGAATCTGCTTTCACGTCCATGCCGCAAACCGGATCAATATTCATAAACCTCTCCTATCGCTGCCGGATAAATCAAGCCTTCCGGTCTTTCTTGTGATGCTTGGCATAGCACCTACAATCAATTCAAGCCTTGCCTGGCGCTTTGTTGCAGCAGGCGGATTCAGAAGCGACCAGGTTATCCAGCTCATTGTCTTCCACATAATGAATCCAGCCACGTTTGAGTCGTTCACTCCAGCCCGTGCCCATTGAAGCACCCGCCTCTAATAAAGCCGCTTCAATTTGACCGGCGTGAACTTCAAGCAAATTGTAGTCAATGGCAATCCTGTCGCCTTCTATGCTGATGTTTTTTACGCTCATCAGTTGATTCAAGGCCATCATCAAGGCTTCTGCATGCATGCCACCCATAGCTTGCTCGATGGTAAATATGCGTCGTTTGATAATCTCCCGCCCCGTTCGCTTGGCTGCTCTATTGCCAATATACAATAACGGTCTGGCTAAAAAATTTTCCCGGCACTGCGGCATACAGAAGTGATAGGTGATGCCGGAATGCTCGGCGCAAATACTGGAGTCATCGGCATCCATGCCGCATACCGGGCACCGCGTCACAGCTTTCACTGACGGTATGCCCGCTCAGGGTAATAAATACCTGTCGAATAAGTTTTTCCAGCCTGCTTAAAGGACACAGTAATCCAATGCCTGCCTTGCTCATGATCGAGATTGTACAAGCTCATATACCAATCACCCATCAGCATCATGGTGCTGTTCTCTTCCACCTTACCGTTAGGATGTTTCACGCGCGAAGATAAAACCAGATCAGTGAGTGGCTGGTTATCCTTTTCAACACTGACCATCAGATGAAACAGACTGCGGCTATAACCCTCACCAAGTGGTGCTGGCATAATGTGGAAGGTGAATGCATAACCATCTTCAATACCTTTTCGAGCCACAAAGAATCTTTTTTTATGATCCATATTACTGGCTGCTTGATTTGTCGCTTGCGACTGCTTCACATCTGCAGAATGCTTACTTGCTGTTGTATATGAACAGGCAGCAAGCACAACAAACGAACTTACCCATATGATATATTTCATTATTTGGTCTAATCCTTGTGTGATTTATTCGTCATCACAGATGCCTCTCGCAAGGTTTGATATGACAAGCCCTAGTCTCTATGAAAGCAGCCTTTCAGCAAGGGTATGCGATGCTGCAAGGATAAGGTTTCAAGCAATAGAATAACCAGAATCGCCGACATTGATGCCAGCAACAAGCCGACAGCCGGGCCAAACAACCACATCACACTGGCTTCAGCTGCCTCAGGCCCCAATTCAACCGTACGAAAGCCCATCATAATCCAGGCCGGTGGATAGGCCAATGCACCCAGCCCCAACGTCCAGCCCAGCACCTTTTTCCAGCAGGATTTCAGCGATGTGAATGCAACAATTAGCAACAGCACTGCTGCCAACACGCCGATACCCATGAAATGAATATGCCCGCGCAACAAGCGCTGCATGGCATCTGTTGCCAACGAGCCTGAATGAGAATGCTGAGCACCAGCCCTGTGACCCGCCGCTGCATGGCCAGCAGCAGCTTCCCCACCGCTATGGTGACCCTGAGCTGCGCCACCAGCATGATGATCCGCTGCCGCACCATCTGCATGCGCATGCGGTGATTGCATATGATCGGCTGAGCCATCCATGCCCATCATCGACATATCCATATCTTTCATGCTCTGCCCAGCCATCGCCTGATGCCCATGTGAGGGTTGTTGCGCCTCTACCTGCGCCTCAAAACCACCATGCAACTGCTCATGATGTGTGGCCAGATAAGCAGCCCACAACGCGCCGCAAACAAGCGCCAGGACAGCCATCAACAAGCCATGACGTACCTGTGAAATCGATTCTACAACATTCATATTTACTCCTTGTGAATAATACATCGTTAATCTGTTTGATGCATAAAACTGGATGCATAAACCGAGTATCGATTCAGGCATGGACAAAGCGCAGAGCAGGCTACAAAGCCGCAAAGGCCTCGTCCTGGCAATACATTTACTACGATGCAGTTTTATGGATGAAACAGACTGACACCTTCCATGTTCAAAGGCTTATTGGCTGGAGATAAAACGGGAGAGCCGAAGCTCTCCCGCTATGTCTTACAGTGCGATATCTAGTCCTACGATACCAGTTGTGAATGTCTGCTGAGTCGCCCTGGTTCCGAATCCAGGAATTCCCCGCATATCAACAACGGCATTGGTTGCACGTGTAACCGTGGCAAAGCCCTGTACATTCTGGGCCACCTGATACAAGAGATAACCAGTCAGGTAAGTTGTCTTAGCAGGAGTCTGAGCTTTCAAGCCATTCATTTGCAGGTCAACCTGCAATTGATTGATTTTAGCACCAACCAGGATGTTATCTGTAGCTTTCCATTCAGCAACAACGGTTAATGCTCTAACATCCAGGTTTTGTTTGGTAACCGGGTTGGTGTTTTTACCAAATGTAAGACCACCAAAGATCTGGAAAGGTTCACCATAGTTAAAGGCAAAATCCACACCGTAACGGCTTACTTTACTAAACTGCATCGCAGTTGCCGTTGGTGCTGCCGCAGGCCCCATCGCCATGCCCATCAACATCACAGCTTCACCACCCATGGCATCACTGACCCAATTTTTGGCAGAATAGCCATACACACCGATAATGTGGTTATCCATGATTTCCTGAGCCACACGACCGTAAACAGCATAGGACTGACGACCTGCAATCGATGGATCAACCGCTGCGAGATTTGTTGCAGCGCCAGGTACTTTACCATTGGTAGTCAATGACAGGGTGTAGTATGAACCCACGCCGGAATCACCATTGGTTGTACCGTGAATACTGATACCATCACCCATCATCAGCATAGTACCGCCAACCATTTGAGCATTATCAATTGCGCCAAAACCCAATGGACGCTGTGACATCATGGTCATGCCATAACCGACGTTATTCTGAATACGGCCGAAACGTACTTTCAACAGATCGTTCACATAATAACCCACTTCCAGCATACCGATACCATTTTGATTGGCATCCAGCCACCAGAACAGGTTGTCGTAGGAACCGGATGAAATCAGACCCAGCTCACCAAAACCAACCTTATAATTTGATTGCCATTGACCGGCTGCATTCTGCACCAGAGCACCATCGAGCATACCAAAACGATGACCTGGCATTACTGGTATATCAGCACCATCTGTCACAGGACCAGCGCCAGAATATAGCACTTGTGTACGCACGGTGAATGGGAAGCTGCTTGCCCATACTGCAGATGGAGATTCCTCTGCATCCATGTTTTTACCAACATCATTCTGCATATCAAAATCGTCTTTACCTTCAGCAAAACGGAAACCGCGCTCACGGAAAGCCACACCCATTTTGGTCAGCTTAGGGAACATAGTGTGGCATGAGTTGCAGGACATGCCGTATTTTCTTGCAAAAACTGGAATGGCATCAGCATCTTTAGCCCAGAAGGCCAGCGTGCCGACAAGGGTAAAAACACCGACAACCATCGTCATTATTATTTTATTCATTGGGGAAACCTCTCCATTTTCTATTATTTCTTACCGATCAACCATGAGCTGAGCAGGTCTCTAGACAAAGAAAGGTAGATGCCAAACATAATAAATAATGTTTATTTCATATATTTTCAATAAAACATATTATTTACAAGCAGTTATAAGGTGCTCAGATGACGTTAGGTGACTGCGTGATTTCTCAATATTGAGAAATCAATTTTTTTTATTCTCAATCAAAAGAAACCCCGCCTGTTTATTGCAAGGCAGTGTCTATTATTCTGCTTTCAAACCCAGCTTGCGATATAATGTAGACAGGCCAATGCCAAGCCGGTCTGCGGCAATCAATTTATCACCGCTACATTCCGTCACAGTACGTTGAATAAATGCAGCTTCAAACTGCAGCAGAGCTTCAGACAGGCTCGGACTGCTTAT
>JAUZQK010000162.1 GCA_030951025.1 Mariprofundus sp. | reverse complement strand
TTGCTGGATATTGAATCGATGGAGCAGTTGTTTTCCCACCCTGTGTACGGTGCATCATTTGAAGGCTTTGTGCTTGAAAATATACTAACGCAATTGCCGCGCTGGCAAGTAAGTTTTTACCGCACATCAAGTGGTGCTGAATTTGATCTTATACTGGAAAAAGCAGGCAAACGTGTGGCGATTGAAATCAAGGCATCGACCAGTCCGAAACTGGGCAGAGGTAACTGGAGCGCGTTGGAAACATTGGAGGCAGACTGTAGTTATGTTGTTGCACCAGTGGATGTTACATATCCATTGCAGCAAGGTGTGATGGTGATGTCGTTGGATGATGTGATTGAAACAGTGAAGAAGATTTGATGATGAATTGTTACTCTATGTTACTGTTTTTTTGTTCGAAATGTTTGAGAGTATAAGTTTTTTGTGGGAGAGGAAATGAATTTACAGGCTAAAATTGTTTATCACTGGTTATGATCAAGGTAATGTGAATTTACAAGCGCATGAAAAGAAAAACACGATGGTTCTTTCAAAACCCGTTCAAATCCCTGAACTATCGAGGGCAGTCCAAAACATATTGGCCTCTGCATCATGATAACTTTTCACAACCTTATCACAGACACCTCTGCCTAAACCCAACTCTAAATCGTTCCTGCTTGCCTGGCGATAAATGCTGTTTTGGCGGACATCTCCAACGAACACGTCCATTTGTAGGCTTGATTCAATGTTTCACCCCAAGCATACACACCATGACCACGCACAATGCAAATGGAATCTTCAGATAAAACCTGCGCCACCTGATCAGCAGCCTGCTCGAAATACACATCATAGGGTACCGTAATCACCCGCACACGCGGAAAATACAACTGCCCTTCAAAATCCGGAGGTGTAAAATCTTCTCCATCCAGCGTTAGTGCAACGGCATGCGGACAATGCGCATGAATGATTGCCGCAGCCTTCGGGTTGTTACGATATATCGCCAAATGCAGCTGCGCATCACCCGAAGCAGTCACGGGCACAGGCTGATCCAATCGACAGGCTACAAAATCATCCGGCTGCAATAAATCCGCACAAGCACCTGTCGGAGTCAGCCACACCAGACCCCCATGGTCATCACCAGCGCCAGATTGATCGCCCTCATCAGCACAGGCGCGAGCAGAAATATTACCTGAATGGGAATCATTATAACCATACTGCCGCAACCAGCGATAATACTGGCTTAATTCATCACGCAGGCTCAAAGCATGATCTAAACTCAAACCGTTTCCCGAACAGGCAAACACACTTCCACCCTCAAGCCACCCTCAGCGCGATTGGCAAGCCTTAGCTCGCCCATATTCTTTTCCACCAATTCTTTAACAATCGCCAAACCCAGCCCATGACCGCCATTCTTTCGGGTTCTGGCTTTATCCACCTGATAGAATCGCTCCGTGACTCTATCCAGCTCATGCTCTGGAATACCTTCTCCATCATCTTCAATCACTATCGTACAAACCGCTTCTGACACCGAGACACTCACCTGAATCTGGCTATCGACAGGCGCATAATTAAGCCCGTTGACCAATAAATTGGTTAAAACACGTTCCAGTTCATCATCCGCAATCGCCAGCAGCAACTCAGACTGGCGAGCCTCACCGGCATTCAAAACAATATCTTTTTCAGCGCAGGTCGGTGCAATCAGCTCCAACACATACTGCAACACCTCCCCCAAACAACATGAGGCATTGGCATCACGCGCAGAAAACTCCACCTGATCCAGGGTTAACAAGACATCCAGCAAATGGTTCACATGCTTGGCTTCATCAGCAATCACTGCCGCAGCCTCTGTTCTAAAATCAACATCATCACCAAAACGATCCAGACTGCGTGCATAACCGAGCAGGGAAGTTAAAGGCGTTTTTAAATCATGCATCAAATTGGACAAAAACGTACGCCGCTGCTTTTCCAGTCTGCGCTGTTCACTGACATCGACACACAGCAGCAACATGTGTCCAGCGCCCAACACCGCCAAGCGTGGCGATAACACAGCGCCAGCAGGTGACATATCCGGCAGACAGACTGATTGAGGTAATATCTGCAACGCGGCTTGAAAAGCTTCTTGCCAATCCGAATCACGGTAGACCTGCCGCAAAGATACAGGCAGATCAATCGACTGCATGGCAAAAGCCTCCCGCGCACGCACATTCGCCCCCACCACACGACCGCTTGCATCGAGCCTGAAAACCGCCTCATTCATCGACACCAGCAAGGCATCCAGCCGTTCACCATCCCCCGCATCCGCAGGCTGATCATCACGACTATTTTTCATTGCTCTGTATTTAACCCGATAATGCTGCAATTGTTGGCGCAAGCGTATGGCATACATTGCCACCCCTGCCACAACAACCAACAACAGCCATGTAACACTCATACCAATGCCTTCAATCTTCAGGCATCACAAAGCGATAACCCATCCCGCGCACCGTTTCGATGCATTTCTTGCGACCCAGTTCTTTCAAGGCTTTGCGCAAACGTTTGACTGTCACATCCACAGTGCGCTCCTCCACAAACACCTCATGCCCCCACACATGATCCAGCAAATAATCACGACTGCGTGTTTTGCCCGGCTTATCCATCAATAATTTCAACAACTTGTATTCCATCGGACGCAGCTCAATACGCTGATTGCCTTCAAACACCACCGGCACATCAGGATCAAGCCGAATACAATCCGGCGTAGCACGCCCTGTTTCCACCAGTCTGGATCTGCGCAACAATGCCCTGGCACGCGCCACCAGTTCATCCGGCTCAAAGGGCTTGGGTAAATAATCATCGGCACCGTCATTAAGCCCTTGCACCCGCTCAGATGGCATGCCGAGTGCAGTCACCATCAGTACCGGCGTATGCGCTTTGCTCGATGAAGCTTTAAGCCAACGTAATATCTTCATGCCATTGGCTCCGGGCAACATGCGATCCAGCACCACCAAGCGCCAGTTACCATCACGCAGTGCAGCCAAAGCCAAATCACCATCGGCACAAATACGGGTGGAATAACCAGCCGCCTGCAAATGCAGATTCATTAAACGTGCAATCGGTACTTCATCTTCAACAATAAGGATATCGGCACTGGAGGCTGTATTAGGGTTTTCAGTCATAAGATCGCGATACTGGAAGCTTCCGTGCGCTAGCTCAAGCATCAGCAGCGCCTGCCGGTAACATAATGATGCATGGCAGCATATTCATTTTCCATTTTTAACGACATGCGCATCAACAAACGAAACATCGAACGCAATAATAAATTACCCAGAGCTGCATCTTCCACTGTAATTAGATTAAAATAATCACGATTCACACACAGCAGGGTCAAATCGGATTCGGCTTTCACAGTCGCTGAATGTACCCGCGCCTCATCCAAGAACGAAAACAGGCCAAACACATCACCAGCATCGACATGCCCGTACACACCAAACGATGGACTCGACACCTCAGCCCGCCCGTTGACAATCAAACGCATGGTTTTATCCGAATCGCTGCCAGCCTCATACACCACATCACCAGCGTCATGCTGCACCACATCAAAACAATTAAACAAATGCATGCATTCTTCGAGCTGCATCGATTCACACAGCGGCAATCCACAAAATTGGTTAAACAATGGATTGGCCATACGTGTTGCAGCATAAGCGTCAGTAAGGTCAGCTTGAGCACTTTGATTCATATACATCTCTACACCTCTCTATCTAAACATGCAGTAAGACTCACCGCTGTATATGTCAGCCCTATGACAAAGTGACTCACAGCCCTCCGTGTCATGATCATGTCACAATCATCCATTACGCTTCGCCGCAACCCGATTTTGGGCTTCAATGTGATTCATTCATGATTCACAAATTATTTACAAATGGTTCATCATTAATAGGAGTAACTAGAAAATGAATATCAAAAAAACATTAGGAATGCTGGCTTTTGCATGCGTACTGCCAGTATCCGCCAATGCATCAGGCATTGTCGCCGGTGACGAAAGTCTGATCAAGCTGCTGGAAAAAAAAGGTGTCATCAACAAAGCCGAAGCCAAAGACCTCAAGAAACATGATAAAAGCAAATTCTTGAAAATTGGTGGCCGTTTGCAGACACAGTACAAACAAGTCAACAATGGTAGCGTTACAAAAAACAACACATCTGAATTCTTTGTGCGTCGTGCACGTTTGACTTTCAAAGCTCAGGTCACACCTTGGGGTTTCCTCAAAATGCAAACTGAGTTCGGTAAAGGTTCTGTCACTCTGAAAGATGCTTATATTGGCATCACACCTGAATTCCTGCCTGGTTTTGAAATGGACGTGGGTAACCAGTATGTTCAGTTCTCTCGTGAAGGAATGAACTCGTCTAAATACATGCACTTTGTTGAGCGTAATGTGACATCTCAGTTCGCACCGTTTCGTCAGATGGGTGTCAACGTCAAGCAGAAGTTGATGGATAAATCATTGGTTGTTTATGCTGGATTGTTCAACGGTTCATTGAACCCAGGTAAGGTTGGCGCAGCTGGCTTGGGTAAAAACCAGATCTATCACATTAACCTGGCAGGCTTCAAAAACCAAACTCAGCCAAACGGCTTCATGTACTCTACACGAGTCGAATACTCTCCTTTTGGTAAATTCAAAAAGACACAGGGTGATTTCGGTGGTGACACACAGTTCCAGATAGCTGCTAACTATTACGCTCAAAAACTGGGTTCTGTTTTTGCTGCAACAGCTGTCAACAACGGACTATTGTCCAACAATGCCATCGGTGTTGATGCTGCATTCCGTGGTTATGGTCTGTCTGTTGAAGCAGAATGGATTAAGCGCACATTAGAGTTTGATGCAAACAATGCCACTATTGGCGCTCGCAAAGTCAAACAGAATGCTTACAGCATTCAGGGCGGTTATATGGTTGCACCGAAAATCGAAGTCGTTGTACGTTATGAACGTCTTGATTTTGACAATGGTAATGTTTACACCGGCACCAAAGGTGAAGACTCCCTGCGCGCAACTACCATTGGCGCAAACTACTACTTCAAAAAGCATCACATGAAAATCCAGGCTAACTACGTGCGTAATAAGTACACCATGCCAGTTGGCAAAGCAGCACCAAAGAATGACGAATTCCTCGTCACTACGAACTACTACTTCTAAATCGTTACAGGGCGGCGGGAATTCATTCCCGCCGTTTATCTTATAACAGCATTACCAATACATAGGAGATAAGCATGAAAAAGAAGATTATTCTTACCGCTTTCGCTCTGCTCATAGCAGCAGGCACAGCTCAAGCCCGCGATCAAATCAAGATCGTTGGTTCATCCACTGTTTACCCGTTCTCCAGCTACACTGCTGAAGCACTGGGCTCTACTACCAAGTTCAAAACACCTGTTGTTGAATCGACAGGTTCCGGTGGCGGCATGAAGTTGTTTTGCGCTGGTAACGGCCTCAACACACCTGACATCACCAATGCATCACGTCGCATGAAAGCCAAAGAGTTCAAAAAATGTCAGAAGAATGGCGTTACGGCCATCACTGAAATGGTTGT
>JAUZQK010000161.1 GCA_030951025.1 Mariprofundus sp. | reverse complement strand
CAAAAAATGCTGCGCGGTTTGCCGAAGGTGAACTTCGGCGTTAGCTGTACAAAGCACGTTGAATTTACTATTGTATGTACATATGTACTTGATGGGAGTTTCAAATGTATGTCACAATAGATACTTCTGCATTAATTGCTGTTATTGGTAATGAAAAATCAAAACAGGGGATTATAGAAGCCACATCAGGCTGTTCTCTCTATGCTCCTTCTTCTGTGCATTGGGAAGTCGGCAATGCACTCTCAGCCATGTTCAAAAGAGGTTGCTCAACGATTGAGTTGGCCAGATCAGCTCTTGCCGCTTATCGTGAAATCCCGATTAAATTTATTGATATTTCGCTGGAGCACACCTTGGATATCTCCCATGCTCTTAATATATATGCTTATGATGCATATCTCATCCAATGCGCACAGCAAACAAGCACATCCCTGCTCACGTTGGATAAGGCTTTGAAAATCACGGCTGAAAAAATGGGGATTCATGTTCTGGAGATAAAATCATGAGAGAATATAGCTTTACAGAAGCACGGCAAAACTTCGCATCTATTTTGGATGAAGCAAAAAATGAAGGTGTGGTGTGCATAAAAAAGAGAGATGGTGAATCATTTTATATCAAACCTGCCAGCCTGAAAAAATCACCTCTGGATGTTACAGGTGTTGATCTTGGCATATCCACAGATGATATCGTTTCTTCTATCAGAGAGTGCCGTGAAAGAACATACAGCCAAACAGAAAAGAGGTGAATAACAGGTGAGCGACACAGCTAAATTATCCATTTATATCATCGCCTATAACGAGGAAGACAAGATTGCTGACGCGGTGACTAGTGCCATGTGGGCTGATGAGGTGATAGTGGCCGATTCGCATAGTCAGGATCGAACCGCTGCGATTGCGGAACGTCTGGGGGCGCGTGTTGTGCAGCTGGATTTTAATGGTTTTGGCCAATTGAGAAACAATGCTATCGCGGCTTGCAGCCATGATTGGATATTCAGTCTGGATTCGGATGAACGCTGTACAGCGGAAGCTGCCGATGAGATTCGCGATATTATCAACCGCAAGAGCGCTGCCGATGCCTGGTACACACCGCGCCGCAACTGGTTCATGGGGCGCTGGATTAAACATTGCGGCTGGTATCCCGATTACCGTCAACCGCAGCTATTCCGTAAACATGCACTGGTTTTCAATGATCATGACGAAGTGCATGAAGGTTTTAAAATTCATGGCAGCATTGATTATATGCAACAGGCCATCTGGCAGATTCCATTCAAGGATCTCAGCCAAATTCAAGAGAAAGGTAAGCGTTATTCCAGTCTTGGTGCCATCAAACTGGAACGCAACAATGTTTCAGCCAGCATGGGTAAAGCTGTGGCACGCGGACTCTGGGCTTTCTTTCGCATCTATATTTTAAAACTCGGTTTTCTCGACGGCTGGGCTGGTTTTGTCATCGCCTTTGGTAACCTCGAAGGTACTTTCTATCGTTATGCCAAATTAAATGAACGCCAAAAAGAATTAAACAAAGCCCCCAAACTGCCATGAATATCCTGCAAATTGTGCGGCGTTATGGCCCGGTGGGCGGCATGGAACGCTATGTCTGGGAACTGAGCCGGGAGCTGGCACGGTTGGGCCATCAAGTCACCGTATTGTGTGAATCATGTTTGGCTGAAAAACCAGAAAACATACAGGTGATTGAACTTGGCAAAGTGAGAGAAAAACCACGCTGGATAGCCCACCTCAGATTTTCACGCCGTGTCTCCAACTGGATCTCGGCACATCCTGATCAGCAGCGTATTATTCACAGCCATGAGCGCTGCAATGTGCATCACTTCACGACCTTTCATGGCCCACCGTTTGCACAAGTCAAAAGCAAAGTTTGGTGGAAACGTATCTCTCCACGCATCATGGCCAATCTGTATTTGGAGCAACGTGAGTTATGTGCACCGCAGGTCAAGGCAATCATTGCCAATTCAACATTGATTGCCAATCGCCTGCGCCATTATTATCCGGCTGTGGCAGAGCGTTTATCCAACCCCATCACTCCGGGTGTCTCCATGATCCCCAAGCGCCCGGCTCGCCTGCTACAAGAGAATTCCGGTGGTGTGATTGGTTTTGTTGGCAAAGAATGGAAACGCAAAGGGCTCGATATCGCAGTGCAGATTGTTGCAGAATTGCGCCAGCAACGGGCCGGACTGGAGTTTATTGTTGCAGGCCCCAAACCTGATGATGTGCGCCATCTGTTCAAAGACTGGAACGGTGGTTTTCAACTGCTGGGCGAAACCGATAGCGCCGCTTTGTATGCCCGTTTCGATTTGTTGTTACACCCCGCCCGCCAGGAGCCCTACGGCATGGTGATTGCCGAAGCCAGAGCCGCCGCTGTGCCAGTGCTGGTATCCGATGCTTGTGGCATTGCTGATGAGTTGGATAAAATATCTGTGCTGCCGATCCATGCCGCTATGGCTGACTGGACTTGCGCCTGCCAAGCTCTGATAGGTCAAACACAAAAGCCTGTAATTCGAGATTGGGCAACTGTAGCGCAAGAGCAAATAGACTGTTATCAGACATTCACCTGAGAGTTTCAACCATGCTGCTCAGCTCCAAGGCTATAAGCCCTACGTTCTGCGAGCCAGTTTATGCATGATCAATTGATGCAGTAAAGATATCCATTCACCGGCCTGTGAGAAAACCTTGGGCAAACGATCAGCTTCTGCACGCCGCCATAAAAACAAGCCAAAAACGAGCAATACCGCCTGTTCAAGCCACATGCTCCAGCCCGGAAAAGCACCCTGATTGACTTGCCGATGAAATAACAATTGCAGATTGTAAATGGTCACCAGCAAGGCAATGCCGGCAATCATAGAGCCTGCTTTACCCGAACGCTTTTGTGTTAGCGACAATGGCAAGGCAAAGAAAAACAAGACCAACACCGTCGTTGGTAACAGCATACGTCGATTCCATTCAGCCAGCGCTCCTGCAGCATCATCTTGTACAGCTTGCCATAATTCACCCGGAGTCATCATGGTGACGTGATCGCTGGACTGACGCTCTTTCCAGTTGCCATCCGACACCGGAATGGCGACCTTATAGCGGTCAAACGCCAACATACGTTGATCTGCCCCCTGCCCTTCAAGACGCACACCATGATTCATATTCAATTCCAGACTATTGCTCACCACATTCATCTGGTTTGCTTGTCCATTGCTAGTGTTATTTGATGCACCGGTGCTGCTGGTCAAATCAAATCGCGCCGATTGGGCAGTATAAATCACCGATATTCCATCACGGTGATCTTCTAAAATCACCCCGTGGTATACCCCCTGATCATCTTCACCATCGACATACACAGTTACTCCGTCAAAGCCTTGTGTAAAACGTTGCGGCGAAAAAGTAATCACACCTTTAAGTGCATAAATCTTGCTCAGAATATTATTAAAGCCCAACTGTCCCTCAGGCAATAACACCATCGAGGTATAGGTTAAACTGCCCCACAACAACAAAACCAAAACAAAAAAACTGCGGAACATGCGTGTATACGATAGACCCGCCGCACGCATCACATCCATTTCGCTACTCTGCTGCAAGCTTGTGATGGTATTCTGCATGGATAAAAAAAAGGCCATCGGAACAGTCAGCAATAAAAAGTACGGCATGGTTAGCGTCAACAACTCGGCAATCAACATCCAAGCCTGACCACTATCTGAAACGGTGCCCAAGAGCTTTAACGTACGCCCCAGCAGCAATACACCCAAGACCAGAATCAAACCACCGGCAAACGGCCCCAACCACAGGCGTAACATATAACGATCCAGAGTCATTCGAGAAAGCCTAGCAGCTGCCCATTCATAGATACAACGCATGATACATCACAACACCGACTTCAAATAAAAACCGGTATGTGACGCTTGGCATGCAGCCACTTGTTTGGCTGTGCCGGCAACCACCACCTGACCACCTTTATCACCACCTTCAGGCCCCATATCAACAATCCAGTCGGCAGTTTTGATGACATCGAGATTATGTTCGATCACAATCATGGTATTGCCGCGATCAACCAGCGCATGCAGCACATCGAGCAATTTGGCCACATCGTGAAAATGTAAACCGGTGGTCGGTTCATCGAGAATATACAGGGTATCGCCGGTGGCTTTGCGCGCCAGTTCTTTAGAGAGCTTGATGCGCTGTGCTTCACCACCGGAAAGGGTCGTGGCCGATTGACCGAGTTGAATATAACCCAACCCCACCTGTTGCAAGGTGGTCAAACGGTTCTTCAAAGGTGGAATGGCGGCAAAGAACTCCAGCGCTTCATCAACCGTCATATGCAATACATCATCAATGCTTTTACCCTTGTAACGAATATCGAGTGTTTCACGATTATAGCGTTTGCCCTGACACGATTCGCAATGCACATAGACATCGGGCAAAAAGTGCATTTCCACCTTGATGATGCCATCACCCTGACAGGCCTCGCAGCGGCCGCCTTTTACATTGAACGAGAAGCGCCCGGCTTTGTAACCACGCGCACGCGATTCCGGCACTTGTGCAAAGAATTCCCGAATCGGCGTAAACAGACCGGTATAAGTGGCTGGATTGGAGCGCGGCGTGCGACCGATCGGACTTTGATCAATATCAATAATTTTATCGATCAAATCCGCCCCGATGAGTTTTCTGTGACTGCCAATACGCTTGGTTTTCAAGCCCTTGGCTTTGGCCAGGGCTTTAAACAGGGTGTCATTGGTCAAGGTCGATTTACCGGAACCAGACACACCCGTCACACAGGAAAAACGCGCTTGCGGAAACAATGCTGTGACCTGCTTCAGATTATGTTCGCATGCGCCTTCAACACCGATCATGGCATGCTTTTTCAGCACCTTGCGCAGCTTAGGAATGCTGATTTTTTTGCGCCCTGACAAATAATCCGAAGTCAGTGTTTTGGCTTTCAAAATATCTACCAACGGACCTTGAGCCACCACCTCACCACCATGCACACCGGCCTCAGGCCCCATATCAATCACCCAGTCGGCAGTGCGAATCGCATCCTCATCATGCTCCACCACAATCACCGAATTACCCAAATCCCGCAAACGCCGCAACGTGCTCAGCAAACGATCATTATCGCGCTGATGCAGACCAATCGATGGTTCATCGAGAATATACAACACCCCCACCAGGGCTGATCCGATCTGGGTGGCCAAACGAATACGCTGCGCTTCACCACCGGACAATGTACCCGCAGTACGATCCAGGCTCAGGTAGTCCAAACCCACCTCAATCATAAAACCCAAACGGGCTGAAATCTCTTCCAACACCTTTTCTGCAATCACCTGATGCTGCGCACTCAACTGCAAGCTATTCACCCATGCCTGCCCATCGCGCAACGGCATGGCCACCAGTTGCGGCAATGACAGATCTGCAATGCGCACATATCTGGCCGCCCTGGTCAAACGCGAACCCTCACAAACAGGGCAATCGATGCTATTGATATATTTCGACAAGGCTTCGCGCACATCATCTGAAGTCGTTTCACGATAACGCCGTTCCAGATTCGGAATCACCCCTTCAAACGGACGCTCCACGATTCTGTTTTGACCCGGTGTTTCATACACAAAACTCACTTTTTTGCGGCCACTGCCGTATAAAAACACCTTGCGTGCCGCTTCACTCAAACTCGCAAACGGAGCATCCATATCCGCTTGCACCGATTTCGCCACCGCTTCCAGCGTCTGGCGATACATGAATGTTTCACGCCCAGCCCATGGCTCAATCGCGCCATCAGCCAATGAACGATTAACATCAGGCACCACCAAACTCGGGTCAAAGACTGTTTTATTGCCTAATCCATCACATGATGAACATGCGCCAACTGGTGAATTAAATGAGAATAATCGTGGCTCTATATCCGGATATGAAATGCCGCATTCGGCGCAAGCGAAACGTTCTGAAAACACTTTTTCGACGCCTTCCCCGGCAGGCTCTGCAATCAGGGCAAGCATCAAACCTTCACCAAAACGCAACGCTGTCTCTACCGAATCGGCCAAGCGGGTACGGATACCATCGCGAATAACCAGACGATCCACCACCAGCTCAATATTGTGTTTGATATTTTTCTTCAGCTCAGGCGCATCATCGAGTGCCATCACCTCACCATCGATACGCACCCGCACAAAACCATCTTTAGCCGCCTGCTCCAACTCTTTGCGGAACTCACCTTTTCGAGCCCGTGCAATCGGTGCCAGCAGTTGCAACTTCGTGCCCTCAGCCAGCGCCTGCAACTGATCAATAATCACACTGGCAGGCTGAGATGTGATCGGCTCACCACAGCCATAACAATAAGGCTGACCAATGCGGGCAAACAATAGCCGCAGATAATCATAGACTTCGGTAATCGTGCCAACGGTAGA
>JAUZQK010000160.1 GCA_030951025.1 Mariprofundus sp. | reverse complement strand
TGTAACTGGGCAAAACGTGTATTGTTTCTTGCTGATAGGAATGCGCTGGTAAGCCAAGCCAAGAATGCTTTTAATGAATATCTGCCCAACTTATCGGCGATTGATTTGACCAGAGAGAAAGAGGACAGCGGCACGCGCTTGGTATTCTCTACTTACCCAACGATTATGAATCGTATTGATGGCATGGTTGAGAGTAATGAGCGGTTTTATGGCATTGGGCATTTTGATTTGATTATAGTGGATGAAGCACATCGTTCGGTGTATCAGAAGTATGGTGCTATCTTTGAATATTTTGATGCGATGCTTATAGGGCTAACCGCCACACCCAAGACAGACATTGACCACAATACATACGGCTTATTCGGTATTGAGGATGATAACCCTACCTTTGCCTATGAATTGAATGCTGCGGTTGCTGAGGGGTATCTCGTACCACCTAAAGCTGTATCTGTACCGCTACAATTTATGCGTGAAGGCATTAAATATAATGAGCTATCTGATGCTGAGAAAAAAGAGTATGAAGAGAAGTTTGGCGACCCTACAAATGAAGAGGTTGCCGATGAGATTCCCAGCTCTGCACTGAACAAGTGGTTATTCAATACCGATACGGTGGATAAGGTGCTGAACCATTTGATGGTGCATGGCATCAAGGTGGAGGGTGGCGATAAGTTGGGTAAGACCATCATCTTTGCCAAGAACCATGAACATGCTCTGTTTATTGAGCAGCGATTCAATAAGAACTATCCTGAATATGCAGGCAAGTTTTTGCGTGTGATTGATAACTATGAAAGCAAAGCGCAGGACATGTTGGAAGTCTTTGTGGATGCTTATGAAGAGCGTGACCCTCAGATTGCTGTGTCGGTTGATATGATGGATACAGGCGTGGATGCGCCGCGTGTGGTGAACCTGGTGTTTTTTAAACAGGTGAAATCGCCCACCAAATTCTGGCAGATGATTGGGCGAGGCACGCGCCTTTGTCCTGATTTGTTTGGCGTGGGTGAAGATAAAAACGAATTTGCCATTTTTGATTTTTGTCAGAATTTTGAGTTCTTCAATGAAAATCCTGATGGGCTAAAAACCAAGGCTGTCAAAAGCCTGACGCAGCAAACTTTTGAAGCCAAGCTTGAAATTGCACTGATGATTCGTGAGCAGATTGATTGCAAACAGACGGGTTGTAAACAAACAGGCAGCAGCGATGAACAAAGAGCGTTGGCAGAAGCTTATGTGAAGGAACTGCAAAGGGCAGTGGCTAGCTTAAATCAAGACCGCTTTGTGGTGAAAGCGAAATTACGACACGTGATTGAATATGGTGATATAAAACGCTGGTCGAATGTATCCAAGGGCGATCTGTTGGACATCAATACGCATATATCTGGATTGATATTGCCCCATGATAGTGATGATGAGTTTGCACGCCGCTTTGATGTGCTGCTGCTGAACTATCAACTGGCTTTGCTGAGCCATGCCTACAGTACCGATAGCTACATCAATAGGATTAGCAGCATTGCGAGGGATTTGCTTAAAAAACAGAATATTCCTGCTGTGGCGATGCAAACAGCTCTTCTGAATGAATTACAAACTGAAGCATTTTGGCAAAGTGTGAATATAAACAGCCTGGATCATGTGCGTTTATCTCTGCGTGATTTGATGAAGTATCTGGATAAAGAAAGTCAGGTGAATGTTATGACTACTTTTGAAGATACCTTGGATATTGATGGCGTGAGTGAGCCCGATGTGCTCGGCACGCATATTACCTTGCAAGGCTACCGTGATCGTGTGGAATCGTATGTGCGCAATCACAAAGGTCATGTGGTTATCCAAAAACTGAAAAGCAACAAACCTATTACAGCCATGGATTTGAATACGCTTGAAGACATCTTGTTTGGCGGTGAAATAGGAACGCAACAAGACTACATCAATACGTATGGCGATAAGCCTCTGGGTGAGTTTATTCGGGGCATTGTTGGCTTGGATAAATCTGCAGCTCAAGCTGCGTTTGCTGAATTCATTCAGGCAGGAAATCTACGGGCGGATCAAATCACCTTCATCAATAATATCATCAACTACTTGAGCACCAATGGTACGATTGATAAGGCCATGCTTTTTCAGTCACCTTTTACATTTGCTCATCAAGACGGACTGCTTGGTGTATTTGATGAGGCAGAATCAGAAAAAGTGATTCGGTTGGTTGATGCTGTGAATAATAATGCTGTGGTATATGCCTCGGTATAAGAAGCCGGTGGGGGAAATAAATAATGGGTAAAAAGTTTCCAAATATTGAAGATAAACAAATGGAGTTTATGAAAGCGCAGCAGATGTTTTTTGTAGCCACTGCTGCACAGGGTAGCCGCATCAATCTCTCTCCCAAGGGCTTGGATAGCCTGCGTATTCTGGGCGAAAACCGGGTGATCTGGTTGAACCTGACCGGCAGTGGCAATGAAACAGCAGCGCATCTGCCGCATGATAATCGCATGACGATCATGTTCTGTGCCTTTGAAGGATCGCCGCTGATTCTGCGTCTCTACGGCCATGCGCGTATGATACTCACCTCTGATGAGCAATGGGATGAACTCTATGCCCACTTCAACCCCTTGCCCGGCGCACGGCAGATCTTCGATATGTCGGTGGATATGGTACACACCTCCTGCGGCTTCGGTGTGCCGTGTTACGATTTTACTGGTGATCGTCCGGTACTGAACCGCTGGGCGGAAAAAAAGGGCGATGCAGGTATTCGCGATTATTGGCGTGATAAAAATAGCATTAGTCTGGATGGCGAAGCGATTCCAATTGACGATGATTAAAAACTGCACTGCTGTCATCCTGGCCGGTGGTGAATCCCGCCGCATGGGGCGGGATAAGGCGCAGGTCGAGTTTCAGGGCGAAACCCTGTTGCATCGAGCCATCACGAATCTGTCACCGCTATTTGAGGAAATCGTACTCAGTGTGCGTCAGCCTGTTGCTGCTATGGATCTGCTGCAGAGCAATGTGATGCAAGTTATCGATGCAGGCGAGCAGCGCGGCCCGATGATGGGAATAATATCTGGCCTGGAATATGCCTCGACCGACTGGGTGTTCGCCATTGGCGTGGATATGCCGTTTGTTGTACCTGCTGTACTGCACGCGATGGCCGAACAGCGTTGTGAGCATGATGTGGTGCTGGCTGAGATTGAAGGTCATTTGCAGCCGATGCCTGCTTTTTATGCCAAGAAAGTCTGCTTGCCCGCCATGCAGAGCCGTCTGGAGCAGGGCAAGCGTAGTCTGATGCGCTTGATTCCATCCCTGTCTAACCGGATTTTAACTGCAGATGATTTGCGTCCGTTTGATCCCGATCTGCACAGCTTTACCGATTTCGATACGCCTGAGGATTTAACCCGGGCTCTTGAAGAACAGAATCAAAGGATTTCACCACAGAGGACACAGAGGAACGCAGAGTAAAGCGCTCTGGTAGATAATTGTTATTCAAGAGGTGTGGATGATTGCGCAGATGAGTTGTCCCGTTAAGCCGGGGTTTGTAACGAATGTGATGCATGAACGACTGCTCGATCATGTGTTCGCCATGCATATCAACAATAAAAGTACCTCCTAACCGATGCAACTGACCCTGTTGACGGCAATCACCATGGTGGCCTTTGCGGCCAACTCGGTATTGTGCCGGATGGCATTGGGGGGTGAGATCATCGATGCGGCAAGCTTTACGGCGATTCGCCTGACATCCGGTGCGCTGATGTTGACGCTGTTGTTGCTGATTCAGACGAAATTCAAAACGAACCCCTTGGGCAATATATGTCGTGCAGGTAGCTGGTCTGCAGCGGGCTGGTTGTGTGTCTATGCGACAGGCTTCTCCTTTGCCTATGTGAGCATCAATACTGCAACCGGTGCATTGATTTTA
Organism: Mariprofundus sp.; assembly: GCA_030951025.1. Taxonomy (GTDB): domain Bacteria; phylum Pseudomonadota; class Zetaproteobacteria; order Mariprofundales; family Mariprofundaceae; genus Mariprofundus. The sequence goes on along the minus strand of JAUZQK010000160.1, from coordinate 10,484 downwards.
TTTGGAGCGGTTCAATTGACTATGATGACTGCATCCTTGATCGCCGGTGAACGGCCTGCAAAACGGGTATGGACAGGTTATGCAATGGCAGTGGCTGGCTTGCTGTTTTTATTGTCGCCGGGAGCCGATGCGCCATCGTTATCGGGGGCGTTGCTGATGAGTGGAGCGGGTGTGGCCTGGGGTATGTATTCATTGCTCGGCAGAGGCTCAAGCAATGCTTTATCCCAGACGGCAGGCAATTTCTTGCTGACCTTACCCATGTCTGCGCTGATGCTGTTGTTTTCAGTGCATCGCTTGCATGGCAATGTTGATGGCATCATGCTGGCCATTGCATCGGGTGCGTTGGCATCAGGCTTGGGTTATGCGCTTTGGTATCATGTGGTGAGCCGGGTGAGTGGAACCATGGCCGCCAGTGTGCAGCTATCTGTACCCGTACTGGCAGCAGCAGGTGGCGTGTTACTCATGCAGGAACCGTTATCAGCGCGTTTGATTATCACCAGCATGATGATTCTCGGTGGCATTGCATTGGTTATGAAAAAACAGCCTGCTCGGGGCTGAGTCTCACAGGCTGGTGTATAGTGGTTCCCCTGCAAGGTTGGATAACAACTTGAGATAAGAGATAAGAGATAAGCGATAAGGGCAAGACTGCTACCGCAGCTAGCCAGTTCAAACAATGCATAAAACTGCACTTGCAACTTGAATTCAGGTGAATGAATGGTGATGTGAATCGCTATTTTTGGTTTTTTATCGGCTGTATAGGTGCAGGCTTATGCCTTAAGCGGGGAAACTGTTACACTGCCGCGAAATTAATTGTTTGTCAGACTATCGCAGTTGTTGGGCGAGAAAGCAGATGAAAAGGATATGAGCATGAATGAAAAAGAGATGTTGGCAATGTATGAAAATGCAGGGGCGCTGTTGAATGGGCATTTCATTCTTTCGAGTGGCAGACACTCGGCGCGTTATTTGCAATCGGCCTTGGTGCTGATGGATATAAGCAATGCAACGGCATTGGCCACAGCATTGATTGAAAAAGTTGATGGTAGTTGTGTTGACTTTGACGCTATCGATATGGTGGTCGCGCCTGCGATCGGTGGCCTGGTGATCGGCCAGGAAGTGGCGCGGTTGTTGAATAAACCGTACATCTTCACCGAGCGCAAAGAGGGTGAAATGCAATTGCGCCGTGGTTTCAGCATCCCTGCGGGCAGTAAGTTGCTGGTGGTGGAAGATGTGATTACCACCGGTGGTTCAGTGTGTGAATGCATGGCGGTGGTACGAGAGCATGGCGGTGAGCCAGTGCAGATATTGGCCGTGGTGGATCGGGCACCGGGAGCGGATGGGCGTTTTGATGTGCCCTGCGATACGGTGATTCAGCTCGATGTGGAAACATTCGCGGCAGATGATTGCCCGATGTGTCAAGCTGGTGCGATTGAAGCTGTGAAGCCGGGCAGTCGTACGGTTTAAGCTTGAGTTATTGTGATCAAGGTCACAGTTTGGCGCGATGTTATCGTGATGGTTGTGGGTTTTGTGAGGAGTTTTAATGTCTGATCCTGTGTTACGCTGTTTTCCATTTGGTGGAGTCGGTGAATTTGGTAAAAATATGATGGTCTATGCCATTGATGATGATGCGGTGATTGTTGTTTGCGGCATGGGTTTCCCCGAGCCGGGTCAGCATGGTGTTGATGTGGTGGTGCCTGATATTTCAGCCCTGCATGAACTGGGTTTAAATATCCATGCTATCCTGATTACGCATGGTCATGAAGATCATATTGGTGGTTTGCCGCATTTGTTGCCGCAATTGAATTTACCCGTTTATGCCACGGAAGTGACGCGGGCATTGATCAAGGCCAAGATGGATGAACGCGGTTATAAAACTGATCTGCGCATATTGCCCGATCATGCAGAAGGTATTGATGTTGGTCCGTTCAAGGTGGAAGGGGTAGCTGTAACGCATTCGATTATGGATGCAGTTTCAGTGGCTATTCATACGGTGTTGGGCGTGATTATACATACCGGTGACTTTAAATTTGACCCTTCCCCGGTTGATGGGCGCAGCTCGGATATTGCGCGCTTTGCGCAGCTGGGTGATCAGGGTGTGGTATTGCTGGCATCGGATTCTACCAATGCAACACATGCTGGCAGTGGCCCTTCGGAATCGGTGGTTGGCCCTGCCATGCGGCAGGCAATTAGCCAGTGCAAGGGTAAAGTGGTGGTGACTACGTTTGCATCCAATATGTTGCGTATTCAACAGATTATTGATGCTGCAGTGGCCAATGGGCGCAAGGTGGCTGTGGCAGGGCGCAGTCTGGAACGTAATCTGAATATTGCACGGGGCTTGAATCGTCTCAAAGTGGGCGCTGATGTGTTGGTGGATATCAAACAGTGTGATCATATTGCAGATAAGGATTTATTGATTATTGCGACCGGTTCGCAGGGTGAATCGCGTGCTGCGCTGGCGCGTTTGGCACATGGGCGTTTTCGTGGCGTGACCATCGGGGTAGGGGATCTGGTGATTTTCTCCTCCAGTAATATTCCGGGTAATGAGCGGGTGATTGCCGGTTTATACAATCATATTTATCGTCGTGGTGCGCGGGTGATGCATGCCAGACAAGCGCCATTGCATGTTTCAGGCCATGCTCAGGGGCATGAATTGAAGATGATGATGCAACTGACACGGCCAAAATATTTTTATGCTGTGCATGGTGAATACCGTAATCTGATTGAACACCGTGATCTGGCTTTGTCGGTTGGTATTCCATTTGAACGTACGGTGATGGCAGAGAATGGGCATTCGGTTGAGGCTGATCACGAGTCCATCAAGCTCGGCGCAGAGTTTCATGCCGGAGCCGTATTTGTTGATGGTGAAGTGCGTGATGAAGTCGATGGCATTGTATTGCGTGATCGCAGGGTCTTGGCGGATGACGGCATGATTTCGGCCACAGTGCTGATTTCGCAGCATGAGGGTACGTTGCTGGGTGAGCCTGAATTGGTGGCGCGTGGTGTATTGCATCAGGATGTCAGTGAAGATGTGCTGGCCGATGCGGCCGCAGCATTGCGCCAGTTTTTGAATCAGATGGATCAGGAAATCATTGCAGATGTTGATGTGACCAAAGAAGAAGTACGTTTGTTTGTGCGCCGCTGGTGCAAAAAACATATCGGACGCAGGCCAATGGTATTGCCTGTTGTGTTGGCGATTTAAGGGTTTTTCATGGATGTTCGTATGATTGCACGTGAATCGTTGGCACTGTTTGTTGCCGGTGCTGTGATTGTGTTGGTGTTGGCGTTGTTCAGCTTTTCAGCTGCTGATCCGTCATTTAATCATCAGACAACGGATGCAGTGCTGAATTTGATTGGCATTGTGGGCGCTTATGCCTCCGATGCGTTGTATCAGATGTTCGGTTATGCCGCCTGGTTGTGGATTGTATTGATGGGGGTATTGGCGCAGCGCATTGCCTGGGGGCGCATGCCTTATCTGGGTAGCTGGTTGTCATTGTTCTGGTTGCCATTGATTCTGGCGGTGTCGGCTTTGTTGCATGCGCATGTGCCGGCGGGCTCGGATGCTGATGTATTGATGTTGCCAGCTGGAACTGGTGGTGCGCTGGGTCTGATGCTTAATCAGGCTTTGTTTGTGCCATTGGGCGCTTTGGGGCGTGATGTGCTGTTGATTACCTTGATGTTGAGCGCGTTGGTGGCGGCATCGCGTTGGTCATTGTTGATGCTGTTGCAGAAGACCTATGCTGCTTTGGTGATTGTGTTTGGCTGGTTGGGCAATAAAATCGCTAGCCTTGTTTCGAAAGCATCCTATAAAAAAGAGCGCATCGAAGCGCGTGAAACGCGCAAGAAGACACGCAAAAAAATGCCGGTTCATATTGCAGAATCAGAAGCAGCTGTTGCAGCGCCTGCCAAAGTCACTGTATCGCGGCGTGCCAAACAGGATCAGCAGGTGGAGCTGGCTTTTGTGGAGCCATCGGCATCGGGTTTCAAATTGCCATCATTGAATATTTTTGAACGTGTGAACGAGACGCAGAAAGATCATAACCCTGAAACATTGCAGGCGGTTGCGCGCATGTTGGAAAAGAAATTATTGGATTATCGGGTGGAAGGGAAAGTCCTGGCAGTGCAGCCGGGGCCGGTTGTCACACAGTTTGAGTTGGAACCTTCACCGGGCACAAAAGTAAATCGCATCGTGGCTTTACAGGATGATCTGGCGCGTTCCATGGCCGCGATCAGTGTGCGGGTGGCAGGTAATATTCCGGGTAAAAATGTGATTGGTATTGAGATTCCCAATGAATCACGTGAAATGGTGTTGCTGCATCAGATTTTTTCCAGTGCTGAATTTGCCAATAAAAAGATCAGCTTGCCGTTGGCCTTAGGTGTTGATATTTCAGGTAAACCGGTGGTGGCCGATTTGGCTAAAATGCCACATTTACTCGTTGCCGGTACGACAGGCTCGGGTAAATCGGTGGCTGTGAATGCCATGATTTGTTCGATTTTGATGAACAAAACACCGCAGGAACTACGTTTGATTCTGGTTGATCCCAAAATGCTGGAATTATCCGTTTATGATGATATCCCTCATTTGTTGACTCCGGTGGTGACCAATCCAGCCAAGGCGGCCAAGGCTTTGAACTGGGCGGTATTTGAAATGGAGCGGCGTTATCAGTTGATGAGTGAGGCGCGAGTACGCAATCTCGAGGGTTATAACAAAGCGGTGGAGAAGACCGAAGGGGTGGAAGCGATGCCGCAGATTGTGATCATTATCGATGAGTTGGCCGATTTGATGATGGTGGCGGGTAAAGAAGTGGAACAATCGATTTGCCGTATTGCCCAGAAGGCGAGGGCGGCGGGTTTGCATTTAATTTTGGCGACCCAACGACCGAGTGTGGATGTGATTACCGGTTTGATTAAAGCCAATTTGCCGAGCCGGTTGTCGTTTCAAGTCTCATCGAAAATTGATTCGCGTACCATTCTCGATCAAATGGGTGCGGAACAATTATTGGGCCATGGTGATAGTTTATTTTTGAGTGGTGGGCGCGAATTAACACGGGTGCATTGTGCGTTTGTTTCCGATGCGGAAGTCATTGATCTGGTTGAGCACCTGAAAACGCAGGGTGATCCCGATTACAATGAGGGTATATTTGAAGCGCCGAGTCCGGATGATGCGGCAGGTGCTTTATCCGGTGGTTCGGGCGAAGAGCAGGATGAAAAATATGATGAAGCGGCTGAACTGGTGATTGAGCGGGGGCAGTGTTCGGTATCGATGGTGCAGCGTTATTTGCGTATCGGTTATAACCGCGCCAGCCGTTTGGTGGAACAGATGGAGCGCGAAGGTTTGGTGAGTGCGCCGGGTTCCGGTGGTATTCGTAAGGTGATGGCGCGCAGTGCTGAAGCCGGTGGCGGAGTGATTGAATGATGAGTATTGGGCTGAATAGCGTCAGGCAGGCTATGCAATATGTTGCGATGTTGGCTGTGGTGTCGTGTTTCGTTGTGGGCTCATCGGTGGCTGCAACGGTAACCCAGCAATGGGATCTGGATGGCAATGAAGTGGATATTAAGCAGCCACGCAGCGATTTCTTTGAGCGCAGCATCAAACATCTGGCCGAATTACCCGGTTTTGATTGTCGTTTTGATCAGTTGCTGGCTTTTAGCGATGGTGGTGGCAAACATTATTCGGGCACGCTGGCCGTCTTAAAACCCAAACGTTTTCGCTGGCAGTATAAGCAGCCTTATGAACAGCTATATATCGGTGATGGGAAAATGATTTGGCATTATGAACCGGATTTGATGCAGGCTGAGCGATTGAATAATCTCGAAGCGGTGGATTCATCGGTGATGGGCTTGCTCGATGGTAGTATTAAAATGTCAGACATTAAAATGTACAAACGTGAGTATGATGCCAAGCTGGATATTCAGCGTTATCAGGTGCGTTTGAAAGATTCACCGAAAGTATGGCTGGGTTTCTCCAAATATGGCGATCTGGTTTATATTGAGCGCGAGGATATGTTGGGCAATAGTAATCGTATGCGTTTATCGCAATGCTCTTATATTGCTCCGGCGAAAAAATTATTTAGTTTCACGCCACCGGCTGGTGTTGATGTGTTGGATATGCGCTAATAGTCATTGCATGGTTGATGTTGCTGATGAATAAGGATTCGCACAGTTAGGGCGATGATATAGGCGATAAAGGATATAAAATGACAAAGGTTTGCATGGAAAAAAACCGTATGAAAAAGGTTGTTATGAAAAAGATTGTTATGAAGAAAAACCGTATAAGCATGATTTGGAAAAGTATCGGGCTAGCATTATTGGGCGGTAGCCTGTGCGCGCATGCCGGTGGTTTTGAGCAGTCCAACCAGTCGGCGGCTGCGGTGGGTATGGCCAATGCCTTTGTGGCGACTGCCAACGATGCATCTGCTGTGGTGTATAATCCATCCGGCATGGCATGGTTGCAGGGTGTGAATGTGACGGCGGGTCTGGATCTGGAATATCGTAATTCATCGGTGAAGTTACCGGCTGGTATTGCGTCGAATGGTGGTTCCGAGCCGACTGTGGGTTATGTTTTTGCGACCTGGTCACCGCTCGACAGTGACCTTTCTGCCGGCATTGGTTTTGCACCATTGTATTATCTCAATAATGATTGGAGTACCGGTTTTGGTACAACGGCAGGTATTAGTAAACTGACAGTGGATCATCTGAGTGGTGATGTTGTGTATGCGCTGAATAGTAATCTGGCCTTGGGGCTTGGTTCGGACTGGTATATCTCCAGAGTCAATTTAACTCAGGGTGCAAAGTCGTTCCGTGGTAATAATTTCACAGGTTTTGGTGGCCATGTGTCGCTGATGTGGAAACCCGCTTATGCATGGTCGGTGGGTGCAATGTTGCGCTCTGGCGCAAGCATTAATGTTGCAGGTAAAAACAGTGATACGATGTCATACAAATTGCCGGATCAGGCCACCTTTGGCATTGCCCATGATTTTTATGATGTCTGGCATTTGGAAACAGATGTGAAATGGACACGTTGGTCGGCATTGAAGGATATGAGTGTGAAAACTGCAGGTATTGTGACTCAGCGCAATGCACTGAATTTGCGTGATACGCTTACGGTGATGGCTGGTTTGACCTGGACTTGGCGTGAGAATACTCAGCTTCGCTTTGGTTATGCCTATGATCAGGGAGCCAACAAGGCGACTGATTTTAATCCGATGATGGCTGATCAGGATGGTCATAAGTTGAGCATGGGTGTGGGTGCTGATGTGTATAATATGCATATCGATCTGGCTTATCAGTATGGTCTTTACAGCAAGAAAACGGCGACAGGCGCATTTGCCGGTACGTATCGTGATCGCAGACAAAGTATGCTGTTATCGGTTTCCAAAAAGCTCGAATGATTGATGTACTCAGGGGTTTGGAAGCAGGTGGATAGGGGATGAATGAGCAGGGAATCAAATGATTAGCAGGCAAGCTTCGTTGCTGGAGCCCTTGGTCAATGAGATGATGACACCGCTGGCTTATCGGCTGCGTCCAACTGAGTTGCAGCATGTGGCAGGTCAGCCTGAACTCACCGATTCTGATTCCTGGTTTGCCACGATGATTGCTGAATCCCGTTGTTGTTCCTGTATCTTATGGGGGCCACCGGGAGTTGGTAAAACGACCCTGGCCAATGTCATGGCTGCTGCGGCCGATTTACCGTTCACACAACTCTCGGCGGTATCGGCAGGCAAAGCAGAGGTTCAGGCTATCGTTAAGCAGGCACAGCAGAGTGGTCAGACATGGTTGTTGTTTCTCGATGAAATTCATCGTTTTAATAAAGCCCAGCAGGATGTGTTGCTGCCCTATGTTGAAGATGGCACCTTGATCTTGGTTGGAGCCACAACTGAAAATCCGTCTTTTTCATTGAACAATGCATTGTTGTCACGTTGCCGTGTGGTGGTATTGAATGCGCTGGATATTACAGCGGTCGAATCCATTTTAGAGCGTGCGCAGGTGTTGCTGCAAGAGCAGTCTGCGTTATTTCAATTGCAGAGCGATGCCTTGCACTGGTTGGCTGCCAATGCCGATGGTGATGCGCGTTTCGCCTTGAATGCACTGGAATCATTGTTTGATGCAGGCGCATCGCAGATCTGGACAAAAGCGGCAGTAGAAAAACAAAGTTTGAGGCGTGCGGCGCGTTATGACCGGGATGGTGATGCACATTTCGATCTGATCTCGGCCTTGCATAAATGTATTCGTGATTCGGATGCCGATGCTGCCCTGTATTGGCTGGCGCGCATGCTGGAGGCCGGTGAACAGCCGCTATATATTGCCCGCAGGTTGATTCGCATTGCCACTGAAGATATCGGTTTAGCCGATCCAAAAGCGCTGAATATAGCCCTGGATGCACACCGTATGTTTGAGATTCTTGGTTCGCCGGAAGGTGAGCAGGGTTTGTTTGAGACAGTGATTTATTTGGCTTTGGCGGCCAAGAGCAATGCAGCTTACAAGGCTGAAAAAGCAGCGCGAAAACTGGCCAGAGGCACACAGCAGGCCGATGTGCCGATGCATTTGCGTAATGCGCCAACCAAGTTAATGAAACAGCTCGGCCATGGTGATGGTTATCAATATGCGCACAATGCAGCTGATGCGGTGGTCGATCAACAGCATTTTCCGGATGCAGTGACTGCGGAGAGTTTATATCAACCGGGTAAACGTGGTTTTGAGCGTACCTTGCAAGAGCGTATTGCTTGGCTGAAGCAACGACGCTCTGAGCAGAGAGAGATAAACCAGAAGGGGGCAGCATGATGATCAAACAATTGGCTGCTGTGGCCATTGGTGGTGCGGCTGGTGCGGTGTTGCGCTGGCTGGTGGCATCGGGTGTGCAAAAGGCAGCTGGTGGCGCATTTCCCTGGGGTACATTTGCCGTCAATGCGCTGGGTAGTTTTTTGCTTGGCTTTTTGTTTGTCTGGTTGATTGAACGATCGAGTGCCAGTGAGCTGGTGCGTTTGGCTGTAACGGTTGGTTTTTTAGGTGCGTTCACAACCTTTTCCACCTATTCCTTTGAATCGATTCGATTGCTGCAGGAGGGAGCCTTTTCTTTGGCCTTTGGCAATATTATAGGCCAGGTGCTGGTCTGCTTATTGTTAACCTGGATGGGTGTGCAGCTGGCACGTGTTTTATAATTTAGTTGAAGAATAACGCTTTGACTGCCTCTGCATCCTTTGCAGCGAATGTATTTGAATCTGTGATGCAAGACTGATCTCGACTTTAGGCCGTGATGTTCGTATTCTGCGCGGGTTTGAATAGTGAGGTGTATAATGGCGGACCCGATGATTGAGGCGATGTTGGTATTGGCTGATGGACGTGTTTTTCAGGGTGAGGCCATTGGCGCGATTGGACACACGGTTGGTGAAGTCTGTTTTAATACCGCATTAACCGGTTATCAGGAAATTCTCACTGATCCATCCTACACGGATCAAATCATTACATTCACATATCCCCATATCGGTAATGTCGGTACCAATCAGGATGATATGGAGTCGGATAAGGTTTCTGTGTCGGGCTGCATTGTGCGGGCTCCGGCACGCATTACCTCCAATTATCGATCAGAGCAGGATTTTAATAGCTGGTTATCAGATAATAATATCGTTGGTCTTGCGGGTATTGATACACGCGCGCTGGTGCGTCATTTGCGTGATCACGGTGCGCAGAACGGCGTGATTACTTCTGATGCGATGTCTGAAACCGATGCGCTGGCCTTGGCCAATGATTGGGTCGGTTTGGATGGCCGTGATCTGGTGGGGCAGGTGAGCTGCAAAGAATCAACCACATGGCAGCAGGGCACGTACGATTTGGATCGGGTTGAATATCAACATTTATCCTGCGATCAACATGTGGTGGCGTTTGATTTTGGCTGTAAACGTAATATTTTCCGTAAATTATCGGATCGTGGTTTGAAGGTAACGATTGTACCGGCTTCGACATCGGCGGCCGATGTGATGGCCATGAATCCTGCCGGTATCTTTTTGTCCAATGGTCCGGGTGATCCGGCCGCAGTGGGCTATGCCGTTGAAACCATTCGTGAATTGATTGAAACCGATATACCGATTTTTGGTATCTGCATGGGGCATCAGTTGCTTAGTCAGGCCTTGGGTCTGTCTACCTTTAAGCTTAAATTCGGGCATCGTGGTGGCAATCATCCGGTCAAAGATGAAACCACCGGAAAGATTGAAATTACCAGCCAGAACCATGGTTTTGCAGTATCGGATGAAGCCATTCCGGATCACGTTGAAATCACCCACCGATCATTATTTGATGGCACGGTGGAAGGTTTGAAGGTGAAGGGTAAGCCGATCTTTTCTGTGCAATACCATCCAGAAGCCAGCCCCGGTCCACAGGATGCTGATTATTTATTTGACCGTTTTGCTGATTTGATCGCTTAGGATGCTATCGAGTTGCATCCTATAGAGCGGTTGCGGCGTTGATGATGCTTAAATACATGGCTGTTTTTGTGT
>JAUZQK010000016.1 GCA_030951025.1 Mariprofundus sp. | reverse complement strand
CAAGCCACAATGGTGTGAGCAGGCATCGCTCCGTTGGCAATCAGAAACACTTCAATCACCCGCCGCACATCTGCAGACTCCACCTTTTTAGCCGTTTCAGGATCACGTAACACGCCATCATCGCCAATACCACAGGCCGCCAGATATGCCTCACCCTGCTGCATGGATTTGCGCGTTAATGATTCTGAGCGCGCCAGACAACGCAGCTCATAATCAGATTTCACCGATCGACCCGGAAAAAAAGCACCTTCTACGGCACTCACTTCAATGCCCCAGCTACGCAGCTGCTCAGCATAACGCAGCGGAAAGTCAGCCGGCACATCCACCTGATCAATATTACGGTGTTTTAAAAAAGCCGCCGCAATGCCAGCCAGGCCTGTGTATTGAGCGCTCTCTGCGGCCTGCCGCCAGGGCGTATCCAGATGAGCTTCATGCAAATGTGATTCTTTTTTTGCCCGCCCCACCTCAAGCGGTGAAAACAAACCATGCCAGCGCCCATCAATCTCAAGCGCAATAAACGCATCGGGCACAAACATACCCGTGGCATAAAGCATATCTGCATTGTGTTCTGAATCGGCAATTATCAATCGGTTTTTAATCATCTATCATTCCTTTTAACGGCTTATCCCGAGCCTCATCCGGCTCATCCTGACGCTGTATAAATTCACGCATACTCATGCTATCGAGCAAACCCGAGCGCTCACGCTCCAGACGAAAATAAACACCCGTCAATTGCCGCCCTAACTGACTCTCTTGCCAAGCTTCAGGCACAGCCATTGGTGTTTCATTCAATTCGTTAAACAGCCCGTGCAAGCTCATTTGGTCAACATCAAAACCGGGCACCCAACCGACAGCGCCATCACTGCTGCTGGTGTGCCGTAACAGGTTTTGTTTGCATAGCTGATCCAGCCATTCCTGCATGATATTTTCAGGCACATCGGTTTCAGCCACAACATCAGCCATCTTCAACAACTCACCCGCATGCAAGGCTTGCGCTGCACGCAGCAATACAAGATGCGAATAAAACTGCCGTATGCCCGGCTTTTGAAACTCACTGTGCTGGCGATGCGATTGCTCAGGGTGCTGCATGCAAAATGCGATTTCAGAACCCAGCAATACAATCACCCAAATCAAATAAATCCAGATTAGAAAAATCGGCAAGGTGGAGAGCGCCCCATACAAACGCTCATAATTGGCAACATCAGTCACATAAAAGGCAAAACCAACCTTACTCCATTCGAATAATGCACCCGCGACTAGGCCACCGACCGCAGCATAACGAAATGGCACCGAAGTATTGGGTAATACCGTGTACAGCGTTGCCATGGCCAAGGATGACATCAACCACGGCACCAAAAAAGGCGCTTCGCTAATTAAAGCAGCGCCTTCTGCCACATCCCTGATCACCGGCAGCGCAGTGAAATAAGAGGTAATCGAAATCGATGCGCCAATCAGAATGGGAGCCAAGGTCAGCGTCGCCCAGAAAACTATAAACTTGGATAACCAGGCTCGAGCGCGGGTAATGCGCCAGATATCGTTAAATGCTTCTTCCACCGTATTCAGCAAGGCCGTCGCGGTGAACAACAGGCCAATAATACCGAACACAGAAATTGCCGTCGTTTCTTCAGCCACCGAACCCAGATATTCCTGCACCGCCTGCTGGCTGGTCGGCAACAAATACTCCAGCAGCGCATCACTGACTGTGCCTGCCATAGCATCAAAGGCCTGAAAGCTGGTGAATACCGAAAAGCCCAACACCACCATCGGTACAATGGCCAGCAACGATGCATAAGCCAGCGCCGAAGCGCGCTGAATGCATTTATCCGTAATAAAACGACCCAACACCCGATAAGTGAAGCGCAACAGATGTGTGCCATGGCGATACAAGGCCGGCAAACTGGCAATATCGGCCACATCCATGTTCATCATCGTACTCAACTGACGCGACATGGTGGTTTTCGATGCTTTCAAGGGCGTTTTCATGATGACTACAGCTTACAGAGGCGCATCAGACTGTAAAGGCCACTCGGATTTCCATGCCGGCAATCGCATCAAAGTAATCACATCCATGGCGCGGCCCATTAAGCTGAAATACAAACAGTTTAAGAATCCCACCCTCATCACTATATCATGATTTTCTCTTTAGACATTAGCATTGAGCCTGCTTCATGTATAATCTTGGCGCATCCTCAAAGACGGTACCTTAATCTGTTTATGCAGATGGACTGAAGCGGCAAGGAAGTGAACAACGATATGAACAATAATAAACGCATCACTGCGGCGACGCTAAAGCGCGCCAAGCAGGCTGAAGAAAAAATGGTATGGCTAACAGCTTATGATGCCATATCAGCTCAAATTGCTGAAGCTGCCGGTGCAGAAGTGCTCTTGGTTGGCGATTCACTCGGCATGGTTTCACTCGGCTTTGATTCCACCATCCCCGTCACCCTCGATCACATGATTCATCATACTGCTGCGGTTGTGCGCGGCCGCAATACGGCATGGGTAGTTTGTGATCTGCCCTTTGGTTCTTACCAGCAATCTCCTGAACAAGCCTTTGCAGCCAGTGTGCGCGTGTTGCAGCAAACCGGCTGCGATGCCGTTAAACTCGAAGGTGGCGAACACATGGCTGCAACGATTGAGTTTTTATCCGAACGCGGTATTGCTGTCATCGCGCATATTGGTCTAACACCGCAATCGGTCAAAAAATTCGGTTCCTACGGCAAACGCGGCAAGGATAAAGCTGGCCGTTTGCAGCTGATCAATGATGCACACGCGGTCAGTGCTGCTGGTGCTATTGCTATTGTACTCGAGAATATCCCCGCCGATCTGGCCAGTGAAATCACGGCTCAACTCGACACAGCAACCATCGGCATTGGCGCAGGCAAGGATTGTGATGCCCAGGTCTTGGTCTGGAATGATTTACTCGGCATCTCGGAAACAAACCCACCCTTTGCTCCAGCCTATGCCAATGTCCGTACGATCATGAGCGATGCCATCAAGCGTTGGTCAAACGATGTAAAATCCGGTCAATTTCCAAAATCATGATTTACCACACCAATAACAACATGCAAATCGCACACACAGCAGCTGAAATGCGTGGCCAGCTGCAAGCACTGCGCGGCCACAAAAGCATTGCCTTCGTGCCCACCATGGGCTGTTTGCACCAGGGTCATATCAGCCTGATCGAAAAAGCCAAATCCCTGGCCGATATCGTTGTCGTCAGTCTTTATGTCAATCCGCTGCAGTTCGCACCATCGGAAGATCTGGAGCAATACCCGCGCCCCTTTGAAGCCGATGCCAGGCTATGCGCCGATGCCGGTGTCGATTTTCTGTTTCATCCGGCTTCGCTCTACCCTGAATCCGGCTGCAAGGTGACACTCAAGGTCACTACATTACATGATTGCCTGTGCGGCACATCGCGCCCCGATCATTTTGATGGTGTGGTCACAGCGGTCAATGTGCTATTTAATATCGTACAGCCCAATATCGCCATCTTCGGTGAAAAAGACTGGCAACAACTGAGCATCATTCGTCACATGGTAAATGACCTGAGCATGCCCATTGAAATCGTCGGCGCTGCAATTGTGCGCGAGCCCGATGGCTTAGCCATGAGCAGTCGTAACCGATACCTGAACAACCACGAACGCCAGCAAGCGCTCGCAATCTCGCAAGCATTGATCGCCATGCAGCAACAAGCGGAAAACGGCGAACACGATGTGAAAGCTTTAAGAAATACGGCACGAAACATACTCGAAAAAAACGCTATCACAGCCCAATACATCGAAATCCGTAACGCCACATCATTAGAAGAGATCGACACACTCGACCACCACAACAATCAAAACAGTCGCGCATTTATCGCCGCCCACGTTGGTGCCGCCCGGTTAATCGATAATATGCCAATCCATTCCATGCCGCAGGAGCAGCAACCATGAAACTCACCATGCTTAAATCCAAAATCCATCGTGTGACAGTCAGCCACGCCGAGCTTGATTACGAAGGCTCTTGTGCCATCGATCAAAATCTCATGGATCAGGCCAATATTTTACCCTTTGAGCAACTGCATATTTATAATGTGAACAATGGTGAACGCTTTACCACCTATGCCATCACCGCAGCACGTGATTCCGGCACCATCGGTGTCAATGGCGCAGCAGCACATAAAGCCAGCCCCGGTGATCTGCTGATCATCTGCACCTATGCCGAACTCGAAGCCGCCGAAGCCGCCCATTTCAATCCGGCACTGGTTTACGTCAACAGCGATAACAAGATCACCCACACATCGCACGGTCATTTGGCCGCAGTTTGATGCACCAAAGTATGCGCTATGCGATCAATAACATCCCCGTCGGACTCGATGAAAATACTGACAGCATCAAACATCGGCTGGCAAAACAATGTCACATCCCGGTCGATACGATCCAAGCATGTGTTTGCGTACGCCGCGCACTCGATGCACGCAAAAAAACCAATATCCACTTTGTCTGCACCTATGAAATCGAAATCGATCAGAGACTTGATCCATTACCTAAAAACACACGCCCCATTGAATCTTCATTCCTAATGGAACACTCATCCCTAAGGCCTACCGCCGCACTGAACAAGGCGGCCAATAACAGCAAGCACGTGATCGTCGTTGGCGCAGGCCCTGCCGGTCTGTTTACGGCTCTGGCGCTGGCTGAAGCAGGTATTCAAGTCACCTTGCTGGAGCGTGGCAAACCGGTTGAAACACGCATGCGTGATATTGGCCGTTTGCGCTCTCGCGGCGAACTCAATCCAGAGAGCAATATCTGTTTCGGTGAAGGTGGGGCCGGCACCTATACCGATGGCAAACTCTACACCCGCATCAAACACCCTTTTTTGCGCCATGTACTGCACACCTTTGTGCGCTTTGGTGCCAGAGAGGATATTCTGGTTGATGCACATCCACATCTGGGCACTGATAAGCTGGTACGTATTGTGCGCAATATGCGCGCTGAGTTGATCAAGCTCGGTGTCGATTATCGTTTTGAAACACGCGTTGATGATCTGATCATGGACAATGGCAGCATCTATGGCGTGCGCCTGCACAATGGTGGTGAAATCAGAGCGACCCATGTCGTGCTGGCTACCGGCCATTCTGCCCGCGACACCTTTGAACGCCTGCAACAACTCGGCATCAGCATGCAAGCCAAGGCCTTTGCTGTCGGTGTACGTGCCGAACATCCACAAGAGCTCATCGATACCATCCAGTTCGGCGCATCCGCTGGCCATGCCAAACTGCACGCGGCCGAATACAGTTTAAGCCATCAGGTTACAGACCCTGATCTGGGCAAACGCGGCATATATAGCTTCTGCATGTGTCCGGGTGGCTTGATTGTGCCCTCCCCGACTGAGCCAGGCCACATGGCTGTCAACGGTATGAGCAATGCCAAACGCGCTGGCCGCTGGGCCAATTCAGGTCTGGTTGTGCAGCTTACGCCGGATGATTTAACACGCCACGGCCTGCCACAGAGCCCATTGATGGGCATTGAGTTTCAACGCCAACTCGAGCGCGCAACATTCGCAGCCGCCGATAAATCTTACGCTGCACCAAGCATGAAACTGATCGATTTCATCAACAACAAAGCCTCCGGCACACTCGCACCTACCCGCTTCAAGCCGGCCGCCATCCCTGCCGACCTGCATACTGTTTTGCCGCACTGGATCAGCCAGCCATTGATCGAAGGCATCCGCGCCTTTGATCGCAAAATGCGCGGCTATATCACCGATGAAGCCAATCTGTTCGGCTGCGAAACACGTACCAGCTCGCCCATTCGCATTGAACGCGGTAAAGATATGCAAAGTGTCAATGCGGCAGGCTTGTATCCTGTGGGTGAAGGTGCCGGTTATGCTGGTGGCATTGTCAGCGCCGCAGTGGATGGGCTCAAAGCCGCTGATGCCATTATCAATGCAGCAAACTCAGAAGCATTACGAGGCAAAGCATGACCAATAATGATATTTTACGACGACTGCGTTACACCTTCGATATCAATGATTCCAATATGATCGAGCTATTTGCCTCCGGCGGACTTGAAGTTAACCGCACACAGATCAGTGCATGGCTCAAAAAAGATGATGACCCGGCCATGCAAGAATGTTTCGATGTGACACTGGCGGCTTTTCTGAATGGCTTCATCAATGCCAAACGCGGTAAAAAAGATGGCCCACAGCCCAAACCTGAAACCGAACTCAACAATAACCTTATTTTTAGAAAGCTGCGTATTGCCTTAAATCTCAAAGACGATGATATTATCACCATGCTGAAATCTGTCGGACTGGTTATCGGAAAGCCGGAACTCTCCGCCTTTTTCCGTCGCTACGATCATAAAAACCGCCGTCATTGCAAGGATCAGGTATTACGCAATTTCCTGCATGGCATGCAGCTTAAATACCATGAGACACAAAGCACGCCCAAGCAATAGCATTGGCAGGAATAACTGCTGACTCCCCAATCATCTGGCGATAGACTTTATCGTCGAAAAAGATCCCCAAACGAGGTATTTCATGACTACAATATGTTGTGTGCGTAAAGACGGCGAAGTTGCTATCGGTGGCGATGGACAGGTTTCACTCGGTGATACCGTTATGAAACACTCTGGCCGCAAAGTGCGCACCATCCGCGATGGCGCAATTTTAACCGGCTTTGCCGGCTCAACTGCCGATGCCATGAATTTATTTGAACGTTTCGAAGCCAAACTCGATGAACATGGTGGCAGCCTGTTACGCGCGGCAGTGGCGCTGGCCAAGGATTGGCGCACCGATAAATATCTGCGTCAGCTTGAAGCGATGATGATTGTCGCCGATGCCGAAAATACCCTGCTTATTTCCGGCAATGGTGATGTACTTGAACCCGACGATGGCATTGCCACCATTGGTTCCGGTGGCGGCTTTGCCAAAGCGGCTGCAACAGCACTCGTCGAACACAGTGAATTAAATGCCAAAGATGCCACCCTGCAGGCGATGAAAATAGCAGCCAACATTTGCGTTTACACCAACGATAACATCACTATTTTAACCATCCCCAAGGAATCATAATATGAGCCAAACCATGACCCCGCGCGAAATCATTTCAGAACTCGATCGCCATATTGTCGGCCAGAACGATGCCAAACGCGCTGTCGCCATTGCGCTGCGTAATCGCTGGCGCAGACAACAGGTCGCATCACCCATGCGAGAAGAAATCACCCCGAAAAACATTCTCATGATTGGCCCCACGGGAGTCGGTAAAACAGAAATCGCACGCCGTTTGGCTCGTTTGGCCAATGCGCCGTTCATCAAAGTTGAAGCAACCAAATTCACCGAAGTCGGTTATGTTGGCCGCGATGTGGAAACCATTATTCGTGATCTGGTCGACACAGCCATCAAAATTGTGCGCGAAGAACATTTGATCCGGGTACAAACCAAGGCTGAAAAAGTGGCCGAAGATCGTTTGCTGGATATTCTCATCCCGCATCCGGTCAGCCCCAATGGCCCGCACAGCAGTGATAATAATAGCCCTGCATCCAACGAATCACGCGAAAAAATGCGTCATAAATTGAGGCTCGGTGAACTCGATAAACGCCAGGTTGAAATCGAAGTGGAACAAAGCCAGGACACGCCAATGATGCAGTTTATTTCCAATCAGGGAACCGAAGGCATGGATCTGCAGGATATGCTGGGCAATATGATGGGCAAAAAACAAAAACCAAAACGCATGGATGTATCCGATGCACTGAGCATCATTCAACAGCAGGAAGCAGATCGGCTATTGGATCAGGATGCCATCAAGGAAGAAGCCATCAAGCGGGCTGAAAATGACGGCATCGTGTTTCTCGATGAAATGGATAAAATCACCCAGCGTAGTGGCTCATCGTCCGGCGGTGAAGTTTCACGCGAAGGTGTGCAACGCGATTTATTGCCCCTGGTTGAAGGTACGACAGTGAACACCCGTTATGGTCATATCAAAACCGATCATGTTTTATTCATTGCATCGGGTGCTTTTCATCTCGCCAAACCATCCGATTTGATTCCCGAGTTGCAAGGTCGTTTCCCTATCCGGGTTAACCTGAGCGCCCTGGGGGAAGATGAGTTCCGCCGTATTCTGGTCGAACCTGAAGCCTCATTAACTCGCCAGTATATTGCCCTGCTCGATACTGAGAATGTCAGCATTTCATTTGCTGATGATGGCATTGCCGAGTTGGCGCGCATTGCCGTTGTGGTCAATGAAAAAACTGAAAATATCGGCGCGCGCCGCTTGCATACCTTGCTTGAACGTGTGCTTGAAAATATCAGCTTTGAAGCTTCAGATCGCAATGGTGAAAAAGTGCAGGTCGATGCCAAATATGTACAGGATCAGCTCGGTGAAATCTGTGCAGATGAAGATTTATCGCGTTATATTTTGTAAAAGGGACAAATCAAAGACATGAACGGGTTGGATACGCTTCAGCATTTTTCATAAAGGGAAGCGTCCCATTTTCCACATTTTCCAAGCGATGTGGCCAGTGCTTATGGGGTCGCTGTGAATGAAGTGTTGAATCGACACAACAATCGCGAGGCATATCGAGCTGGCGTATTTCTACTGCGTCGGGCATGCAACTTGAGTCTGAAGGAAGTAGCAAAGCTTGCCGGTATTTCACCGCCACGGGTTTCTCAAATTCAAAAGCAGGTGGGTAATGAAGGGCTTATCGCTGCTTTAAAAAACTATAAAGTAAAGGCCTGACCCTACCTCCTTATCACCCACCTGCTTCTGAATCTGAGAAACCCGTGGCGGTGAAATACCGGCAAGCTTTGCTACTTCCTTCAGACTCAAGTTGCATGCCCGACGCAGTAGAA
>JAUZQK010000159.1 GCA_030951025.1 Mariprofundus sp. | reverse complement strand
TGGCATGTGGTTGGGCCGCGTTTTTCTTCGGCCTTTAATCAGAAGCCTATGCAGGGTTATCAAAAGACTGATATTCGGGCAAGCTATGCGATCAATAAAAAATGGAAGCTGACAGCCCGTGTCGATAATGTGGGGAATAAGTTGTATGAAGAAGTATCCGGTTTTGGTGTGTTGGGTCGTGCCTGGTATGGCGGTCTGAGTACAAACTTTTGATGTTGATTTATTCATGATGAGTCATGTTTAAAGGTATGGATGTACGATTGATGGCCGCAGCTGTTGCGGCCATCGGTCTGCATGCCCTGTTGTTTATCTTGCTGCCGTCATCGGCTGAAAAGATGAGCCTGGCGACCCGGCAGGGCGCATTGCAATTGGAGTTGCTGGCGCAACAAGATGAAGCGCCTCAGAAGAAAGTCGTTCAACTGCAAGCTGCAGTAAAACAACAAAGCAAAAAACAGGTAAAACAGATCAAACAAATAAAACTGACCAAGCAGGTAAAACAGACTGAATCGTCGAGGCGTATTGAATCTGTGCATAAGCAGCCTGCACCTTCAATGTTGGCCATCACTCAGCCTGCCAAACAGCATGTCTTTCCGCTGCTTGAAAAAGCCCCAACACCCAAACAAGTACAGCATGCCGAGCTGCATCAACCAGTCGAGATTGCTATTGCAACAACAGCTCAGAAAAAAGAAAGGCTCATTCCCGTAGCACATCAACAGCCTGCTAAAAGTGAACGAAATAGTAATAAGCAGGGTGCAAGTATCGTGCCTCAATATGTTCAAAATCGTATTTTAGCTGAGGTGCATTACCCCAAACAGGCCAGGCGGCATGGCTGGCAGGGTAGGGCAGAATTTCAGTTCGATGTGCATCAGCAGTCAATTCAGACTGTCACTTTGCTGGCTTCGACCGGTTACCCGATTCTGGATCGTGCGGCACATCGCGGCTTGATTGCAGCTTCGCATGTGGCGCTTTCCAATGGTTTGTACCGCATGCCTGTCGTGTTTCGTTTGCAATGAAATATTTTCGTTTATGTTGCACTGTACTGTGTTTATGGCCGGGCATGCTTTCAGCAGCCCCTCTGGAGCGCATTCTTGCGTTGACACCGCATGCTTGTGAAATGCTTTATGCTATTGGCGCATCGGCCAATATAGTTGGCGCGGTGGATTATTGTGATTATCCAGAGTCAGCCACGCATTTGCCTCGCGTGGGCGGTTATACCGGTATCAATGTTGAGGCGGCACTGCGCTTACATCCCGATGCAGCCATTGTGATGAATCGCAATGTGAAGGGTATTACCCAGCTGGAAAAAATGGGTGTGAAAATCATTAGCTCTAATCCAGTTGATTTTGAGGCTGTATTTCAGGATATATTGAGAATGGGTGCGCTGACTGGTCACGAATTAAAGGCTAAAGCTTTGGTTCACAAACAACGGCTAAGCTTAGAAAGAATAAGGCATTTTTCGAATCAATTCGGTGCTGATAAAATACGGGTGTTTTATGAACTGTGGCACGATCCGATCATGACTGCCGGTGGCCCGAGTTTTATCACAGCGCTGATTAAAGAAGCGGGTGGTTATAATATCTTTGCCGATGTAGGGCTGGAAACGCCGCATGTAAATGTCGAAGCGGTGATCAGAGCTCACCCCGATATCATTATTATCCCGCTTGAAAAACGCAATCTAAAAGAGCGGCAAGTCTTTTGGGAGCACTGGCTGGGGAAGGGAAACGTTCGCTTCGCGGCGATCAATCCCGATCTGCTGCATCGCCCCGGCCCACGCTTGATCGAAGGCTTAGAGCTGCTACAGCAGGCCTTGCATGATTCCAGTGTTTTGGTTCAATCGCGCCCATGAAGTGGTTGCTGTTTGGGCTGACATTGCTGGCTGTTTGTGTGTTCGGTCTTGCGGTGGGGCAGCAGTGGATCAATCCGTTTGATGCCAGCGGTCAGGATGCGGTGATTCTCTGGGAGCTAAGGTTGCCGCGTTTGCTCACCGCGTTTGCAGTGGGTGGTTTGCTGGCGCTGGCCGGTGCATGGTTTCAGGTCTTGCTGGGTAACCCGCTGGCTGAGCCTTATGTGTTGGGCGTGGCGGGTTCTGCATCGGCCGGAGCGGTTAGCGGATTGATGTTGATGCCGGATTCGGCATGGGTGATGTCCATCGGTGCATTTATCGGTGCCTGGGTGGGGATAGTCTGTGTGATGTTTTTTTCGCATTTGGGAGCCAACCGTATGCTACTGGCCGGTGTGGTGTTGGCGGCATTCTGGTCGGCCGTGTTGGCGTTATTGTTGGCATTGTTGCCGGAGCAGGGCTTGTTTCGCGCCTTCTCATGGATGATGGGGGATTTGTCCCACTCTGATTTGCCGGTTTCGTTATTGTTGCTGGCATGGGTAGTGGCGCTGGTTTGCGGGCTGCTATTATCGCGCTCACTGGATGTATTGTTGCTTGGTGAGCGTCATGCCGAAGCACTCGGGATTGATGTGAAGCGTTTGCGCCAGCGTTTGTTGCTGCTGGCATCGGCTGTGACTGCACTGGCGGTGACTGCGGCAGGTACGATCGGTTTTGTTGGCTTAGTCATTCCGCATTTGATGCGTTTGCTGTTCGGCTCGTTGCACAGGGCTGTGTTGCCGGCCTCGGCTATTGGTGGCGGGGTATTGTTGATGCTGGCCGACTCGGCTGCGCGCACAGTGATTGCACCGGCTGAACTGCCTGTCGGTATCTTGACTGCGATTATTGGTGTGCCGGTGTTTTTGTTTTTGCTGTTGCGGCGGCCGACATGAGTGCGCTATTGGAACTGGAACAGATCGCAGTGGAACGTGGTGGCAGTGCGGTGATCTCCGACTTGAGTTGCAGCATCCATGCGGGTGAAATCACGGTGGTGCTTGGCCCCAACGGCGCGGGTAAATCCAGCCTGTTGCTGGCGATGGCAGGGTTGATTCCGGTAACCGGCCGACTGGAGCTGAATGGCAAAATATTGGAAACCTATGCTAGAGCTGAACTCAGCCGTCAGGTCGCATGGCAGGGTAGTCTGCCGCCCACAGAGTTCGGTTTGACCGTTAAACAGCGTTTAGCGCTGGCTGCTGCTGATCCGGCCATTGATGTTGAGATAACAGCCACCGAGATGGATGTCGCAGCATTATTATCCCGACCCCTTGGCGAACTCTCCAGTGGTGAGCGCCAACGGGTTGAGCTGGCTGCCTTGATGTTGCGCGACACGCCTGTTTGGCTGCTCGATGAACCAACCGCCCACCTCGATCTCAAACATCAGATTCATTGCATCACCATGTTGAAGCAACAGGCTGAAGCAGGCCGTGCTATTGTGACGGTATTGCATGATATTCAGCAGGCTATGGCTATTGCCGATTTTGTGATTCTGGTGGATGGTAAATGTGCAGAAGGGCAGGGCGGCACCGCTTATGGTGAAGCAGCAGACTTATTGAACAGCGCAACACTGTCTGAGCTATTTGATGCGCCAGTGGTTGAACAGGGCGATGTGTTGATCGCTGATTATGGGGTAACGCGTGAATAACAGATTCAAAACCTTGCACCGCAGAGGATGCAGAGGAAAATCAAAAGAAATTATAATTCATGGAGGTGATGATGAAGTCACGTGATAAACGACAAGGCGTTGTGTTGGTGCATACGGGTGCAGGCAAGGGTAAATCATCCTCTGCTTTCGGCATGGTGTTTCGCGCTGCTGGCTGGGGTATGAAGGTCTGTGTGATTCAGTTCATCAAGGGCAAGTGGAAGACTGGTGAAGAGAGGGCCGCAAAAAACTTCGATAATATCGAATGGCATGCGCTCGGGGATGGCTTTACTTGGGATACCAAAAATCCGGAGCAGGACATCAAAACCAGCCGTGAGATTTGGGATTTATGCAAAGAGAAAGTACGCTCACACGAATTCGATTTGGTCGTGTTCGATGAAATCAATTATTGCAGCTCCTATGGCTGGATTCCCGGTCAGGAGATTGCCGACTTTATCCGTGACGAAAAACCAGCCTGGATGCACCTGGTTTGCACAGGTCGAGATGCTGCTGAAGAAGTGATTGCAGTCGCCGATACCGTCACCGAAATGCGCATGCTCAAACACGCCTATGAAGCCGGCATATCGGCCACGCAAGGCATAGAGTTTTGACCTGCTAAATGGTATCATGTTTCAAATAGCGGAGCGCAGTAACATGGATATGGAACCGAACAATCAAATATTAATCTATCAAGCTGATGATGGCAGCGCCATTACTGAAGTAAGCTTAGAAGCTGGGACTATATGGCTTACGCAAGTTCAGATTGCTGAGTTGTTCGGCACAAAACGGCCAGCAATTACCAAGCACCTTTCAAATATTTTTAAATGCTACGAGTTAGATAAAGAATCAGTATGTTCCATTTTGGAACGTACTGCTACAGATGGGAAAAATTACAAAACTCAATATTATAATCTTGATGCCATTATATCTGTGGGTTATCGGGTGAATTCAGTTAATGCAACCCATTTTCGTCAGTGGGCGAATCGCGTACTTAAAGACTATCTTACACGCGGTTACGCCCTGAATGAAAAGCAACTGCGCGAACAGAACCAAAAGCTGTCCGATCTGCGCGCTACAGTGTCGTTACTGGAACACACGCTGGCGCATCAAGCTGTTGGTGAGATGGAAGCAAAAGGCTTGCTCAAAGTCATCGCCGATTATGCTTATGCCTTTTCTCGTTCCCACGCTCCTGCGTGGTAATGCATAGGGTAGTCCATGGGTAGAAGCCGTTATAAAATCATCCACCCTGAATTGCCGTATTTTGTTACTTTTTATCGTGCAAAGCCCAACTTTGGATCAGGATATCGCGCGTTTGAAGTCATACACTGCGCGGCAGA
>JAUZQK010000158.1 GCA_030951025.1 Mariprofundus sp. | reverse complement strand
AAAGCAGCAGCATTGGCAGAGCCAGCAAGGCCTGAGAAATAATATCGGGCGGTGTTAGAACTGCGGCAAAAATAAATGCCCAGACAATCACATAGCGCCGCTTGGCCAGCAACGATTCTGTATCTGTCACCCCCATGCGCACCAGCAACATAATCACAATAGGCACCTGAAAGCTTAAACCAAAAGCAAACAACAGCTTCAACACCAGTGTCAGATATTCTTTTACTGCCGGCATGGCCTGTATTTGATCTGTTGCAAAGCTAAGAAAGAATTCAAAGATCAAGGGAAATACGACATAAAAAGAAAACGCTGCCCCGATAAGCAATAGAGATAAACTGGCCAGAAAAAAGCCCAGAAATGTTTTGCGTTCATGTTTATACAAGCCGGGAGCAATAAAGGCCCACAATTGATAGAAGGTGATCGGAGCAGTTGCAAAAAGGCTCAATACAAGTGCGATTTTTAAATAGGTAAAAAAGACATCCGGTGCATTCAGGAATATCAGAGGCGTATCCGGCGGCAATGAAGCTCGCATCGGAGCAGACATAAAGGCAAAGATTGCTTCGGAAAAGTTCATCAGCACCAGCACGCCCAAAACATAGACAACGACTGCAATAGTCAGGCGTTTTTTCAGCTCTCGCAGATGCGTTAATAGCGGCGATGCTACGACCGTATCATGGCTCAATTGTTTTCTGCCCTGGCTGATAAATCAGATTTCACATCATCGACAGAGGCCTGAATCTCCTGTTTGATTCCCTCAACAGGCTGCACAATATGCTTTTTTTCTGCATCGAACTGCTGCTTTAAATCAGCCACCCAGTTTTTCACCTGGCGCACAAAACGAGCTATTTGAGCGAAAAACTCAGGTAAGCGATCAGGCCCAAGCACCAGAAAAGCGATGATGCCAATACATATCAGTTCGACCAAGCCAATGTCAGGCATTAAGCAGACCTACGAAACAGGCTTGCTTTCATTTTTTTCAGATAACGCTACCGAATCCTTATCATCATCCGATATGTTTGTACGAAAGCTCTTGATGCCGCGAGCCAGACCTTCACCAAGGGCTGGAAGCTTCTTCGCACCAAACAGCACCATCACAATCACCAATATTAAAATCAATTCAGTCGTTCCCAATCCAAACATCATTGTACTCCTTATTTTCTATTGCTATGCAAGCGCGTTATTAACTATTCACTCAGCATACGGCTTTAGCCGCGCATTGCTGTATAGTTACGCGCATGATGTGATTTCATGTTAAACAATCAAACCTTCAACAAAACCAATTTCATACATCAGGTATGAACCAAGCGTTATGGTTCCAATGCCAACAGCGACCTGCAAAGCATGATGGAGCCGGGTTAAATGTTTGGCTGAATGACGCAGAGGCAGCATAATCACAGCTGCTAACGCCGCCATGCCTGCCACAGAACCGACACCAAACAACAATATATATAACATGCCAGTCAGCGGAGATTCAACCGTTTGCAGGGTCAAAACAATCAAAGCTGCTGATCCTGCCATGCCGTGCATCATGCCAACCAACAAAGGCCGTAACACAAACTTTTTGCGATGCGTGTGGCTATGAGAAGAGTCTTCATGCACGCCTTCACCAGCATGCGAATGGGCATGAAAGTGGCGCACACCTTCATCATGCTCATGGATATGAAAGTGAATACGCTCTTGCCTCATGCGTCGAATTACATCGATTCCGAGCAATACCAACATGATGCCCACTGCAAACTCCAGCATCATGGCCATGTATTCAGGGATAATGGAGTCAGAAAAAATCACAATCGCACCAAACAAAAACAAGGTCAGGGTATGGCCTACGCCCCAGGTTGCGCCCATACGGATAGCCTCAGCAAAGGAATGCGAGCGCGTTGTTAACGATGCGACTGCCGCAACATGATCCGCCTCTACGGCATGCCGCATTCCCAGCAAAAATCCAAGCAATAGAACACTCATCATGGTTCTAACCCTCCTTTATAAACCCGTACCATCATCAGCAACAAACTTGCCAACATAGTTTCCACCTAACATCGGTTGTATCACACAAACCTCCTCTAACACCCTGTCCATTCAATGTGGAGAATGGATGTATAGTGGAAAGGTTCTTTGCATCTATCAGCTCGATTCCTGAGCTGCGGCAACCACAGCCTGCCCCAGCGATAAACCGCCATCGTTGAGCGGATAATCAAGCGCAATCAATACCTGCAAGCCAGCCTGTGATAGCTGCTTTTGCACGCCCTCAAGCAATAGCTTGTTTTGAAACACACCACCACTGAGAACAACCTTGGCTAGCTGATGCGCACCGGCCAGTTGTATGGCCAGATTGGAAACAGCAACAATCAAAGCATGATGAAAACGTGCTGCCACCCGACTGTAACTGATGCCATGTTGCAAATCTTCCAGCAGGGCGAACCACATCGGCTTCCACATCAATATCGGAATCCCCGTCGTATAGGCAAGCTCAACCGGATAGGCTGATTGTTCTTCGGCTTCAAAATGCTCCATCGCCAGCACTTCCAGCGCCATGGCCGCTTGTCCTTCAAAATGGGCTGATTCCGTACACAAGCCCAGTGCTGCTGCGACTGCATCAAACAAACGGCCTGTTGACGATGCCGGTGGAGAATTCAAACCAGCTTCAATCATCTTATCCAGATTGCGTAGGGGCTTGCCGGATAGATGTTGTATAACATCCAGCCGGTTAAACCGCTGCATCATCTCCTGCCAGCCAGCAGCATGCAGTTGCGCATAGGTGTTGCGCCATGGTTCATACATGGCCTTTGCGCCGCCCGGCATGGCGACAGCTTGAATAGAACCGATACGCTCACAGCTTGCATACGAGGCCTGTAAAAACTCACCGCCCCACAGCTCGCCGTGCAAACCCATACCCAGCCCGTCCAAAGCGATGCCCAGCACCTTGTTATCACGATCCAGTCCAGACTCAGCCATACAGGCGGCAATATGGGCATGGTGATGTTGCACCTCAATCAAGCCACACTGCTCATCTCCGGCCAGGCTCTTGCCCCATTGGGTCGAGAAGTAGTTGGGGTGCATATCGACAGCAATCGTTTGCGGATTAAAATCATACAGTTGCCGATACAATGCAAGATTATGTCGATAATCATCATGCACAGCGGCATGTTCAAGATCACCCATATGTGGTGACATGATAGCCTGACCATGATTGATCAGACAAAACGTGTTTTTCAGCTCGCCACCCATCGCCAGCACAGCGTTGGCCTGCTCAAAACCTTGTGGCAATAGCAATGCTCTGGGGGCATAACCCCGCGCACGCCGCAACATGCGCACATCACCTGCCATCACACGCAGCACCGAATCATCGAGCCGATTCACTATTTCGCGGTTGTGCAGCAGATAGCCATCCACCACATCGTGCAGGCGCTGCTGCACATCCTGATTATCAATGCATTGCGGCTCATCACTGATATTGCCCGATGTCAGCACAATCGGCCGATCCAGCTGTTGCATCAGCAAATGGTGCAATGGCGTATAGGGTAACATAAACCCCAGCGTGACTTGTGCCGGAGCGACGCTGGCAGCAATGCTGCACTGCTGTTTCATATTCAACACAACAACCGGCGCTTCTATGCTGCCCAATAACGATAACTCGTGCGCTGATATATCAGCATAGGCCTGGATTTGCGCGGCATCGCGCGCCATCAAGGCAAAAGGCTTGTGATAACGGCGTTTGCGCTGGCGCAGTGTTGCGACGGCGACTTCGCTGCCAGCATCGCATGCCAAATGAATACCACCAATACCTTTGATGGCAACAATATGACCTTGCTTGATGAGCTTTACAGCTTCAACAAGCGCATCTGCAACATCCAATGTTTCGCCTTTCTCATTCAGCCATAAAAGTCGTGGCCCACAATCGGGGCAAGCATTGGGCTGGGCATGAAAACGTCTTTTTTTTGCATTTTGATATTCTGCCAAACATGCGTCGCACATCTCAAAATCGGACATGCTGGTATGGCTGCGGTCATACGGCACGGCACGAATAATCGACAGCCTTGGCCCGCAATGCGTGCAGTTGGTAAATGGATATTGGTAATGCCTGTCGGATGGATTGTTCACATCGGCCAAACAAGCCGCACAAGTCGCGGCATCAGCAGCAACAGCCGTTGCCGTTTTACCTTGCACGCTACACATGATTTTAAATGATGATGCACAAGCCTCTTTCAACACTGCACGTTCAATACTCTGAACCTGTGCAAGCGGCGGTGGCGATTGTTGAATGGTTTGAATGAAACGTTCCAGCACATCTTGATCCGCCCACGCATCAATCAACACGCCCTCGGCATCATTGCAAATCTGACCTTTGATACCCAATTCATCGGCCAGATTGGCAATAAATGGACGAAACCCTACACCTTGCACTACCCCGCGAACGCGTATTTTAATGCCTTGCATTTAATGAACGGTACAAACCATGCAGGGATCAAAGGAGCGCACAATATGCTGCACTGCCACTGGCGTACTTTCGCCTTTCCGAACCGGCGCTCCAATCAAAGCCTGTTCCAGCGCGCCAGGCTGTTCCTGAGCATCACGCGGCGCAAAATTCCATGTTGTGGGCGCAATGATTTGATAGTTGTAAATTTTTCCCTGCTTAATTTTTAACCAGTGACCCAGACTACCTCGCGCTGCTTCCATCAGACCCACGCCTTCAGCTTCATCCGGCATGGATTGTAAATGACAAAATGCTTCATTCGGACGGATAGCCTTGATCCATCGCTCCATTGCCATGGTCACCAGCGCCAGTTCCAGCAAACGCGCCACCACCCTGTTTTGCACATTGCCGCCACTCGCTGCCACCAGGCTGCGAATCAGCGGGTGGCCATTGACCTGCTGGCGAGCCAATGCGCCGACTTCCACCACCTTGTTTTCCAAGCGCGGAGCCTTGCACCACGAATAACCATCTTTCATCTCCGGATCTGGCTGAGTGATGCCATCAAAGGGATGTTTGGCATCACCATATTTCAACATCCAGCTATGCGATACATCTTCACGGATCGCATTTAAATTCAAACGCTGTAGCTCTCCATTTTCCCAAACACCTCTGCTAAACAACGATTCTCCATTGCTAGGGTAAACACCATAAGACATAAAGTGATCACTTGCCCGCCCCAACGTATGCAACGACAATGCCTCGGAAATATTCAAAAACAGACCAAAATCGCTGCTTCGATGCTGATCCGATTGCATCCAGCCATCGAGCTCTTCAGCCGATGAAAGAGCCGCTATATTTTCAAGCGAATCACCAAATAGCGTGGTTTCAAGGAAAGTTCGAAACTGATATAAACACGTCATGATGCGTATTTTTTCTTCGGCTTTGATCGTGCGTGTCGTGCCACCAGGTTGAATGGCCAGCGTATGCGGCCATTTCCCGGCCATGATACCCATCAAATGCATAAACTGGGCACGAGCAGGTAACATCTGCTTGGCAGCCGTACCTTTCATGGCGGTAAAACGCTCTGCTACCGGCGTATACCATGCTTCGGCTTTGTAAATATCGCGCGCAAAGTCGGGCATAAAAAACATATAGAAATGGGTCAGATGATCGGCCAGATTTTCATTGGCCAGAATCAAATTGACTGCGTTTTCTCCGTTAGCCGGCATCAGCACACCCTGCGCATCGGCAAGCGCACGAGCTGCGGCGACCGATTGGGCCACCGAGCAAATACCGCATATTCGGGGCACATAACTCATCGCATCAACCGGTTGTTTGCCTTGCAACATCTGCTCAAAACCACGGTACATGGGAGAGACGACCCAGGCTTCTGCCACCTGATCGCCCTGAATATCCAGTTGCACTTCAAGATCACCTTCCACCCGGTTAAACGGACCAACAATGCGACGACTCATGATTTCCTCTTATGGTGAATAGTCGGAACAATTTTCACATGATCCGAAATGGCATTTTTTCTTAATCGATTCGGTGTGGCAGCCTTGGACAGAGAGGCCAGTGCAACAAACCAGGCTTTGGGCATATCCGTCGGCAAGCCAATTGGAATACCGGCAATCTTGGGCGTTTCTGTAAACGGATGCCCCGGCTCTTCAAAATTCGGGGCGGTGCAATTCACACAGGGGTAACCGCCGCGCAGACAAGAGCCTTCGCCATTCCACAAACGTGTATTGCAATCGGCATGTGCCTGTGTGCCGACACAACCCATATTCTCCATCATACAACCCAGATCCCCCGGTTTTTCAGCACTGGCTTTGAATTCATAATATTCATTGCGCGGGCAACCATGATGAACCAGTTGATCGGCATAACTGCGTGGTCGCCCCAGTGCATCGATATGCTCTTCGTTAAAATCGCCAAGTGAAATCTGCGCCAGTGTTTCTGTCACCCACTTGGGGTGGGTGGGACAACCGGCGATATTGATCACCGGCATCTGCTCTCCGGAGCGAAAGCTTTCACCCAATAAACCACCGCCGCGATCGCCCTCATATTGCAAACCACATGCATCAGACGGGTTTCCTCCACCGGCTGTGATGCCGCCATAAGCGGCACATGTACCGACGGCCACCACATAGGCTGCTTTGGCCGATAATTTATCCACCCAGTTCATCATCGGCTGATTGGTGCCTGCAAGCATGTGAAACTTACCTGTATTGTTCGGCCCGCGAAGCACCGAACCTTCAAGGCATAATATATCCAGTCTGAGTTCATCGTTGAGGATTGATTGCAATATATCGAGCACGCTTTCACCTGTCGCTTCACTCAATGATGGGTGCCACAGCAGATCAATCCCTGCCGCCTCAAAGCTGCTGATCATATCCGGTGATTCCGCACATAACATGGACAGCGTGCAACCGCCGCAGCCGCCAGATTGTAACCAGAGCAGGGTGGTCTTAGTCTGTTGATGTGGCATTTTCCCCTCCTATCGAACATGGCAAATCAAGTGTAAACAGCGCACCACCTTCCGGGTGATTGCTGACATCCAGCCTGCCATCACACTGCTCAACAATCAGCCCATAACTGATATACAAACCCAGCCCCGTTCCTTTACCGACATCCTTGGTGGTAAAAAACGGATCAAAAATTTTAACCAGATCACTTTCTGCAATGCCTGTGCCGTAATCCCTGATCTCCACCTGCGCACGGTTGCCAATTTTTTCACAACAAATCTCAATCTTCGGCGCTTCGCAATCTTCCATGGCATCAAGCGCATTTTGCACCAGATTGATAATCACCTGATGAATAAAACCATTATAATTTGTAATCAACAGTGGCTGGCCGGCAATCTCAAGCCGGGCTTTCAATTGCGCGGCCTGCATCACCCAATTGGCAGCATTGCTAACGGTCGCCAGCAGATCAAACTCGGCCAGCGTTTCCCGGTTGGCTGTCGAAAAGCGACGCAGATCCTGCACAATCGCACTGACCCGTTCTGTGCCCTCCAACCCGCCATCCACCAGGGATGGAATATCATCCAGAATACGGTCGATTTTTAATTGCCTGCGCAGCTCACTATCGGCTGATGCACCCAGCTGTTGATGCAGCGAGGCAATATATTCACGCAAGCGATAACCGTATTTTTTGATTGCATGCATATTGCTATGCACAAAACTGATTGGATTATTTAGCTCATGCGCCACACCGGCAACCAAACGCCCCAACGATGCCATTTTTTCCGATTGCACCAGATGTTGTTGAGCCTCTTTCAGCTCCAGATGTGTTTGATTTAAATTATTATAAGCGCTGCGTAACTCCCCAATAGGGCGACCAATCAACACCATGCCCAGCAACATGCCTTCATGATCAAGCTGAGGCGCATATCGAACCACGATAGGGGCACTCTCGCCACTGGCATCGAGCATCAACACTTCATGCTCACCGGATTTAGCCATGCGCACCGAATCCAGAATAGCCCCAATGACAGGCACCGATTGCGCATCAAACAGGCTGGTAATCAATCGCCCCTTCAAACTATTTTCTTTGATGCCATTGAGGTTGAACAGAGCCCGGTTACTCTGTTGAATATGACCGTTGGTATCCGATACAATCAGGATATCGGTCATCGATGATTGCACGCCGCGAATAAACTGCTGGGCTTCTTCCAGTGCTACATTTTTTTCTTCCAACTCAACCTGATAATGTACCAGATCAGCATACACCTCATCCATTTTCTGAATGACATCGAGCCAGACCCCTTCATTGCCTTCGGCAAAGCCGTTGCTGGTCATGTTTGACACCTGATGGGAAAGGTTGTCCGGCATAAGCGTCATTACTCCTTTTAATCCGTTTCAGTTTGTTTCAGTCCGTATCATTATCTGATCGGTATCCTCTGAGCGATTAACTATCTGCGCTACATTAAACGCCAACGGCTTGAATGTCTGCATCATCGGGCAGTTCTAGCGTCTCTACTTTTTCCAATCCATAGCGTTCGAGTTTATTTCTCAAGCCCACACGCGACAAGCCCAGCTCTTTTGCAGACTTGCTCTTGTTCCAGCGATTACGAATCATCGATTCATTCACAATTCTGGCTTCCAGAGCATCCATGCGCTCTTTCAATGAGCCATTGAGCCCCATCAACCAGCTCAGTTCGGCCTCATCTTCCTGCGGTGCCGCCCGCAACACTTGCGGTGAAAGCAGTTCTGCCCCCAGCCAATCGTCTGCCGCCATCACCAGCATGCGTTTGATTTCATTATGCAGTTCACGCACATTGCCTGGCCAGTGATAAGCCTGCATGCATACCAGTGTTTCATCACTAAAGCCGCGCACCTTCTTGCCCAGTTCATGCATCGACTGCTCAAGCAAAGCACCGGCCAATAGCGGCACATCCTGCAAGCGTTCGGCCAGGGGTGGGATTTTGATTTGAAAGGTCGCCAGACGGTAAAACAGATCTTCCCTGAAACGGCCAGCTCGCACCTCCGCCTCCAAATCCTTGTTGGTGGCAGCAATCACCCGCACATCAATCGACTTGCGCATATTCGCTCCCAACGGCCTAATCTCACCCTCTTGCAATACACGCAACAACTTCACCTGAAAGGCAGGCGTGGTATCGCCAATTTCATCAAGGAATATGGTGCCGCCATGGGCTGACTCGAATAAGCCGATGCGATCCATCACGGCTCCGGTAAAAGCGCCTTTTTTATAACCAAACAGCTCACTTTCCAGCAATTCATCCGGCAACGCTCCGCAGTTTTCCACCACAAACACTTTATCGGAGCGCAAGCTGTTGTAATGAATGGCTCTGGCCGATAGCTCTTTACCTGTGCCCGAATCACCCGTTAATAACACCGCCACATCAAAGGTGGCAACCTGCCGAATCGCATCACAAACGCTGTTCATGCAGCTATCGGGGGAACGAATAATACCATCTTCCAGATCATAATTATTCTTCAAACGCTGGCGAATCTCAGCCAAACCATCTTCCACCGTGGCTGGCAGAAGTTTCATTTCTACCGACAGTTGCTCATTCTGACGCTGCAAATCAAACATATTGGCTGCATTTTTTACCGTCAGCAGTAAATTATCCGGATCCCATGGTTTGGTGATATACTGATGAATACCGGAATCATTGATGGCTTTGATGATATCATCGGAATCGGTATAGCCTGAAATAATCATACGGATCACTTCCGGAAAGCGTTCCCTCACCTCCTGTAAAAATTCAATGCCCGACATGCCCGGCATACGCTGATCAGACAGCACCACCTGAATCCATTCATCGGAGAGTATCACCATGGCCTCATCAGGCGAATTGGCCAGATAGACATCAAAATCATCTTCCAGCAAGCGTTGCAGCGATTCCAGCACGCGCACCTCATCATCTACCAATAGTATCGATGGTAATATATTCATGCCGCCCTCCGGGATAAGTCCAGCGCTTGTCGGCTACGATGGCCTGCCAAGGTTAATGGTGTTCTTGATTTACATACTTTATAAACAAAATTATATCGCGCCACGTGATAACTGGGGTCAAAACCATAAAAATTATTTTTCATGCGCTGCAATTCTTCTGCACGGTAGTTGGCCAGTGATTTCACAGCTTCATCACGCTCACGTTGCATGGTTTTTTGCTGCAAAAGACTATGAATGTTTGTTTGCTGCGCCAAAGCGGTGGCTTTTTCTTTGACCGCATCAACAAAATATGATTTCTCACCATCGATCACAGCATTCAACAAACCCAAATCCATTGCCTCTGAAACACCCATGGGTAAGCGTGCCTGAGTGATGCGTTCGGCATGCTCTTTGCCACAATATTTGGGCAATAAGTATGTCCAGTATTCAGAGCCATACAGATTACCCATATCTTTATAATGCGGATTTAATATCACCTGTTTATATGCCCATACTTGGTCAGCAGCCCGTGCCAGAAACACACCACCGGCACCTGCATTGCCTTGCATGGCCGAAACAACGATATGCGATGTGGTGCGAATAATGGCTTCAGACAAATCATCCATGGCATTGATATTTGCCCACGATTCATCGGCGGGACTTTTTGCCGCTTCAATCATATTCAAATGGATACCATTCGACCAAAAATCAGTCCCTCCCATCAACACGATCACCCTGGTATCTTGTTGTGTTGCTTCAAGATATGCCGCCAATAAATCCTGACATTGTTTGCTGCTCATTGCGCCATTATAGAATGGAAAATAAAGGTAACCGACACCACCACCCTGCTCATAGGAGATCTCTTGATAACCATCCAGCCCAGGCACGTCATGCAATGCTTGAGATTCTGTTGCAAACAACACGGTGGCTGGCAATTTGAACGGGTGATGATGGGCTTTATCTTTGACATGGCCAATCCATACCGCGCCATCTTTGCTTGCACGACAAAGACTTAAACCGGAACGTGCAATCACCTCACCAGCAGTACCATGCATGCCAAAAGCCTCTTGTGCATCGTATAAAAAAACATCGCGGCCAAATAGCCTGTCTTTCACGCCGGGAAAACCATCGCCACTGTTAATTTTTCTAAGCACCGTTGCTGTATCATCATGCTGCCAATCAATCTGACGCACAGCCTGTTGCATGGAAGCGCGCAGTTGACCTCTGGCCGCGAGCGCGTGTTGCGTTAACGCTGTGGCTTGAAAACCAGCGGTGCAAAAATTCACCACGGCCTGCTGCACAGCTTGAACAGCGGCTGTGCTGACTTCATGACGATAAAGGCTGGCTTTGCTGGCAGTACGCATGGGGAACTCAACCACGGCCCAAATGTCACCGGCATCCATCTCAGCATTGGCTTGAAGCACGGTCACGCCCCAGCTTGTTTCGGCATTGAGAATAGCCCAATCCAATGATGATGGGCCTCGATCACCGACGATACCGGGATGCACAATCAAACATATATGATGTTGCCAAATTGAATCTGGAATTGGCCGCTTTAAATACGGCGCAACAATCAAATCAGGCTGAAATAAATCAATGGCTTCTTGCGTCGTTTCATCATTGATATCAAATTCGATGGACAGCTCATGACCATCTTGCTGCAATACCACAAACAGCCTCTGGGTGAGGCTATTGAATGCATGTGTCAGCAGCAGGATACGCATTGCTTAGCAGATTCTCGGCAGTTGTTCGCCAGCCAGCCAATCGACAATTCGGCAACCGCCAAAGCTGGTTTCCATCTGCACAAAGCCATGTTCATCTTCAACAACAGTGCCGATCATGGCTGCATTTTTTCCAAGCTCATGCTGGCGCATCACGGCCAACAATCTATCCGCATCTTGAGCCGCACAAATGCAGATTAGCTTGCCTTCATTGGCCACATAAAGCGCATCCAGCCCCAGCAGTTCACAAGCAGCCAGCACATCGGGATGAACCGGGATATCCCCTTCCATCAATTGCATGCCGATAGATGATTGTTGGGCGATTTCATTTAATGTCGTCGCCAGCCCGCCACGGGTGGGATCACGCAGGCAATGAATATCCGGAACAGCATCGACCATCTCGGCAACTAAGCCTGCGAGGGCGGCTGAATCCGACTGAATTTCAGTTTCAAATTCCAGGTTTTCACGGCTCGACATAATCGCCACCCCGTGATCACCCATCGTGCCGCTGACCAGAATCACATCGCCAGACTGAGCACGATCACCGGAGATATGCACATCAGCAGGCATCACACCTATGCCGGTAGTGGTGATAAAAACACCATCGCCTTTACCCTTCTCTACCACCTTGGTATCACCGGTCACAATTGCTACACCGGCCTTTTTGGCTGCCGCCGCCATGCTTTCGACAATGCGGTTCAAGTCAGCCAGTGGAAAGCCTTCTTCAATAATAAATCCAGCCGACAGGTATAACGGCTTTGCACCCGACATGGCCACATCGTTGACCGTGCCATGTACGGCCAGTGAACCTATATTGCCACCGGGGAAAAAGAGCGGTGAAATCACATGACCATCGGTACTGACCACCATGCGCCCTTTGGCCGTTGCAAACATGGCCTGATCATTGCCCTGACGCAGTAACTCATTATCGAAATGTTTGATGAATATTTCTTCGATCAACTGGGCCATGGCGCGGCCACCGCTGCCATGCGCCATATCCACCTGACCTTTTTTTATATCCAGCCGCATAGGGAAACGTCGAATGTTACTCATGCTGCTTTCCTCACTTTCTTTTCAGGCTGGCGAAAGCGCCCATACGACCAATACGCCGCGCATGCGCCTTCCGACGAAACCATACAAGAGCCCATTGGATTTTCCGGCGTGCAGATGGTGCCGAACAATTTGCAATCGGTTGGTTTTTTCACGCCGCGCAAAATCGACGGACATTCACAGCCCTTCACATCATAAGCGACAATTTTGGGTACTGAAAAACGCACTTCCGCATCGAATTCACTGAATGCATCTTTTATCTTTAGCGCCGAATAGGGCACCATGCCCAGTCCGCGCCATTCAAATTCACGGCGTAATTCCAACACTTCGGCAACCAGTGCCTGAGCCTTGAGATTACCTTCACGTGTCACCACGCGGGTATATTCATTTTCCACTTCATGTCGCCCTTCATTAAGCTGACGGATCAGCATCAGGGCAGACTGCATCACATCGAGTGGCTCAAAGCCTGCAATCACCACCGGCTTTTGAAACTCTTCGGCAAAAAACTCATACGGCTGCGAACCAATCACCGAACTCACATGCGAAGGGCCTAGAAAACCATCAATTGAAACCGAGCCGATATCACGCACTTCAGGCGATTGTAAAATATGCTGAATGGCCGCTGGGGTCAGCACATGATTGCAGAATACAGTAAAGTTTTTCAACCCTTCAACCTTGGCCTGCTTGATGGCAACGGCTGTCGGCGGTGTCGTGGTTTCAAAGCCAATGGCAAAAAAGATCACGTCACGATCAGGATGTTCCCGCGCCAGTTTGAGTGCATCCTGGGTTGAATAGACCATGCGCACATCAGCACCGGCCGCCTTGGCCTTGAGCAGACTTTTCCTGCCCGATGCAGGTACGCGCATCATATCGCCATAGGTGCAGAGAATCGCATCGTGATCTTCCGCCAGCGCAATGGCATTATCAATGCGACCGATGGGTAAGACACAAACAGGACAGCCCGGCCCATGCACAAACTTCACATTTTTTGGCATCAAATCCTGAATACCATAACGAAAAATCGCATGGGTATGGCCACCACAGAACTCCATCAGATTGTATGTTCGATCTGTGGCCGCTGCCTTATTGATTGCCGCACCGAGCTTTTTGGCCAGCGCACCATCACGAAACTCATCGACATATTTCATGCTGCATCTCCTTCAAACTCTTCGAGCAGCTCAGCTTCATCAAACATGGCCAGCGTACGCGCTGCCTCTTCTTCGGATATTTTATGCAGTGCATAACCGACATGCAGCAAGACATAATCATCAATCTGCACATCATCGAGCAGCGCAATGCAAATGTTTTTACGCACATTACCCAGCGTGACTGTGGCACTGTCCGTTTCTATTTCAATGGCTACGACACGAGCCGGAATGGCCAAACACATAGGGACTCCTTATACAGCTCTAAGCGGTACATCATCATTTTTTTGATTGGCATCATAACCAATCATAGACACCTGCCTGGTGGCCTTGACCCATTGGTACCAAGCCTCCATGCCTTCACCTGTGGTGGCAGAAATCTGCAATATTTTGATGCCCGGATTGACCCGACGGGCATAAGCCATGCAAGCCTCCACATCAAAATCCAGATAAGGCAGCAGATCAATTTTATTGAGCAACATGATATCGGCGGCATGAAACATATCCGGATATTTTAACGGTTTGTCTTCACCTTCGGTGACCGACAAAATAGCTACTTTATGTGCTTCACCCAGATCAAATGCCGCCGGACACACCAAATTGCCGACATTCTCGATAAACAACACACTGCCATCCGCCGGAGCCAATGGCCCCATGGCATGGCCGATCATATGGGCATCCAAATGACAGCCTTTGCCTGTATTGATTTGCAATGCTTTCACACCTGTTGCGCGGATACGTTCGGCATCATTGGCAGTCTGTTGGTCGCCTTCAATCACGGCCAGAGCAAGCTCATGCTGCAAATCTTCCAGTGTTTTTGTCAGCAAGCTTGTTTTGCCGGAGCCGGGGCTGGAAACCAGATTTAAGGCCAACATGCCATGTTCAGCGAAATAATTGCGATTTTCAGCAGCATACTGGTTATTTTTACCCAGTATATCCTGCTCAATCTGAACCATTCGGCTCTGGCTTAAACCCGGCGCATGGGCATGCGCCGGCCCTTGTCCGTAATCATGGGTGTGATCATGATCATGTGAGTGCTCATGGCTATGGCCTTCGTGGGGGTGCTCATGTGAATGATCATGCCCGTGTTCATGCCCATGACTATGCTCATGACCTTCCATTGTTGTTTCGCCTTCACCACATCCACATACTGTACACATCACTCCACCTCCAATTCTTTGATTCGCAGCTCATCGCCGCTGGATATTTGTAACTGATAACTGCCGCAAGCAGGGCATGGCTCAGCCCTTACTTTTACTTCCACCTCTTTCATGCACATCATACACCAGGCTTGAGCAGGCAACTCAATAATCTCCAGCTTGGAGCCTTCAGCAATAGAACCACGCACAACCACTTCATAGCTGAACAACATCGCTTCATGTTCCACACCGGCTAGTACGCCAATTTCCAGCCAAACCGTTTTCACTTTCTTAAAACCTTGTCCTCTGGCGCTATCTTCGAGCACATTCAAAACACCTTCACACAATGACATCTCATGCATCAGATTTCACCTGCAACGAAAACTTCACACAAGGATCCATGGCATGAATCAATAGCCCGGCCTGCTCCTCTAAATGCTCGTCATCACCCTTTGCCAAATATTTTAAACTGCGCGCCAATACGCCTTGCGGATGAAAGTTCCATTCCGTCGGAGCGACAATCTGATACTCAGCCACGCAATCATCTTGTAGCCGCACACGATGAACCAGCCGACCACGAGCCGCCTCAACGACCCCAACACCCACACCAATTCCCATAGCATTATCTGATTTTCTTGTGTTTTTTACACCAGATTTCACACTCGGTCGCGCGCTATATTCCACACCACGATTCAAACACGATCTCATCTCAGCCTGCATCACGGCCAGCTCGACCAAAACAGCCACAAAGCGCGTCAATAGACCATTGCCAAATTGCTCGGATAACGACTGAATCAAGGCGGAAGAATACTGCCGCGAGTACGGTGTTGTTTCGTACTGCTCGCCATCTATCTCCGGAGTATGCATGAAACGGTTGGCATTCTGTTTGTTCAATAGCCGCTCCAACATTGCCGAATCCAAATCCGGTAGCGCCTGTATCTGACTCTGGCCAATCTCTTCCCAGCCTTTATGCATCAAGCGATGGATCAGTCTTGCAGCTGATGTTTCACATTTTTCAGCCCAATCAGCCAGCTCATCTGCATCTTTCAATGCCAGCCACTGTGCAGGAGACCGTGAGAAAACGGCCTTTTTAAGCAGCTCACTGCATGCATCAAGAAGTGCTGTAGTCTGCCGGTTATCAGCTTTAATCAGGCCATCAGATTGAAGCGCACGGGCCTCTATCTGGAAGGCTTGCGCCTTGCTATCAACAGCCTGTTGCCAGTAACGATCAATCTGCAAGAGCTGCTTTAAAGATTCGTTATCTGGCTTTTCATTGATCATCAGCGGCCAGTCCAAAAGAATACGCCAGGCGTGTTCACGCAAGGTTTCCATGCGCAATATCTGCACTCTAACTTGCCGGGTAGATGCATGGGTCTGAATACCTAAAGCCGTTTCCATCGCATCAATGGAAGCACAGGCCTGTGCTTTGGCACAGATGCGATAAAGTGATGAAACCAGCGTAATGGCAAGTTGGGGTGTTTTTTGTTGCAACAATTGATTGGCCAGCAAGGGGCGCTTGGATGCTACGTTCACAGCATGTACCATTCCATCTTTCGCATGCAAGATGATGGACACCTCGCCTTCAAGCGACATGGTTAACTGCAATCATGCATCACCTGGCTTAACTGACACCGGCTTATCTGCACGCATGAACCACATTTCATACATGGAGACTGTCCACATAAAGGCAAATGCCACAGCCATGCCGCCGCCACCAATAATGACCAGCCAGGCAAATATCGGTTCAAACTTGGTCAGCCACCATGAGCCGATATCCATGATCTGTGAGGCAAACGGCATTGCAATCGCGATAGCTTTAAGCCCAGCAGGCACACTCTTTGACATCACAAAAATAAGCCCGACAAAGAAAAAGATGAATGAAATTCCGAACAAATGAATATGCGAAACACGTGTTAGCGAGGAGAATGTCGCTCCGGTATCCTCTTTTGCCCGCTCTTTAATATTCTGAAACTGGGTGAAATCCGGAAGCCCCATGTCCGCTTCCGCGCTATGGCAGCCAAAACAATTGTTTTCAAAGATTTGATCAATGCCCTTTGACTTGAAAGTCTCTTCATCCGCGCCATCACGCACCCATTGGATGATTTTAAATCGATCCGCATCTTCTGCTTTATCTTTCATTGAGCCATCAAGTTTATTTTCAATAAGCGTTCCGGATCGGTTGCCGTAATAACTGTACACAATATCATCAACTGAAAGGCCAAATTTCCCATCAGCCATGCCATGGGTAAACAATATCTGGGTAAATGCCATCACATAGCCAATCGCCACCACGCAAAGGTAGCTGGTGAATAACACCTTAAGCGGTAAACCGATATTGGTTAAGTTCCATTTATATAGCACTTCACTCTCCTGATGGGCTGCTTTGGCGACGCAGAAAACTGCCACGCAGCAAGTCTCGTCGGGATAACGGCTGATCCAGGCTTTGCTTGGTGGCTTCACTCACCACCTGTACCCCTTCCAGAATCGTTGCTGGCAAACTTTTACTGCTGAGATCTGTCTTATTGCTATGTTCAGATGCAGGACTGCCATCAAAGTTCCGGGCTTCCAACACTTCTTTGTTCTGTTCATTAAACAGGCCGGGCACAATGGCTTCAGCTGTAATCACGGCTGCTTCATGGCTTTCAAATTCAAACATCGGTGAAAACATGGAGCAGCTCATATAATGCCCCAGCTCTGGCTCCTCTCCTACGATAAATTCAAACGAGCCCGCTGCAAAACTAAACAGATGTTTGGAGCCAATCTGGAAAGTGCTCCAATCATCATCTTCACCCGGTAACAACATCAAATTCATAAACCAGGGGGTAATCAAAACACCCAGCACATGACCGTCCCAAACACGAAACCCAACGGCCTGCACTTTGATCTGATCATTCAGAATAGGGATGCCCAGCATGCGATCCGTACGGATGACATCATAAAGCTGCTCCAGATGATAAGCAGCGCCCATGGGTGAGAGTTCTTTTAGTAATTGTGGCATATCAATCGCGCAGAATGACCATATAACCGTCTTTTCTACCGTCACACTCCGGGCAAACCCAGTGATCCGGCAAATCATAGAATGGCGTGCCCGGTTCAATCTGCCAATAATCATCACCCTCTGCAGGATCATAGACATGCCAGCAAATTTTACATTCCAGCCTGCTGTCGGCCTTCAGCTTGCTGTCATCCCCACCATAAGAGCCGGCGAATGTCTCACTCATCGTACATTTCCATCACTTCCACAAAACGCTCGGCACTATCCGCGATATCTTCCTGCGCGGCACAGGCCACATCAGGAATGGCGCTGATTTCAACGGTGTTCAGGATCATTTTATCTTCCGAGTTGAAATATTTAACCCACCAGACATTGCGCGTGGTGGTGCTGCTGATTCGGCAATTGCCATAGCCTCGTGAGAGAATTAACACCGGCCCCGTACCAAGCAGCTCATCCAAAAACTCCAGATCCTGTTCGGTTTGAGGCAGCAGACTGAAATTGATGACATGCGGCTCATCGCCTTCTTTCCAGGTGACAATTTTATCATTGAGTTCGGTCACCAGAGCAGTGGCATTCATCACACCGGGTGGCAACTTATCCTGATCATATTCGAGCACGGTCTTGGCTTGTAAAAATGAACTGTTCTTGACCACTTCGGGGATAGCAGAGATTTCGATAAAATCCTTTACGAGTGCGCCAGCAGCATCGACATATTGAATACGCCATACACCTGCAAACACAGACTCCTGGATGTCGGTTCGTACGC
This sequence comes from Mariprofundus sp., assembly GCA_030951025.1. GTDB lineage: Bacteria > Pseudomonadota > Zetaproteobacteria > Mariprofundales > Mariprofundaceae > Mariprofundus. Next base: position 3,789 of record JAUZQK010000158.1, on the reverse strand, counting down.
CACCTTGGTAAATCACACTCACTTCACCATGCCCAAGCATCTGATCTACCCAATGTCTGTTCTGATCATCCAGATCTGTAATATCGATCATCGTTAGATCATCATTCATATTGTATTTAAGCAGCGCATCGCGCACCAAACGCAATGCATTCATACCATCCACCAGATTGGCTACATCTTCCGGCTCTGGCAGGCTCGACACCTCAAATACAGTCATCTCCGATGGCATGGGAATAAATTCCAATGTGGCATCGCCCTCTTCGAGTGGCTGCGATCCGACACCTATCGATGTAATGGGAATATGTATTTCTGTCATCAGTTACTCCTTATGATTACTTGGATTTATGCAATGTTTATGATGCCTTGCTTGGCGCTGAGCCTGGACAAATATTATCCAGATCAAAGGCTGGCGGCAGGCTCGGTTGCGCTGCCAGTAGTGTGTCGAACTCGTCGATGTATTCTTTCCAGTCGCGCACTTTTGAAATGGTACCCAGATACTCACCATCGCGTAAAAAGACCAAGGCTGGATATCCTTTAAATCGATAGCGCCGCTGTAATGGTCGTTCGCTTTCACGATGCACAACAGCAGCGACTAACTTATCCTTATACAGCTTCATCAGCTCAGGCAGAATAACCGCGACATCATTGGCTTCAGGGTAATTGTTTCCATTTTCGGTAAAAAACAGAACAACATGTTCATTTGCAGATTGAAACGCGTCAACGCTTTCTTCAGTGACAATCGGGTAGGCATATTTTTCAATCATCTCATCAATCAATGGTGTATACATTTCTTACTCCTTATTCAGTTGTTCTTGCAAATGCGGCGGCAACTGCGGCCCCCGCTCAATAATATCGGCAAACAGCTTATCCACGCTGTGTTCATCGCCCTGCATAATGTTATCGACCGCCTGTAGGGCATCTGTGATTTGCAATGCTTCCTGCGCACCGATTACTTCACGCGCTGCCCCGAGAAAGGTCACCAGCCATGCGCCAACTGGCTGCTCACCGACCAGACTCATGTCGATACTTTTCTGTTCACCCATACCTTCACACAAAGCAGCATGCGTGCCGGTCATTTCAATGACTTGCATAGGGATACCCAGACACATTAGCGGTATTTCTCCAAATGATGATCGAGATCAACTTTCATGCCTGCGTCACTGATCGACTCTGTATCAATATCGGAAACCACAAATTCTTCTGATTTCAATATGCGGTCATCTCCTGTCCTGCATGCGTCGAGTTCGGGCGGGCGACCACTTTCATAGGCCTCAATACCCAGCAATGTCTCTGAACAGAAGTCCCCACTGATTTGCAGGGGTGTGTGGCGTTTTTTACAAACAATGCCCATGCCATTAAGATAGCTAAGCGCCTGATCAATTGCAGGCTGAATTTGAGCTCTGACAGCAGGCCGCAGGCTGCCGCCATAATCTTCAATCTCTTCAGGCTGTACGCCGATCAACAGCAGCTTTTCCGGGTAGTCGCCCATCATTTCGGCCAAAGCCAATACCTCTTGAAAGCCGGTCTGGTGCAGACTTACCTTTTTCACGCCCATGAATTTGGGCACATCTTCGCCTTCGATTATTTTCATCGTGGCCGGTGGTAAAGCATAATCAATGGCATCAAAAACAATTAAGATATCTGCATCTCGAACCTCTTGCACCAGATACATGCCTTGAGTACCGCCATCAAGAAAGCGTACATTCTCGGAAACCTCATACCATTGTTGCATAGCTTCCAGTGCACGAACACCAAAGCCCTCATCTGCCCAAAGAATGTTGCCTATGCCAAGAATCAATACCTTCTGTTCCGAATACACACGCACCCCCTCAAGTCAAACGATGTTTCGTAAACATATAGAGCAATCAAGCCGCCAAGATCGAGCAAGATGGCTATCTGATTGAATTATATGAGGAACTATAGAATATAGAGTCCTCGCTGCAAGCTCTCATGAAAACTATATTGCACTATATGGATTGTTTTGAATACTTAGTATCCATGCAGGGCGGTCAGCATGCATAGTTAACATACGGTTTTCGTCGAATAGGTGGCAATAAACTATTCACCTTTAGCAGAAATACTTGCGCGTCATTCACCGTAAAAAACGCAACTATTCAGCACCTTCAAGCTTGACAGGTTTTTCGGTCAATAACCGACAAAACAACTGAAGTGGCCCCCTGGTCAAGGACAGGTTATAGGTTAATTTAAGCGCGCTTCTCCTTGTGCTGTTTTTTTCAATATTAGTTCAAAAACACCCTTGATATTAGACTATGCCGCCATAGCCGCTCTATAAATACGTTATCCATCCAACGACCTTTACCATCCATGCTAATTTTTATGTCATTTTCTTTGAGAATATCGGTAAATCCTCTACCGGTATATTGTGCGCCTTGATCACTCTTAAACACCTCTGGTTTGCCATGGCGGCGAATAGCACTTTTTACCGCATTGATACAAAAATCTGTCTCCATAGTAATCGACACTTTCCACGACAACACAAAGCTACTGTGCCAGTCCATCACTGCTGTCAGATAAACAAAACCACCAGGCAAACGAATCTATGTAATATCAGTACACCACGCCTGATTTGGCTCGGTAATGTCCATATCCCCCAGTAGGTAAGGGTATTCTTATGACTCTTGTTTGCCTTGCTGATAAACGGTTTTGGCGCAATTGACTCAATACCCATCAACCGCATGTATAGCTGGTTTTGATTCGTCACTATGTTGACCACAGTTGTCTGTAAGTGCTTGTAGTAGTTCGACCGCGTCAACCCGATTAATGGGCACTGTTTTGCGATACTGAGTTCTTTATGATCGGAGTCGATTGTCGATCTTTTTGCTGCTGCGCTCAATCACTCTTAAGTACCTGTCCTTATTTAGGGAGCCAGTATAATCAGCATTGCCTTAGGATTTATCGGAATTTATTGTGACTACTTAAATATCCTGGGATTTAGTCTCCCATTCATTTGAGTGTGTAAATAAAAGTTTACGGCAATTACAGTAATCGTTTGTTGCTTTTATATTCAATGGTAATATGGTCCGACTGAACGTTCGGTCAGCTTTCAAATTGAAGCAGGAGTATTCATGGGTTTATCATCAGGGGCAACACAAATACTTATTGCGGCAGAGAAGCTTTTTGCCAAGCGTGGTTATGATGGCGTATCTATGCAGCAGATTGCTTCTGATGCAGGCATATCAAAAGCCAATATCTACCACCATTTCAAATCAAAAGATGAATTGTACCTGGCAGTATTGAAATATGCGCTGCAAGATATGAATGTACTGCTTGCCGAATTGCAGGGGATTGATGGAACCTCAACAGAGCAACTTGCACATTTTTCCGTTGAACATCAAAAACATATCAATGCCAATAGCAGTATCTCCAGGCTTATTCTTCGGGAAATGCTGGATGGCAGTAGCTCAAGAGGACAAGACTTGGCAGAACAAGTATTCGCTGAATATTTTTCTCTGCTAAGGGCACTGCTATGTAAATGCCAGGAGCGAGGTGAAATCAGACATGATATTGACCCTGACCATATGGCAGCAGCACTTGCCGGGATGAATGTGTTCCTCTTTCAATCTTGGTCAGCTCTCCAACATTTTCCGGGCCATGCTTTTAAGAATCAACAGGAAAGTGGAAAAATTATGTTTGAACTATTGTTCAATGGTTTCACAACCCACGGAGATAAAAAATGAATAACATCATACTGTTATTGTTGGTCGTTATGCTAACATCTTGTGGAGGCGGGGAGTCTGAAAAGGCAACGGACATAAGAAGTCAGCATGC
>JAUZQK010000157.1 GCA_030951025.1 Mariprofundus sp. | reverse complement strand
AATCGCACTCGGGGCGCGAATGCCGGGGTGGCATTGGTAGTCACGCAGCTCAGAATCTTCGATCCTGAAATCGAAGATATTTTTCATGGCTGGATGGTTGTGCATGCTCGGCAACGGAAATGGTTCACGAGCCAATTGCGTGGCGATTTGTTCAGTATGATTCGAATACAAATGCGCATCACCAAAGGTGTGAATGAAATCACCGACATCCAGTTCGCAGACTAGTGCAACCATCATGGTCAGCAGTGCATAGGAAGCAATATTAAAGGGTACGCCAAGGAAAATATCGGCGCTGCGTTGGTACAACTGGCAGGAGAGCTTGCCATCTGCAACATAAAACTGAAAAAATGCGTGACATGGAGCCAGCGCCATTTTGCCATGAGCCACATTTTCTTGTGGACTGATGGATTCATCCGGCAGGTCTGCCACATTCCAGGCCGATACAATCAAGCGGCGTGAGTTGGGTTTGCTTTTGATTTGCGCAACGAGCTCATCAATTTGATCAATCAGCTGGCCATTCGGTGCAGGCCAGTTGCGCCATTGAAAACCATACACCGGCCCCAGCGAACCATCTTCAGTAGCCCATTCATTCCAAATCTTCACACCATTGTCGGTCAAATAGGCGGTGTTGGTATCACCTTTAAGAAACCACAACAATTCATGGATAATGGATTTCAAATGTGTTTTTTTAGTGGTCACCAGCGGGAAACCCTGACTCAAATCAAAGCGCATCTGATAACCGAATACCGATTGCGTGCCGGTGCCGGTGCGATCACCCTTTTGTATGCCATGATTACGTACATGAGACATTAAATCGAGATATGCTTTCATGTTCCCCTCGCCTAGTGAAAATAACTTGGATATGATGCCGTCTGCCGTTTGTCTCGGCAATTGCGAATGCGAGGTGCTCATGCTTAAACGTTTTTTTTACACTCTATTGTTGTGTGTTTTGGCGGCCACACCCGCTTTGGCCGAGGTGAAATCGAACACCGATAAAATCGCCGATGCATTCATGCAACTCGATCTGGATGAATCCGAATCGGTTTCTTATGCCGAATACCAGCAGATGGTCAATCAGCGTGCCCGGAAACGATTTAGAAAAATGGATGCCAATCATGATGGTCAAATCAATGATGTTGAGTATCGTAAATTCTGGCGCGCCAACAAAGCGCACTGGTACCGTTTGAAACGTTAGTTTTTAGCGACTCTCAGATGTATCACAAACTGGCGTTTTCCGATGCGTGAAAAGCGCGACAACAAAGCACCACCGAGCAGTTCCGCTTCACGATTGGCGGCTGCAATCGTCACCGACTGATCCACAGGCATAATCAATTCGGTCGCGGCTCCGGCAATTTCAATTACCGGCTGCTCAATCATCACCGGTTGTGCATTTAAACGCATATTGGCGACATTGGCTGGTGGTGTCGCGGGGCTATTGCTGCGGCCAAGATCAATCAACATTTCCTGCTGACCTTCAACTCGTGCCTGAGTGCGCTGCATCCAGGGCACAATACGCACACGCAACTGTGTATTACCGATCATTTGCAAGACCGTAATATGAAAACCTGATGTGATTGGCACCAGCTCAACAGCATTGGCACGCAACAGGCCATAACCGGAAAGCCATAAACGCGCCGTGCGGCTAAAGCTTTGAATCGTGCCTGTCTCGATGCTGCCCGGCTCATTTTGCGACACGCGCAACTGGAATGATTGACGATGACTGGCATGGCTTTGCTTCGATTGTAATTGCACTTGCAACCAGCCACCCGAGAGTTGACCCAGGCTGCCAGCAGCCGATGCTTGCAAGGAGCGCGTTGCCGCAAGACTGACATCCTCAATACTGACATAGGCTGTGTATTGGCCTGGCGCACGATCAAGTCGCTTAAGCAGGGCTTTGGCTTTGTTAATATGAGCCGAATCGTCATCAATAATCAAGATATGCTGAGATGGCACCATGGCTACTTTACCCGAATCGGAAAGCTGGCTACGGGCAATGCTGGCAGCCTCCTCGATAGGCAGAAAATAAACATTCACCAGATCAGTGGCTGCGACGGCCGCCTGGCTCAACATAAGGCCGGATAAGATAAGCAGGCCAAGCATTTGGCTCGATTTGAGCTTTAGTCGGCTCAGCTTAAACATCAGCCACCTCATGATTGGGCAAACACCGGTTTCGGTTCCGTCAAACTGGCCGGATCTTCATGGATAATCACCTCCGCATCGGGGTATTCGGCCAGAATGCATGCTTCCACATCATCTGCAATGGTATGAGCCTGCAACAAGGTCAAACTATCATCCAGCTCCAGATGCAGCTGAATGAATGATGTCGTGCCTGATTTACGGGTACGCAAATCATGCAAACCGCGTGCATCAGGATGATTACGCACGATCAATTTGATGCGATCCCGATCTTCATCAGGCAGTTCCCGATCCATCAACAGATCCAGAGACTCTTTGGCGATTTCCCATGCGCTGTATAAAATATAAGCCGCAATGGCAATCGCGAATACAGGATCAAATCCCGGCCAGCCGTAACTGGCCAACAGCAAAGCCACAATCACACCGGCATTCACCAAGAGGTCAGTTTTGTAATGCATGTGATCTGCCTTGATTGCAGTCGAATCAGTTTTATTGATCACATGCTTCTGAAACATCAACAAACCGAGTGTGGCCACAATCGAAAAAATCATCACCGCAATACCAACTGGCATGGCAGATATTTCTTGCGGATGTAACAAATGCGAGGCCGCTTCAAGCACCAGAAACAACGCTGAGCCGGCAATAAAGGTCGCCTGGCCAAGACCAGCCAGGGCTTCTGCTTTACCATGACCAAAACGATGTTCTTTATCTGCCGGAGTCAGCGCATGATGAACCGCAATGAGATTCACCACCGAAGCCAGCGCATCAAGGCAGGAATCAATCAAGGTAGCCAACAAGCTGACAGAGCCGGTCATAAACCAGGCCACCAGTTTGATGACAATCAGTGTGACCGCCACCCCTGTAGATACATAGGTTGCCATGCGCATCAAACGCGCTTTATCTTGATCCAATCCAGAAAACATGCGGCTATTGTGCCAAGATAATGGCATGAATAAAGCAGCAATACATTTAAGGTTACCGATTGAGCGGCAGGGTTACTTGTGCAGCATGACTTCGCACACCATCATGAGGCCATGCGACAGCTTCATTCTCCCCATCAAAACCTACGTCCGGCAGGGGTCGATATTGATTTGATTGTCTTGCACGCCATCAGCTTACCAGCCGGTGAATTCGACATGCAATATATCGAAGCCCTGTTTTTGGGCGCACTCGATTGCCATGCTCACCCCAGCTTTGAGGATTTAAGCGGCCTGCAGGTTTCAGCTCATTTTGTTGTTGATCGGCAGGGGATCATCAGCCAATTCGTCGCCACAGAGCATCGTGCCTGGCACGCGGGTTTATCTAGCTGGCAAGGGCGCGAGGCTTGCAATGATTATGCCATCGGCATTGAAATGATCGGCGATGAGCAACGCCCCTTCACCGCCGCCCAATATCGTGAAACTGCACGCTTATGTCGCAGGCTGATGCAACGCTATCCGGCTATTTCCACAGAGCGCATTGTTGGTCATAAAGATATTGCACCGGATCGAAAATGGGATCCGGGCATACAATGGGACTGGCAACATTTCCATCGTTCTTTAGAACGTATTCGTCGTTATCGGGATATAATCTTAGCTTAAACGTCTGAAAATCGAGTCTTTATGAGACACTGCGACATGTGGTGAATTTAATTTCACCTTGTAATTTCCGATAGATAGTCTATTAATATTCGGAGAGGATTTCCCCATGTTGATTTTAACACGCAAAAAAGGTGAAGCGATTGCTATCGGCGACAATATTCAGATTCAGGTCTTGGATGTGAAAGGTGGTCAGGTACGCATTGGCATTGATGCGCCACGTGAAGTGCAAGTTAATCGCGAAGAACGCTTGCGCCCCACCGATAACAATATCCCCGCCACTGCCTGATCCGCTTAGCGGTTCGCCGATTGTAGGTGCACAGATTCACAAGATTGTAGATGCACAGATACCAATACACAGACTTGCCTCAAGCCTTGCATATAAAGATAACAAAATAACCCGCTTTATCTGAAAATATTGCTCACGATGCACGGCCAATCAATCGACACAATCAATCACCACACTTTACTTGCCCCTGATAACGATTATCGTTATGCCATGTTACGACTTACCACACAGCGCCAAGCTATCCTGGATATCATCAATGCCTCCAACATCCATTGGGATGCTGAAGAATTAGCCCGTGCCATGGCAGATAGCGGCCAAAGCATCGGTATTGCCACCGTATATCGCGGGCTCGCCGCTCTGGAATCACAAGGTCTGATTGATTCGATTCAACTGGCCGATAAAAAACGCTATGAACGCGCCGATAAAGCCCACCATGATCACATGGTCTGCACCGAATGTGGCCATATCGAAGAGTTCTCGCATAAAACTATCGAACAATTACAACAGTCAGCAGCCGATGAAAAAGGCTTTAAGCTGACCGGCCATCAATTGGTGATGTTCGGTCTGTGCTGCCAATGCAGACAGGAGTTGGATAGATGATCCCATCGCTGGTTATTGTATTTCGTGAAATGCTGGAAATGGTATTGGTGGTCAGTGTACTGATGGTCGCCACACGCGGATTACCCGGTTCAAGAAAATGGATTGGCCTTGGTGTGCTCGGTGGATTATTGGGCGCTGTTCTCTTGGGCATCTTCATGGAGCAGATGGAAGCATCCTTTGAAGGTGAAGGTGAATTCATCTTCAATGCCGTCGTGCTGACACTGGCATCGGTCTTGATTGCATGGACCGTATTGTGGATGAGTGGTCATGGTCGTGAAATGGCACAGCAAATGCAGCAGGTTGGAGGCTCAGTCAAAGAAGGTCGTTTACCCCATACCGCCCTGGCAATCGTAGCTTTATCCGCCGTTATGCGTGAAGGCTCTGAAGCAGCCTTTTTTCTATTTGGTGCGGCGCAAGGTGTGCAAGCCGATGGCTGGAGCATGCTTATCGGTGGTCTCATGGGTGGTGCTGCTGCTCTGATCATTGGCAGCCTGCTCTATTTCGGATTGGTTCGCATTCCGTTGAAACACTTGTTCGCTGTGGCCGGCTGGTTATTGATGTTGCTCGCCGCTGGCATGGCATCGCAGGCCTGCTGGAATCTGGTGGTCATCGAATGGTTACCGCCCTTGATTGATCCGTTATGGAACAGTTCAGCGCTATTATCATCGAGCAGTGCAATGGGTGAATTATTACACGTATTAATCGGTTATGATGATCAACCCAGTGCCCTGCAAGTCATCGTCTTTGTACTATCCCTGAGCTTGATGGCTATATTGTATTACCGCGTCCAAAAACCCAAGCCGGTTTAAACTGCTTGCCAGCCGTCGGATAAAAACAGCTCAAACAGATTAGAATACTGCCTGTTGGACAACGGCGTTAAACAACAGGGCTACCTGAACAGATCAAGCATCGCTATGCTTGCCACATGCGTTATTCCAAACTATTTATCCCTACCTTGCGTGATGATCCGGCCGATGCTGAAGTCATTTCGCACAAACTGCTGTTGCGGGCAGGCTTTATTCGCCGTGTGACTTCCGGAGTCTATGATTATTTACCGTTGGGTTTGCGGGTATTGCGCAAGATCGAGGCGATTGTGCGCGATGAAATGAACCGCTCCGGCGCTCAGGAACTGCTCTTACCCATGGTGCAGCCGGCTGAGTTGTGGGAAAAATCAGAACGCATGGAAAAGTACGGCCCGGAACTGTTGCGTTTTAATGATCGCCATGGTCATGAATCCTGTCTGGGCCCCACCCATGAGGAAGTGATCTGTGATTTGATCAGCCGTGAATTGCGCTCCTACAAACAACTACCGATGAATTTGTATCAGATTCAAGCCAAGTTCCGTGATGAAATACGTCCACGTTTCGGGCTTATGCGCGGTCGCGAATTTATCATGAAAGATGCTTATTCATTTCATGCTGATGAGGCATCGCTGAATGCTGAATATGATAATATGTTTGCCACCTATTGCCGTATTTTTGAACGTTTCAGTTTAAATTTTCGACCTGTTGAAGCCGATGGCGGCTCCATTGGCGGCAGCAAAACACATGAATTTCATGTGCTGGCCGAATCAGGTGAAGATCTCATTGCCCATTGCAGCGGCTGTGATTATGCCGCCAATGTGGAAACGGCAATGTCAAAACGCCAAGCTGTAAACACGCCATCAGCAGCATTGCTGATGGTTGAAACACCGCATGTGACATCGGCAGAAGATGTGGCTGCATTTCTCCATGCCGATTTAAGTACATTACTTAAAACACTGGTCTATCGTGCCGTCGGCGGCGCTAACGATGGCATGATTATCGCGGCCTGCGTACGCGGTGATGATCAGGTTCAAGAGATTAAACTGACCCATGCCATCGCTGCCGATAGCATCGAAATGGCCAGCGATGATGAGATTGCACAAATCGGTGGCATCACCGGCTTTATCGGACCACAAAAGCTGAACTGCAAGCTGTTTTTGGATCACAGTTTAACGGCTGCCTGCGGTTTGATCACAGGAGCCAACAAAGCCAACGCCCATATTACAGGTCTCGATGTGGATCGGGATTTGGAAGATATCCACTTCGCCGATTTGCGTGAAACACGTGCAGGTGATGCCTGCAATACATGCGGTGCAGAGATTGAATTATCGCGCGGCATTGAAGTCGGGCAGGTGTTTGCGCTCGGCACACGTTATACCGAACCGATGCAAGTCTTGTTCCAGAATCAGCAAGGCAAACGCGCGCTTGCGACCATGGGCTGTTATGGCATTGGCATTTCCCGTTTGATGGCTGCGGTGGTTGAGCAATGCAATGATGATTCAGGCATCGCCTGGCCTCAGGCTTTGGCACCATTTAGTGTTGGCCTGATCAGCATGGGTAAATCAGAAGCCGTGTTACAAACATCCGCACAAATTTACCAGGCACTGCTCGATGCTGGCATTGAAGTATTGTGGGATGAACGCAACGAGAGACCCGGTGTGAAATTCAAAGATGCCGAATTGATCGGCCTGCCGATGCAGCTGGTGATTGGTGATCGCGGCTTAAAGGCTGGAGTCGTCGAAATGGGTTGGCGCAAAGGCGGACGCAGCGAAGTGGCAGTGGGCGATGTGGTCGCCAAGGTGATTGATCTATTGAAGGGTCAGCTGGCCGATAAGAACACTGGAAGCATCAACTGAACTCTGAAGAGCTGCGTCGCAAAATGGGTGGCATGTCACCCAAAGCCATTCTGGCGGGTCTGTGTGTGGCTGGTTTTGTTGTCACCATTCCCGTTTGGCTCAGCAGCAATACCGAAGATAAACAGCATTTGGCGCAAAGCCCGGTCAAACAACTGGTTGAAAAACAGATTGGCCTGCTCGATGCGGGGCTACTCGACATCAAACCGGCAGAAAAAGCCGAGCTGCGCAAAATGCTGGCTCCTGAGCCGGTCATCGGTAGCAGTGATTTTGAGCGTACTGTCTGGGTAAAAGATATCGTCCAGACCATCAAGCCTTGGGTGCCAAATCAACAGGAAGCGGAAACCATTGCCCACTGGGTATATGTCAACAGCAAACGCTTTGATTTATCGCCTGAGCTGGTGCTGGGGCTGATTGCGGTTGAATCGCGTTTTGATCATTTTGCTGTCAGCAATGTCGGCGCGGTGGGTTTGATGCAGATCATGCCATTCTGGAAAAAGGAACTCGGCAGCAGCTCGGATAATCTGCTCAAAATTGAAACCAACACACGTTATGGCTGCGCCATTCTCAGGCATTATATCGATCGTTTTAAAACCCTCGACCGCGCCCTCGGTGCCTACAATGGTTCATTGGGACGCATGAAATATCCCAATCTGGTGTATGCAAAAATGAAACAATTCAAAGCCACCGGCAACCCTCTCAAATAAGAAAATATCGTCATTCAGCATAGTTAAAACTTAAAAAATAACTGTTCAGGTTGTATATCTCATGCGCTGCACTAAGCTGCGCCACTTTTCAAGCTGTGCTATGACAGACCCTGCATGGTTAAATCTTGTGTCTCACGGAATAAGTTCAATGATCTCTACATCTGGTATTACTATGCAATTCGGGGACAAACCCCTGTTTGAAAATGTTTCAGTCAAATTTGGTGACAATAACCGTTACGGTTTGATTGGTGCCAATGGTTGCGGCAAATCGACCTTGATCAAAATTCTAGGTGGTGATCTGGAGCCGACCGCAGGTCACGTCAGCATCGGCGAACATCAGCGCCTCGGTAAGCTGCGTCAGGATCATTTCGCCTTTGAAGAGTTCAGTGTCATCGATTCGGTGATGATGGGTCATGAGCAGCTGTGGAAGGTAAAAGAAGAGCGTGATCATCTCTATTCCCAAGAAGAACTCAGTGAAGAAGATGGCATGCGCGCTGGTGATCTGGAAAGCGAATTTGCCGATATGGATGGCTACAGTGCCGAACCCAATGCCGGTGACCTGCTGATCGAGATGGGTATTCCGGTAGAGGCCCACTATAAACTGATGAAATCCATTGCGCCGGGCTTGAAGCTGCGCGTACTGCTGGCGCAGGCGCTGTTTGGTGATCCAGAAATTATTCTACTCGATGAGCCGACCAATAACCTTGATCTTAATGCCATTCGCTGGCTCGAAGGGGTGATCAACGAACGCAAGAGTACGATGATCATTATTTCGCATGACCGTCATTTCCTCAACAGTGTCTGCACCCACATGGCCGATCTGGATTATGGTGAACTGCGTTTATATCCGGGCAATTACGATGATTATATGGAAGCCTCAGCCTTGGTTCAGGAGCAATTGCTCACCGCCAATGCCAAGAAAACCGAAGAGATTCAAGAGTTGCAGGCCTTTGTGCGCCGCTTCTCAGCCAATGCATCCAAGGCCACGCAGGCACAATCTCGTGCCAAAAAGCTGGATAAAATCAAGCTCGAAGAAGTCAAACCTTCCAGTCGCGTGAACCCCTACATGCGCTTTACGCAGGATAAAAAGCTTTTTCGTATTGCCCTCAAGCTCAATGCATTGAGCAAGGGCTTTGATGATCAGCTGTTGTTTGAAAACTTTGATCTGATGGTGCCTGTGGGTGAACGTGTGGCGGTGATTGGCCCCAACGGGATTGGTAAAACCACCTTATTGCGCTGTCTGGCCGGTGATCTGCAGCCAAGTTCGGGTGAAATCAAATGGTCGGAAAATGTGAAGCTGGGTTATTATGCTCAGGATCATTCGGCTGATTTTGCCGAAGATGAATCGCTGTTTGACTGGATGGCACAGTGGAAGCGGGCAGAGCATGGCGAACAGGAAATACGTGGCAATCTCGGTCGCATGCTATTCTCGCAAAATGATATCAACAAATCCGTCAAAGCACTCTCCGGTGGTGAAAAGGGGCGCATGCTGTTTGGCAAGTTTATGTTCCAGAATCCCAATGTGATGCTGCTCGATGAGCCGACCAACCACATGGATATGGAATTCATCGAATCACTGAATATCGCCCTGGAAAATTATCCGGGCACACTGGTTTTTGTCAGCCATGATCGTGAACTGATTGCCTCCGTTGCGACCCGTATTATCGAACTCACGCCGGATGGTATTGTCGATTATCACGGCACCTATGAAGAATATCTCAAGTCGCAGGGTGTGCGTTAAAGCGCTTCACTGTTCCGTAATAAATACCTTTCACTATCTGCCTGCGTTGAATTGATTTGATTACCTGATTATTTGATTTGGAGTTATTATGCCGTTGTATTTAACCATTGTTTTTATATTCTGTAGCAGCTTATTGATTGCCAATGCCAATGCAGG